>CAZMFA010000050.1:0-1545 GCA_964565515.1 uncultured Candidatus Saccharibacteria bacterium | reverse complement strand
TGCTACGGCATCGAACGGGGAAAGGGTCGGAAAACCGGGAGGTTTTCCGTCGTGGAAGCACTGAAACCGCAAGGTGTCAGGGAGCAATTTGCTGTCCGCCAGCTGGCGGAAGCGAATTGCGGCGTTCGAGTTCCTATTCCCAGAGCAAAGCGGCGAAACCCACTTTTTGATATAATGAAAGCAATGAAGAGAGGGGTTATCTTTATATTCATCGGCATACTCATCATCCTCGGGGGATGGCTGATCTTCCATACAGAAGAAAGCGCCGTAGAAGAACAGCAGAAACCGTTCACGTCCGAGAAAGTCGACGTGTATGCGCCGCTGCCGGATGCGACGGTAAAAAGCCCGCTTGCAATAACGGGGGAGGCGAGGGGGTGGTACTTCGAAGGATCGTTCCCCGTGAAAATAACCGACGCAAACGGAAATATCCTCGGCCAAACACCGGCAGAAGCGCAAGGCGATTGGATGACAACAAATTCAGTTCCATTCAAGGCAACGCTTGAATTTGCGACTTCGACGACGCCGACCGGCTTCCTGATACTGCAAAAAGACAACCCGTCCGACATGCGGCAGTACGACGAAAGTGTCCGCTTCCCGGTACGCTTTACGGCAAATTGACGGGCGTTCCGCCTTCGCGCTGTATCTTCTTTAATTTCAGCTTTCCGTCGCTGATTTCCGCCTCAAGGAGTTTCATTCTCTTTCCACCCTCGAGTGTCCAAACGCCTGGCTCGGGATTCAGAGCACGCACCTTCCGATCGACAAGAAGGGCGATTTCACCGCCTTCCCGTTCCGCCCTCTCCAAGTCCGCATGATCCACGAAAGCGTCATCGGAAGAAAACTTTTTGGTATAGGTCGCCTCGGATTCGTTTTGTGGAATCGGCTCGATTCGGCCGGCAGCGAACTCCGGCAGAACTTCAACGAGCAAATCGGCCGATAATGTCGCCAGTTCGTCGTACAAAGTTTGAAATTGGAAATTCGAAATTCGATGCTCCAATTCACGCGAAGCGAGGATCGGCCCATGGTCCACTTTTTCATCCATACGGATGAGCGCCGTTCCCGCTCTTTCTTCCCCGGAAAGCAATGCCGATTGGATCGGCGTCGCACCGCGATACTTCGGGAGAAGGGATGGGTGGACGACGATAATGCCTTTCGGGAAAAGATCGATAACCTCTCTCGGAATGATCTTACCGTAGGAGGCTAATATGGCGAATTGCGATTCGCCAATTTCTAATGACAAATTTCTCATTTCTAACCTCTCCGGTTGGATGACGGGAATGCTGTGCTTGTCAGCGAGGATTTTGACGGGCGGGGGAGTGATGACTTTCTTTCTACCGACCGGGCGGTCTGGATTCGTAATAACAAGCGATGGCGGCATGCCGGCGTCGATCAATCTTTTCAGTATTGTCTCCGCGAAACGCGGCGTCCCAAAAAAAATATAGTTCATAGAATAAGTAATCAGTAACTAGTAAACAGTAATCAATGGTTCCACATTCTCTTTATTCCAGTTACCAGTTACTTGTTACCAGTTACTTGTTCGACCCGGTG
>CAZMFA010000049.1:0-1956 GCA_964565515.1 uncultured Candidatus Saccharibacteria bacterium | reverse complement strand
AATTCGAAGTCCCAATGTAATTAAACAATCCGGAATTCACATTGAACGGGACACTGATATTATACCACGATCTAGAGATCGAGCACCTTGACTACTTGATGTAAGAATGACACAACGACAGGCGCCGGAAGCAAGCTCACGGAAGGCTTGCCATTATCATCTGGAACGACCCATGGTTCCTCGATAACCTGGACTTCTTTCTTTGCGGCATCCCATTCATAGCGGTAGCCGGGCGTCACCTCGTAGTCGTCCACGTATTCCTTCGCGACATCCGCCGGAATGGAATTCCGGAGATAAACCTTCGGCACGCCTTCGAGCGCGAGGAGCGTCCGCATGACGGCATCGTCCACTTCGATCCGATCGCGGATTGCTTCAATGCCGAGCTCGTCCCCTTCCTTCGGGACCATGCGCTTCCCGCCGCAGGCCGGGTTGTCGCAAATGAGATAGAACTTCTTTTCCGCCTCATCGTATTCGATCTTCTTTGTCCGCAAAAGCCGTATGTTGCGGGGTGTGTGGCACACGGGGCACACGACGCGGTATTTCATCCGTTCGTCGATGATCGGCTCCGGGAGATCGATGAAGGCCATAAAGTCGGGGTCGTCGCGGTATCCCATAAGTTCGCGGAAATAGAGCGAATACGAAATCTGGTCCAGACTCCGGGGAAAGCCATCCACGAAAATCGCTTTATGTTCGCTTTTCGCAATTTCCCTTTCAACGAGCGCCAAAATGAACTCAGTCGGCAAGAGCGAGGACGTCGATCGCCCCGACAAGGCATTGAACGCTTCGTCGAGCGACATGTTCCCCCGGTATTTTTCCTTTAAGTAGTCCGTCAGTTCTTCTTTCTTCGCCGGGTCCTCAACATCTTCGTGAGCATCCCGCACGATGTCGCCGACCGAGACGTGGCGCAGATGTTCCGATCCGACAGCTTCCATAAACAATTTCGAATACGTCCCCTTGCCGGAATTCTTTTTCCCCAAAAGGATCCCCATGAAGGAGTTCCCCCCATCAAGATATTCCTTGATCTTCTCGATCTGCGGCCCGGCTTTCGCGGCGAAATATTTCTTTCGTTCGATCGGATCGTCCAATCCGAACTTTTGATTCACTCCTTCGACCTTCGTCTTGAACAACGGAAATTCGAAATCTTTCATCCCGTTAGAAATAGTACGCATACGCACCTTGTGCGTCGCGTCCACTATTATTGATATTTTTGACTGATTTTTTATTCATGTTTTTTTCTTTTAACTTGTGTACGCGATTTCTAACGGGATTCATGGTTTTATTTTTTATTTGTTTTTATTTTTTTCTTCGACGCTCAAATGCAACTCCTTCAACTGCTCCTTGCTTACCTCTGATGGCGCGTCCATCATAAGATCCCTGCCGTCGCCGGTCTTCGGGAATGCGATGACCTCCCGGATATTCGGTTCATTTTCCAAGATCATCATAAACCGGTCAATGCCCGGCGCGATTCCGCCGTGCGGCGGAACGCCGTATTCAAATGCTTCCAGCATGTGCCCGAATTTTTCCTGGATGTCTTTCGGATCGTTGCCCATCGCTTCAAAGACGGCCGCGAGGAGCAACGGATCATGGATCCTGATGGATCCGCCGCCGATCTCATAACCGTTCAAGACGAAATCGTATTGGAAGGCGGGAATGGAAGCCGGGTCCTTTTTGAATTTTGCCCAGAAATCATCGGTATCCTTGACCTGCGGCATGGTGAACGGGTGATGGACGGCGTCCCAGCGTTTTTCCGTCTCCTTCCACTCGAACATGGGGAAATTGACAATGAAGGCGAATGCCAATTCATTCGGGTCGTTCTTGTCGTCCCTCAAATCCGGCTTGTCCGAGTTGTATTTCGCCATCACATCCGCGTAGTTCAGGCGCGGGAACGGAGACCATTTGATCTTCTTTTCGGGATACAGTTCCTTCACCATTTTTGTGTAGAGTTCCTCGATGAGC
>CAZMFA010000048.1:0-2013 GCA_964565515.1 uncultured Candidatus Saccharibacteria bacterium | reverse complement strand
CGATTGGCCGGCAGTTAACGTCAAAGATTTCGAGACCATCGTCCGTATTCGCAAGTCCGCCAGTGTAAGTAAGATCTGTGGATAGGTTCGGCACCGAATTGTCATCGGTCCGTTCCAAGAGATAAAAACTCCACGGCGATAAGATTGCGCCCGCAGGAAAGATTATTTTTATCGTCCCTTTCTTGTTCACAATCTGCCAACCGGAGAGATCAACAACCGCCCCGGTCGTGTTTTTCAACTCAAACCATTCATCTGATGAATTCAATCCATAGGTTTCGCTCCCGCCCATCCACGCTACCTCGTTCAAAATGACCGGCGTATGGAGCGGGCTGTCTTCGCTGAATTTACATTGGCGTACCACCGTAGACGTGGAAGTCTTAGTTGATGTTTCCCCTGTATCTTGAACAGCCGAAGAACTGGCCGCAACGATTATCGGATCAACTTTCTTGATCTCTGAAACCACCGAATACATCACCTTACCACTCACGGCACTGGTTGTAAGATCCCTTGCGTAGTACGCGTAAGTTCCAGTGGCGGCATTAAGCGGCATTTGATAAACGTTTTGGAAGGTACCGGCATCATCTGCTTGAACGTTCGACGTCACCGATTTCCCGTTCGGTAAATTAAAAATAAGCGCAACCCGGCCGAGCGGCGTAAAATGCTCGCCGCTCTCGATCACCTTTTCGCCGATGGTAACTACCGAACGATCAGTAAAAACTACCGGCTGCAGGATAATAGTCTCTCGAGCGGCAATCCCCCGAGGCACCGAAGGCGCTCCGGTGGTTGCCACGCTAATCGTTTGCGGTGAGCCTGCTGTTACTTCCGCCGCCTTCGCGGTCTTGAAAAACAAATCCAAAACTCCCGCCGCATACTGCACAGCTTTCGTCGAAAGAAGAGACCAGTAAGAACTCTTTACCGCCTCATCATCTACAGTCACCGTTACATTCTTAAAGTCAAACAGCAAACTGAGTACCGAGTTTTTCTTTAACAAGGGGTATTCATGACTCTCGCCGTCGTGCCCCATCACGTAGTATTTTCCATTCCTCACATCCAAATCCGACATGTCGGCAACCGGCAAGTTGTACCCGCTTTGCAAGCCGATCGTATTCCGACTGTAGAAATTGTTATTGGAATAGTTCGCTATGCCGTCGAAGTAAGAGCCGAGATCGGCGAGGACGATCGGTGTACCGCCCAATTTCTGCGCGAGGTTTGTATCCGGCGTCTGCGGAGTAAACCGCGCGGCCCAAATTTCATAGGGGCTCCCGCCGGGATGCGGATCATTCCTCGTGTGATCGGGCACACTTGCATCTTCAATGAGATGGATGACGTGTCCCAGCGCGAACATCGCCTCCTCTTTTTCCCCAGCATTATAGAGATCGACAGCCCGCTGCCACGTAAAATCGGATTCCGTCGAAATATCACTGATTTTCCCCTTTTCGATGGCCGAGAGTATCGAAGCGATCGTCGGTGCGACTTTGTAGACGATTGAGTTCTGGCTCGTGGGATTTTGCGCCCAGCTTTTCGACGTTTCCCACTGCCCGGGGAGATTCACGGCATTGATAACCGGATTGTACGTCAACCCCCTTTTGAAAACCGGATCGTAAAAGTGATTGAACGATCGCGGAATATCGTCCTCCCGCAGGGAGCCGTCAATAAGGAAATCTTTTAAATCGGCAGGAAGCTTTCCAGAGGATGATTGATTGAAAAATTCGACGGCGGACGAGGTGAGAAATGCATGCGTTCCGGAATCGTAGGCGAAAGCACTCGACGCAAAGACAAAAAATCCCACAGCGAAGATCGCGAGAAAGTATTTCATTGGGATCACATGCTTTCTATTTTCCAAACGCCCGAATATTTGTTGAACTTGAGGAGTGCGCTGTAATCGACCATACCCTCCTCATTCCAAACAGAAAACCAAGCCGTATCACCGCCCGACGACGATGCGTCATATACCGCCTTCGACAAGGTATCCGCTATCTCGTTCAACTTCCCTTCGCTTTTCTTTTTTTCGAT
>CAZMFA010000047.1:0-2229 GCA_964565515.1 uncultured Candidatus Saccharibacteria bacterium | reverse complement strand
GCTGGATCGCCTGCACTTGCGCTTGGCTTACAAATCCTTCCCGCTCGGCGAAGGCGAGACATTCGCTTGCATGGCTTGCGTCCGAACAATACGTGCGGCAATCGCCCGCCGAAGAACAATTCCCCGGCGTTCCCCCGCTTTGGATCAAGGAAAGGAACGATTGCGCTCTCTGCACTTGCTCTTGGGTCATCAAATGGTTTTGCTCGGCGAAGGCGAGACAAGCATTTTCATTCGCCGGGTTATTGCAATACGTCCGGCAATCGCCGACACTGTTGCAATTTCCCAAGGCTGCGATCGGATATTGCAACGACGACGGCGAAACGACCGTGCTCGACGCCGCCGTTGTTACCGTCGTCATCTGGGCGTTCGTCACAAGGTAGTGCGACACGAAAAGTCCTGTCGCGAGGACAACCACCGACAAGGCGATGGAAAAAGTTTTATTTCTCATGTTATTGGCCGAATGGATTGGTTTGCGGCAAGCTTTGCGGCACCGCGGCTTGGGGAGCGACGTTCGAGTAGATCTGAGCTCCCAGGCTCTGCGTACTGGTGGTAGTAGTGGCAGCTGCCGGCGACGGATTCGCGTTCGAAGCAGGAGCCTGCGGCTTCGCTCCCACGAAAATGAAGAACACGACGAGGGCGACCACGAGAACCACGATGGCTACAACGAGCCAAGTTATTTGAGGTTTCATATATCCATTATACCAAAAGCGCTACACAATCCTCAAAAGCTCGTTGAATTTGAAGATCCGCTCCCGGGCGGGGGCGCCGATCTTCACGCCGTATGCCCCGGCTGCCTTCGCCAAATGGACGATAAACACGTCATCGGTCTCCCCCGATCGGTGAGAAACGATGGTCCGTATCCCCTTCTCGCGGGCTCCTTGCATGGCCTCGATCGCCTCGGTCACCGTCCCCGCTTGATTCGGCTTTATAATAACTCCGCTCACCAACCCCTTCTCCGCATACTCTTCGATAAGCGACCGCTTGGTAACCGTAAGATCGTCGCCGACGATTATTTTTCCCTTCACCTTCCCTGAAAGCAGCGAAAACCCCCGCGTATCGCGCTCGCCGAACGGATCTTCGATCGAAGCAAGTGCCGGAATCTTCTTAAAATATCCTTCGTAGATCACAGCGAGCTTCTCGGCAGTCACCTTCTTGCCGTCGAACTCGTACCCGCCGGCAACGGCAAATCCGTTGGCTGCGGCGTCCATTCCCAGCCGGAAGCTCCCCGACAAGCCCTCCTTCTTTACAAGATCAGAAAGAACCGCGAGCGGTTCAAGATTGTTCCAGAAATCAAGCGAGTAGCCGCCTTCGTCGCCGATCGCCAGATTTGAAATCTTCTTCAGCTTGCCGAGCCTAACGCCGAGCGCCCGGTAGAATGCGATCAGCTTCTTCACGGCCGGCTTCACATTTCCCCGCGTTTCGACGAGCACCATATATTCTTGAATATCGAGATCGTTTTGGGCGTGCTCGCCGCCGTTTATGAGATTCGAAAAGATCACGGGCTCCCACGGCTTCTCAGCTTTTTTCCCAAAAAATTCCTTTTGCAAGGATTCCCACAGTTCCATCTTCCGGCCCGCGGATACGGCGCGCGCAAAGGCCATGGAAAGGCCGAGCATGACATTGCCGCCAATCTTCGTTTTGCCTTCCGTACCGTCAAGCTTGATTAAGAACTCGTCGAATGACCGCTGATCCGGGAAATCCTTCCCTTTCAGCGCGGATAGCCTCTTCCTATTCTTCGGACTCGATGCTTCGGCAAAACTCAAGACCGCCGCTTCGCGCGATCCGCGGCTTTTGCCGGCCGGCACCGATGCGTAAAAAGCGAACTCGTCGTTCACGGCAATACCCGCTTCGATCGTGGAATTTCCCCGCGAGTCGAAGATTTCGTCGATTGCAAAATCCTTTACCCTCATGCTCTTATTCTTTCACTACATTCGCGGGCGTACCCGATGCGAACGCTTTGATGTTGCCGATGGTCGTCGCAAGGATCCGCGCCAGCGCTTCTTTCGTATTGAACGCATTGTGCGGCGTAATGAGGACCTTCGGGTGCTTCATGAGCATATCGTTCTCCAGCACGGTCCTTAGACCGGCTTCTTTCGCGGTCGAACCGGATAAGAACTCGAGTTCGTTCTTCGTGTCGCCTTCTTCCTCCAAAACATCCAAGGCGACGCCGCCGAAGATCTCTTCTTTGAGCCCTTGGATCACCGCGCCCGTTTCCACCACAGCGCCGCG
>CAZMFA010000046.1:0-2379 GCA_964565515.1 uncultured Candidatus Saccharibacteria bacterium | reverse complement strand
TTCGTAGCTTGGAGTTCGTGGTACCCGCTCGGGATCTTCGGATTTTCCATGCCATTCGGGCGCTTCCCGACGGTGCCCGTGACCGTCACCACCCACTCCGGCCGGAGCTTCTCCGCAAGCGCGTGGAGATCCTTGTCTTTGGGCGTAAAGACGACCTGCGTCACCCCCGTCCGGTCCCGGAGGTCGATGAAGATGAGCTTCCCGTGGTCGCGGCGGACATCCACCCAGCCCGTGAGCGCTATTTCCTTCCCTTCGTAATCTTTAATATTCCTCGAGAGTACCCTTTCCATTGAAGCTCATCATACCCGAATTTTTACCGCACCGCAAACACGCCAATGCTCCCGGCAGCGGTTTTTTCCACCTTGACGATCCCCTCCTTGTCGGTTCGGAAGACCCGCGCACCGACCGCGACGAGCGCGGACATCACTTCTTTCGAAGGATGCCCGTATGTATTTTCTCCAACTTCAATCACCGCAATACCCGGAGAAGTCATTGTAAAGAATTTTTCCGATAACGATCCGATCGATCCGTGATGAGCGATTTTCAAAACATTCACAGGGCCAATCTGATCGGCAAGCAGTTCTTCTATTTTCGGACCGACGTCACTCATAAAAGCCGATGTTATGCCACTCGCATTCACCTCGACGACGAGCGCCGAGGCATTCTCATCATTCTCATCAAGAAGCGCTTTGCCGGGCGAAATGACGCGAATTTCCGTTCCGCCGATCGTAATCCGGTCGCTCGCTCCGACGACAAGCGAAGTGATATTTTCCCTATTCAAAATCTCTTCGAAAGCTTTGAACGTATCCGTTCCGTTCCCAATGCCGTTCCAAAGAAACAAGCCAATGCGGTAATTCCCAACCACATCCATAAGTCCGCCGAAATGATCAACTTGGGCATGCGTCATGATGACGACGTCGAGAGATCGATCGAAAGGAGCGAGGATCGCATCCAACGCCTCCAAAACCGCGGAGTTGGCCGGACCTCCGTCGATTAAGATCTTCGCTCCGCTTGCCGTTATAATGAGTTCGCTGTCCCCTTCGCCGACCGGCAAAAAGTATTCGGCAAACGAGTCCTTCCCGCCTGCCGCGCCCAAAGAAAAGAGGCTGATCGCAACAACAACCAAAAGGAACGGCAAGACTTTCTGAAAATGCTTGTCGACAAAGTCAACGGCAATCTTCAGTTCCCCTGCAGAACCCTTTTCTTTCTCCATATGACAAACGCAACGAGGCAGCCGTAGTACACCGCCATGAGCCACGGACTGAACGGCAGTTGGACCATAACATGCAGCCCGCCGAAAAATTCTATGACCGCCGTCTCGAATTTCAGGAACGGGAATGCGAGAAATGCCGCACCGAGAGCGACCGTCCGCGACATGAATCCGAGAAACGCTTCCACGAATCCGAATGCCATGGTCGCGGGGATGAAGCTCAAAACGAGGATATTCGAGAAGAGAGACAACGGCGAGATTGATCCGAAACTCGCCGCAACGATCGGAAGGACCGCCGCTTGGGCGGCGAATGTCGACGATAGATTACCCTTCCAATCCATGAAACTCCTGTCGGATGACGGCCTCAAATACATGACGCCGAGGAAAGCCGCGAACGACAATTCGAAACCGACGTCGAAAACAAGGAGCTTCGGATTCGCGATCAGCATGAAAAACGCGGCAAGCACGATGACATTCCGCGGATCGAAGAAGCGGCCGCTTTCGGTTGCCAAGAGGATCAAAAATCCCATGATGGCTGCCCGAACGACCGATGCTTCGGCTCCGGTCATGGTAACGAAGAGGAAAATGGCGAACGAGGTGACGCCGAACGCCCACAGCCGCGGCAAAAAGAGCGAGAACAGACTCATCGCGCCGATCACGACGAGCGATACGTTATACCCCGAGAGCGCCACGAGGTGCGTCGTGCCGCTTAACTGCATGGCGGCAGTGAAATCCCCAGAGAAACCGCCGCGATAGCCGAGGAGAAGGCCGGCCATGAATGCGCTTTCTTTTTCCGGCAGCGTCTCTTTGAAGATATCGACCACCCCGTTTCTCACCCCGAACAAGAAACGCCGCAATCCGCCGCCAGCCGATACCGAAACGACTTCCGGAAAATTCGACGTCCCGACGATTCCCTCTTTTGCGAGATAATCGGCGTAACCGCCCGCCACCGGTCGTTCTATAGTCCCTCGCAAAGCCACCGCATCGCCGACCGCAACCGGCGAATATCTCCGGAGCGTCACAAGCACCTTTCCGCCGCGATCGAGTTCGACTACGACTTTTGTTGATGAGTAATCCGATGTTTCCACATCGACGATCTTTCCCCCGAAGACGTCGTTCGCACCGTATTCGACGGCCGACGATGCTCTCAAATTCATATCGAACGCTTC
>CAZMFA010000045.1:0-2429 GCA_964565515.1 uncultured Candidatus Saccharibacteria bacterium | reverse complement strand
TCGTCGTCGATGTCAAAAGGGGACTTCACGCCCGTCAGTTTCACGAAAAGCTTCAAATACCGCTCGTAGTTTTCGCGCGTCTTTCGCGACCGGTTCTTTTCGATCTCCAAGTAATCCAAGTATTCCTTGAGATATTTTTCTATCTCGATCATTCTTATCATTCTATCATTTTTACCTGTCGCACAATATCACTTGACAGAATGCTCATTGTTGCTAACATAAATGAATAAGATCTATGGTAACGATTCAAAACCATCACGCTTTCTGGTTTCACGCTTCCTCAGCCGGAAGGTTGGTTTTTGAATTCGCTGCTTAGCGACCCCTAACACAAAAAAAATCGAACCAGCCCTCCGCAAAGAGGGTTTATTTTTTGTTATTCAAAATCATGGAAAAAATAATAATTTTCGACTTCAATAGAACACTCTACGATCCGGACACGTTGTCACTCGTCCCGAGAGTTAAATTCGTCCTCCGCGCGCTTGCGCGCCGCGGCTTCATCTTGTTTCTCGTCAGCCGCGCCGAGCAATCAAGGATGTCCGCGATCGACCGGTCGGGAATCGGCCGGTATTTCAGCGCTATCACGATTTCGGACACAAAAGACGAGGGGGATTTCAGATCGATTATTCGCAACAGGACCGTCGATCTTAAAAACAGTTTCGTAGTTGGGGATCGCATCGGGGACGAAATAAAAATAGGGAATGTACTCGGTTTCAAGACGATACGAATCAAGGCGGGTAAATTTTCAAACGAAATGCCGCAAGCCGCCGGCGAAACACCGATGTATACCGTGAATGAATTGAAAGAAATTTTAAAAGTAATCCACTGGTGAATTCCCCCTTGGCGGCAGCACTGCTGACGCCTGCGCAGGCGTCAGCAGTGCTGCCAACTAAGGCAGCGTGTAATGTTCTTAAACAACAAAAGAAAGGACCTGTTATGAATTACCACGATATGAAACGTATGGTAACCGACTCCGGCATATGGCGGGGCGGGGAAAATCACACCTTCATCTTGTCACCGAGCGTCTACCAAGTGACGTCGTCTGAGAAAGTTGAATTAGAAAAGTTGGGACAAGCCCTGTACGACTGTCTCGGCGGATTGGGGCGCATTACCACAATCGCTTTCAACCCAAAACTTCACCATAGCAACGCTTGGAATAAGATCTCCAAGATCTTGGGAATGGAAATCCCCAACGTTTATCGGGAGATCATGCTGCTCAAACCCAGCTCGGTTCCAATGATATGCAAGGTCGACCTCATGAAATCGAAGGATGGCCGCTACTTCATAGCCGAAATAGACGGCCACAACAAACACGGCTTGGGTTATTCCACATTAGCCGCACGCCTGCGCCGAATACTTTACCCGGAAGCGCGATCGTTTCCCGGCGTAGCAGCTTCCCTCGCAAATGGAGTTCAGCGACTTGGCAAAGACGGCATTACGCTTCTCTATTCCGACCGCGAGCGATTCTATCTTCCGGAATTCGAGATTTTGAAATCCGGACTGGCCGACCTCGGCGTTCGCACAACTATTGCATCGGAGAACGACATGACCATAGACAGCGGCGGCAATCTTGGGATGAAAGGAGGAGAAAAAGCGGACGGTCTCTTTGTTGATTTTCCCTTCCTCTTCTCCAATCAACCCCTCAACGTCCGGCTTGCCGAACTTTACGCCGAAGGGGGAGTTGAATTCCTGATACCACCCAAGCCCTTCTTTGGATCGAAGGCGTCGCTTGCCCTCATGAAGAACGAGGAACGCGATGAGGACCTGGAGGCTATTTTAAGGTCCCAAATACCGTCACCGTCGTTGGAGCTCTTGCGTCGATACATTCCACAAACCTACCTTATCCACAAGGGAGAAAAAAAGAGCTACTGGAGCGGTAAAATGAACGGCACTCCGTTTATTATCAAAGAGTCCGTCTCCAGTGGAATGAAAGGGGTCGTCTTCAAGGGGGATTCTGAATTCGAAAAAACCCTGGACCTGGCTTCCCAATCGTTCTACCGTTTCATACTCCAAGAGGAGATCTGTAATTCCCCCCAAAGATTCTCATATTTCTCGAAAGAGGGGAATTTCCTGGAAGAGGATTGGTTTATGAGAATAACCGTCCATTATTCGATGCGGAGCGTCGCCGACATCATCGTAACGGCGCGACGCGACAAGAAGGTCCATGGAGCCCCCGACTCTCTCCAACTAGGGACCATTATCCTGGATTAAGGCGCTTGTCGCACATACCACTGCCCGCTTATTCAAACGGGCAGTTTTTTATGAGTTCTTTACAAAGGGGGGTTTTTACGGTAGAATCTCAACAATGCTTACCAAAAGACAAAAACAGAACGCGATGAAAGATACGGCCCGGCACGACAAGGACACGGGCTCAAGTGAGGTGCAAATCTCGCTTATTTCCAGGCGAATCAAGCTCCTGGCCGATCATTTGA
>CAZMFA010000044.1:0-2490 GCA_964565515.1 uncultured Candidatus Saccharibacteria bacterium | reverse complement strand
GATGCGGCGCTCGAGCGGCGCTTCCAGCCGGTCGTGGTCGAGGAACCCTCGATCGAAGATTCGATTTCGATCCTCCGCGGGCTCAAGGAAAAATACGAAATGCATCACGGCTTGAAGATTACGGATGGCGCTATCATTACGGCGGTCAATTTGAGTGCCCGCTACATCACCGACCGGTTCCTGCCGGACAAAGCGATCGATCTGGTGGATGAAGCAGCCGCCGCCCGGCGTCTGGAATCGGACAGCGTCCCTTCCGAGATCGAAGGGGTAAGAAAGGAAATCATGCGCCTCGAGGTTGAAAAGTCGGCTCTCGCGAAAGACGGCTCAAAAAGGACGCCGGTGCGCCTCAAGGAGATCAACACCGAACTCAAAAAGTTGAAATTGGAGAATACCCGCCTTTCCGCGCGCTGGGAGACGGAGAAAAAAGGTGCCAGCGGCCTCCACGATCTTCGGAAGCAGATCGAAGATCTGCGGAGGGAAGCGGAGCTTGCCGAGCGGGAGGGGAATTTCGACAAAGTTGCGGAGATCCGGTATGGGAAGCTCCCCAAGGCGGAACGCGATTATCAAAAGACGGAAAAAGGAGGGAAGGCGAAGCAGGGTACCGGCAAGTTCATCAAGGAAATGGTTGATGAAGAAGATATCGCCGCCGTGGTTTCGCGGTGGACGGGAATCCCGGTTTCAAAAATGCTCGAGTCCGAAGTGAAAAAGCTCGCCCGCATCGAAGAGGAGCTTGCGAAGCGCGTGGTGGGGCAGGAAGAAGCGATCAATGCGGTCGCGCGGGCGCTCCGGAGGTCGCGCGTCGGCCTTGCGGATGAAGACCGGCCGAGCGGCTCCTTTATGTTCTTGGGCCCGACCGGCGTCGGAAAGACGGAGCTCGCGCGGGCTTTGGCGGCTTTCATGTTCAACGACGATCGTGCGCTCGTCCGGATCGATATGTCGGAATATATGGAACGCCATGCGGTATCGCGCCTCATCGGTTCGCCGCCGGGGTACATCGGCCACGAAGAGGGCGGGCAGCTTACGGAAATCGTCCGGCACCGGCCGTACAGCTTGATCTTGTTCGACGAGATCGAAAAAGCGCATCCGGAGGTGTTCAATATTCTGCTCCAGGTTTTGGACAACGGGCGGCTGACGGACGGCAAGGGGAAGACCGTCAATTTCAGGAACGCGATCATTATTTTGACGTCGAATGTCGGGAGCCATTACTTCAAAGAGATGTCCGGCTTGGGGTTTGAGATCGGCGCAATGGAGGAACTGGAGACGAAGGAAGAAATGTTCAGGGAAAAGGCCATGGAATCCTTGCGGGAGACCTTCAAGCCGGAGTTCTTGAACCGGCTCGACGAAACCATCATCTTCAAATCACTGACGCCGAAGGATGTCGCTGATATCGTCGACATTCAAATCGGCGAGGTCGAAAAACGCCTTGCCGGCAGGGGAATATCCTTGAAAATAAAGCCGGAAGTGCGGCGCTACTTGGTCGAGCACGGGTTCGACCCGAACTATGGCGCGCGGCCGATCAAGCGCTTGATCCAAAAAGTGATTGTGGATGCCTTAGCGGACAGAATGGTTAGGGGGCTTTTAAAAGATGGTAAAGAAGTTCATATCTCCATTAATAAATCGAACAACGTGGAGGTTGCTTGAGAAAACGCTCCTCGGGGTCGCGGCGCTTTACTTGGCATATCTCGCTTCGTTTTCTTTCTTTGCGGTTTTCGGATTTTTGTGCATCCTCCTCTATGTGTATCTTACGGCGGGCGCGGCGCGGCGCGATTTCAGGTTCTCGTTTTGGCTTCTCCAAGTCGTGTTCCTCCTCGCCCTTGCATCATTCTCGCTCCCAGGTCTTCTGCTTACGATCTACGGTTTGATCCTCCTCGCCCTTGTGGGGCTTATGGGCACCGTTTTTTCGAATAGGCTCTTCGTGTACGGCTTGGCTTCCATCGCTGTCGCTCTTTCTTTTTTTGCGGTCCTTTTCTCGCGATCGCCGTCATTTTCCCAAAATTCGTTCTGGAGCGAGTTTTGGTGGCTCCTGTTCACCTTCGGGGTTGTTTATTGGCTTTTTAAGGAGTATTGGCAAACCTTCGCCTCGTGGGAGTCAAGGAAGATGCGCCTCTATGGTATGTCTCTCGGCGTCCTTTCTGCTGAGCTTGCGGCGATCGTCGTTTTCCTGCCCCTTGGTTTTCTGAATGCCGCCGCCTTTCTATCCCTCCTTTTCTTGGTGTCCCGGGATACCGTTATGGCCCACGAAAAGGGGTTTTTGAACCCTTCCTTTGTCTTTAGGGAAATAACCCTCTTTATCGTTATTTCCTCGATTATTTTCGCTGCCGTTTCCTGGCGCATTTAGGCTTGCTCGTCTCGCGGGCGGGGCACCAGCGACGCCCCGCTCGCTTTGTCCTCCCAGTGCGACCTGCCTGCGCAGACAGGAGCCCCCCGGGGGCCTTGTCTTTCGCGTAACACTTAAGATACTCCCTCGTTTTTATATGGGAGAGCGCCAAG
>CAZMFA010000043.1:0-2582 GCA_964565515.1 uncultured Candidatus Saccharibacteria bacterium | reverse complement strand
TGCGGCTACGGTTGCGCACTCACACAACAATAAAAACTATTGGAGGTCACCACCGCAGCCGCACCAGCGGCCTGACTTATTTATCTTCATCTCATGTCACTTTTTACCAAGCTATTCAAGGACGGGAATCTTAAGCGATACGAACAAATCGTACAAGAAGTCAACTCCTTGGAGCCCGAGATCGAAAAACTGGACCCTGAGGGCATCAAGAGAGAAGTAGAGAAACTTCGCGAGGAAGCGAAGGGTGGCAAGAGCCTTGATAAAATGCTCCCGCGCTCTTTTGCTCTTACGCGGGAAGCGGCAAAACGCACCCTCCGCCAGCGCCATTTCGACGTCCAACTCATGGGCGGCATGGCGCTCCACGAAGGCAAGATCGCCGAGATGCGGACCGGGGAAGGGAAGACGCTCGCTGCAACGCTCCCGACCGCTTTGAACGCGCTCTCGGAGCGCGGCGTTCACGTCATTACCGTGAACGACTACCTCGCAAAGCGCGATGCTGTATGGATGGGGCAGATTTACGACGCTTTGGGATTCAAGGTCGCCTGCGTTGTCCACGATGCAGCGTATGCGTACGACCCGTCGTTCGTCGGGGAAGAAAAATCCGACGAAGAGCGGGATGTCATAGGCGGATTCAGGATCGTCGAAAAATTCTTACGTCCGATTTCGCGAAAAGACGCGTATGCGGCAGATATCGTATACGGCACGAATCATGAATTCGGTTTCGATTACCTCCGCGACAACCTTTCGCTCCGCCCGGGAGAAAAAGTCCAGCGGGGATTCCCGTACGCCATCATCGACGAAATCGACAGTATCTTGATCGACGAAGCGCGAACGCCGCTCATTATTGCCGGCCCCGATCAAGAATCGAGCGAATATTACAAGGTCTTCGCCCGCATCGTGGGAAACTTGAACCAAGAAGAGGATTATGTGGTCGACGAGAAACTCAAAACCGTTTCCATCACCGAAGCCGGCATCGAGAAAGTCGAAAAGCTTTCCAATGTTCAGAATATTTATGCTCCGGAAAATCTTCGGCTCGTCCACTTCCTTCAGGAAAGCTTGAAGGCAAAAGCGCTTTTCAAGCGCGACAAGGATTACATCGTGAAAAACGGCGAGGTCATCATCG
The DNA here is from genome assembly GCA_964565515.1 of uncultured Candidatus Saccharibacteria bacterium. GTDB lineage: Bacteria > Patescibacteriota > Minisyncoccia > UBA6257 > GWB1-50-10 > JAKAHT01. Next base: position 1,459 of record CAZMFA010000043.1, on the reverse strand, counting down.
TCGACGAATTTACGGGCCGGATGCTCTTGGGACGGCGATATTCCGGCGGGCTCCACCAAGCAATCGAAGCAAAAGAAGGGGTGTCGGTGCGGCAAGAAGATCGAACGTATGCTCAAATCACCATTCAAAACTATTTCCGCCTTTACGAGAAGATCGGCGGCATGACCGGCACTGCACAGACTTCGGCGGAGGAGTTTCACAAGGTGTACGAGCTCGACGTCGTCACCATTCCCACGAACCGCCCCATGATCCGAAAGGATTCTCCGGATGCCATCTATAAAACCAAGAAAGCAAAATACGAAGCGACGGTCAAAGCAATCAAAGAGGAACGGGAAAGGGGGAGGCCAATCCTCGTCGGCACGACCTCCATTGAGAATAACGAGATCATTTCCTCGTACCTTTCACGGGCGGGCATCCCCCACGAGGTCTTGAACGCCAAAAATCACGAACGCGAAGGCGAAATCATCGCCCAAGCAGGGCGTGCCGGAACCGTCACGGTCGCGACCAACATGGCCGGACGCGGCGTCGACATCATTCTCGGCGGCAATCCGCCGGACAAAGAGGAAGCCGAAAAGATCAAAGCGGCGGGCGGACTCCTCGTCGTCGGCACGGAACGGCACGAAGCAAGACGAGTAGACAACCAACTCCGCGGCCGCGCCGGCAGACAAGGGGACCCCGGTTCGACGCAATTTTTCCTTTCCCTCGAGGACGACCTCATGCGCATCTTCGGCGGCGATCGGATCAAGCGGCTTATGGAAACCTTGAACTATCCTGAAGATATGCCAATCCAATCGAAAACCGTCGTGAAGGCGATCAACCAAGCCCAAGTCAAAGTCGAGGGGGCAAACTTCGATATCAGAAAGCATCTCCTCGATTTTGACGACGTCTTAAACAAGCAGCGGAGCGCCATTTACGGGAAAAGAATGAAGATGCTCGAAGCCGGCGAAAAGAACGAGATCATGCCCGTGGTGAAAGAAATGGTGGAAAACTTCACGGCGAATACCGTACAATCGCTCAAAGCGCAAATCGACCAAAAGCCCGAGGGACGCGAACAAATCGAAAAACAAATCGAGGACCTTGAGTCGAAGCCCGCGACGATATCGGATGCCGTCGATCAAATGAAATCGACGGTCATAGCACAACAAATCGTAAGGATCATGGATACGCTTTGGGTCGATCACCTGGAACAACTCGACAGCCTCCGGGAATCGGTGAACATTAGGGCATACGGCCAACACGACCCGCTCGTCGAATACCGCCGCGAAGCGCACATTTTATACCAGCAACTTCAGGCTGCCGTGGAATCCCTCGTTTATAGCGTCATCTTTCAAATCCTCGCGATGGATTTTTCGAAAACCGTAACGACGGTAGTTCCGGCAAAGCGGGAAACACCCCCACCGGAGTACAAGAACATCGGCAGGAACGATCCCTGCTGGTGCGGCTCGGGCAAGAAGTATAA
>CAZMFA010000042.1:0-2726 GCA_964565515.1 uncultured Candidatus Saccharibacteria bacterium | reverse complement strand
GATCAAAGACGCCTACCAAAACTTTATTGATATAAGCAATTTAGTGAGGAAATTGCTTCAATAGTAAAGGAAAAGTGAATAAATAAAAACAAAAAACTCCCGAGAGGGAGTTTTTTGTTAAGAAGTACTTCTTACTTATTTGACTGCTTCTTTCAGGAGTTTTCCGGCCCTGAATTTCGGCTTTGTGGAAGCCGCGATTTGGATCTTTTCTCCCGTTTTCGGGTTGACGCCCATTCTAGCCGCTCTCTTTGCAACGCGGAACGTGCCGAATCCAGCGATCGCTACCTCTTCTCCTCTCGAGAGGGATTTCACGATCGCGTCGAAAACCGCTTCAACGGCTTGTTGAGCCTGTTTTTTGGTTTCCGTATTTGCTGCCTTGATGACAGCTTCTATCAATCCGTCCTTTTTCATGATTGTTTTTTTATTTGGCGACCTTTCCGTTCTTCGAAACCATTATAGCAAATCACCCTCTTTATTACTATGCAATTCAACTACCCCCAGGGAAAGCCCGCCGATCCCTTTCCTTACCGAGCGTACTCCACTGCCCTGACCTCCCGGATGACCGTTACCTTGATCTCGCCCGGATATTGGACGTCCGATTGGATCTTATTGGATATCTTTTTTGCGAGTTCCAAGGCCCCGAAATCGTCGATCTTCTCGGGAACGACGAAGACCCTGACCTCCCGGCCCGCCGAAACAGCGTAGGATTGCTTGACTCCTTCGAAGCCGCTGACCGCCTTTTCAATGTCTTCCAGTCTCTTGATGTATTTTTCAAGCGTATCGCGGCGGGCGCCGGGTCGGGCTGCGGAAATGACGTCCGCCGCCGCGACAAGGTACGATTCCGGCGTCGCATACGGGTATTCTTCATGGTGCGATTCCATGGCTTGGATGACGTTTTCGGCGATATTATACTTCTTCAAAAGTTTTCTGCCGATCTCGACGTGCGTCCCTTCCACTTCGTGATCAACCGCCTTTCCGATGTCGTGGAGAAGAGCCCCCTTCTTTGCGACGTCCACGTTCAAGTGGAGTTCGGCGGCCATCATGCCGGCGATGTGCGCCATTTCAACGGAGTGGAGGAGCACGCTTTGTCCGTAGCTCGTCCGGAAGTTCAATCTGCCGAGGAGGTTCACAATTTCCTTCGGAAGGTCCAAAATGCCGACCTCGTAGGCAGCTTCTTCGCCGATCTTTTGTATTCGCTGCTCGAGCTCTTGGCGCGCTTCTTCGACTTTCTCTTCGATCTTCGCGGGATGGATTCTGCCGTCCTTGATGAGTTTTTCGAGCGCCATTTTGGCCAATTCCCGCCGCATTGGATCGAACGACGAAAGAACCACGTTTTCCGGCGTTTCGTCCACAATGACTTCGACGCCGGTCAGCCGTTCGAAGGCCCGGATATTCCTTCCCTCCTTTCCGATAATCTTCGCTTTGATGTCTTCGTCGGGGAGATTCACGACGGAAGTCGTTACGTCGGCGATCGCATTTCTCGAGTACCGCTGGATCGCCGTTGTGATGATCTCGTTCGCTTTCTTTTCTATTTCCTCTTCGCGCCCCTTTTCAAGTTTGGCGAGCGATGCCGCGAGATCTTGTCTTGCCGAGGTTTCGATTTCTTCGAACATCGCTTTCCGCGCTTCTTCCCGCGTGAGCCCCGAGACCTTTTCAAGTTCGCCGACGGCGCGCTCGCGGAGATGTTCCACCTCGTTTTCCTTTTCCTTGATTTCGTTTTCTTTCGCCTTCAGCGACTTTTCGCCGTTGTCCAACTCCCGAAGTTTTTGGTCGAGTAGGTCCTCGCGCTTCAAGAGCCGTTCTTCAAGCTGCCGGAGTTCCTGTTTGCGGTCGCGCTCCTCCTTGTTGGCGTCCCCAAGGATCGAAGAGGCCTTATCTTTCGCTTCGACGACGATTTCCTTCGCTTCCGACTTTGCGGACTCAAGTTCCGCTTCTGCTTTTTTCTCGAGTGAGTTTTGGAGACGCTTGGCTATTGAGACCCGAATGCCGTATCCAATTGCCAAACCCGCAACAATACCCACAATCCAGGGGATGAGTTCCATAGGTGAAAAAATTTATTCTTTTGATGTCCATCGACTTTATGGTTCCTAGTATATTAGAATTCAATCGATGAAGCAAACATTGGTTTTGGTCGTTCTCGACGGGTGGGGGGTTGGAAGCCTTGATGAATCAAACCCGATTTACAAGGCGGGTTTGAAAACGGTGGGTTTTATGCGGTCGAATTTCCCCTGCGGAGCCCTTCAAGCCTCCGGAATGTCGGTGGGTTTGCCGTACGACGAAGAGGGAAACAGCGAGGTCGGGCACGTGACGCTGGGGGCCGGCCGCGTTCCGTGGGAACATTTCCCGAAAATTTCTTCGGCCGTGGAGGACGGGAGTTTCTTCCGGAACAAAGTTCTTGTGTCGGCGATCGATTGGGTGAATGAGCGGAAGTCGCGTTTGCATCTTGTGGGACTTCTTACGGAGTCGAATGTCCATGCGTCGCTTAAACACCTCGAGGCGCTCATTAAGATGGCGCGGGGCGGCGGTGTTCAAAATCTTTCGCTCCATCTTTTTTCCGACGGGCGGGACAGCGCTCCCCGTTCGTTTTCCAAGCTCCTCGCGCAATTGTCGCGGGACGCCGGTAGCGACGTTTCAAAGACGCTCGCAAGCGTTTCCGGGCGGTATTATGCCATGGACCGCGACAAACATTGGGATCGCACCGAAAAGGTTTACCGCGTTTTGACGGG
>CAZMFA010000041.1:0-2753 GCA_964565515.1 uncultured Candidatus Saccharibacteria bacterium | reverse complement strand
CTTCTTGTATTATAACATCCAGAAACGGAATCGTTAATGTTGATAACTCCGATTCGGGGCCTTCCGAAGACAATCCTCTCCGCCGCTTCAACTCTTCCGCCCGAAGGGTTGTAATGCCGAGGCTTCGCGCAACCGATTGCGTCAAGTGGATGCCGCTGTAATCCGTGCCGCCGACGTACTCCAAACGGCCCTTCGAGGTGATAAAAAGCTCTGTTTCCTCGGCGCCGATGTCGACGATAATCGTCTCGTCGCTTCCATCGTCGATGAGGGCCCGCGTTGCCGCCAAAGCATCAAACTCGAGAGATACCAGCCGAAGGCCGGCTTCCCGGAAAATGTCTTTGTATTTTTGAATCAGCTTCTTCGAGATGCCGACGACGAAGATGTGCTGGAATTTTTGCCGCGCATCCCCGGTGAATTCATCGACTTTAAACCAATCGATAAGCGTTTCGGCGACCGGCATCGGAATATACTGCGGCGCTTGAAAGGTGACTGCTTTTGCCGTTTCTTCCCGGGATAAGAGCGGCATATCGATGATCGTCCCGAACGACGCAAATGAAGGGATTGAAGCGATCGCAAGATTCGTCTTCGGCTTCATTTCACCGAGGAGCGTTTTCAAGATGCCGGCCGTCTCTCGCTCTTCGATGGGGAGCGAGCTTGTTTGGATTGCTTTATTGGGGTGATTCAAATAATCTTTTGTTTCCAAGATGCCGTAATTCGTAAGGTTCAGCGTTCCGTTTTTTTCGCTCAGTTCGGCGATTTTGACGGATGCCGTACCGATGTCGACGCCGAGGACCGCGCGTCCCTTGAAAAAATTGAAAACGTCGGTAAAAAAACCGGAAACGCCATTGGTTATCCCCGCGAGTTTCATTGTCTTATAATAATACCACCACATGAGGGGGTTTCGCGAACTCGTCGACGCGATTTTCGACGTCGTCTTCCCGCCGATTTGCCTTTCATGCGAAAAGATCATCGGGAAGGCGGAACAAGAACTGTCGCTCTGCACATCGTGCCGTTCCCGCTTTACGACGGCAAGCGGTTTCTTTTGCCCGGTTTGCAAGAGAAGACTTCCCAAGCCGTACGTTCCTTGCCACGAAAAAGCTCAATTCGTGCTTGCCGCTCCGTTCTTCTTCGAAGACCCGATGGCCCAAAAGATCATCCACCTCTTAAAGTACGGCCGCGTGAAGCGGGCGGCAACCCCCCTCGCTTTTTTCATTGTTTCATACCTCCAAAGCATCGCAAGCATCGAGGACGCCGGTGACGGCGATTTCGCAATGATTCCGGTTCCCCTTCACCCGTCAAGGGAAAGAAAAAGGGGGTTCAATCAATCGCTTCTCATCGCGAAGGAGGTAGAGAGGTTTTCAAAGACGCTCGATTGCGGGAAGAAACTCCCGAGTTTCCGCATCGAAGCCGACGCCGTTCTCAGAATCCGGAAAACGCCTTCGCAGATCAAGCAGCCCTCGCGCGAAGCGAGAACGGAGAATGTCCGCGGATGTTTTGCCCTGCGTGACGCCCCGAAGATAGCGGGAAAAAACGTGTTCCTGGTCGACGACGTTTTTACTTCGGGCGCTACCATGCGTGAACTTGCGCGGCTCCTGAAAGCGAACGGGGCGAAGAAAATCATCGCCCTCGTTGCCGCCAAAGCTTAGCTGCCGCTCCTCGTCGTTACTTCTCTTGGAAGATATTGCTTGCGCGTCCCACGTTTATGCAGTCGGCGTTCGTAAGGCACTGTCCTTCGGATTTTTCAACCTGCGATCCGCTTTGCTGCGGCTGCAAGCCGAAGCCGCTCAAGTCGGATGATTGCGTACCTGTGATGCTTTGGTTGCACACGCTGTTCGCGGTACAGACAGGGACCGGCCTGCCCGTGGAACTCGCGCCCGAGACTAATGTCTTGACCGCCGCCCACGTTGACCACGCGCTGTCCGGATTCGCTCTCCCATCCGTATAATGCACTTTCACGCGGTACACATAGACTGTGTCCGCCGAAAGGCCGCCGTCTACGACCGCGGCATTCGTCGTCGTCGTGACGGATACGAAGTACGGATCGTACGCCGTGGTTTGTCCTTCCGCGGTGGAAGGAGCCGTAAAGAGAGCGATCATCTTCCCGAAACCGGAAGCTATGCTTTGCGCCGCATTGGAAACTGCCGCCGCAATGGATCTTGCCGCGCCACTAAAGAATCCGGCGATCGACGACATGACATTCTGAAGGACGATCTTTCCGCTCACGCCGGTGGTAAAACCGCTATAGGCGCTCAAAACGAATGTTGCCGTCACATTGGCCGTTCCGCTCAAGTGATACTGAGGACCGTAACTGCTTCCGCAATTGCCGGTACACGACCATGAGCCGAAGACATAGTTGATCGCGGGACTTGCGTTCAAAGTGACCTGCGTGCCGTTCGAGAAACTTGCCGAGCAGCTGTTATTGCTGCCGCCGCAATTGATACCCGTCGGGTTGCTCGTTACCGATCCCCCTGCGGTGGGGCTTATCTTCACGCCGACGACAAAATCAGTCGTTGCGGACGACGGAGTGCTTTGATTCGAGTAGACCGTCACATTCCTCCCCAACACTGCGTCATACCCGGTGTAGGCGGCCCGCACGGTATAGGTATACTTCGTATCGGACGGTAAGCCGGCGTTTTGATACAGCGTCGTCGAAGATGAAACGGTCGTAAGATAGGATCCGTTCCGGAAGATTTGAATGGAAGAAGCCCTCGTGGAGTTATTAACCCAGCTCAAATCGATCTCCGACGTGCCGT
>CAZMFA010000040.1:0-2786 GCA_964565515.1 uncultured Candidatus Saccharibacteria bacterium | reverse complement strand
TAGCTGTTCGCTTGATCGACGACCGGCTGGCCGTACCAAAAGCGGTAGGTGTACCAGTTGGAACCGGCATAGTATTTTGCGGCCGCGCACCGCTCGAGGAGCGTTTGGTAGGGGGCAACGCTTTGGTTCGCTTTAGCATAGCTTACGCAGCTTGCGGAGGAAAGAAGGTCCTTCATAAGGAGTCCCGTTGCGACGAAGGCGTCGGAATTGTTCCAGGGATTTGCCGGATTGTCGCCTGTGATCTGCGATATTTGCGATGCATACAAATTCCATGTCGACGGTATGAATTGAGCCGGCCCCATGGCTCCGCCGTAAGCGCCGTCGGAGTTCGGGCAAGAGACATATGCCGCTTGCGAACTCGGGTCGATGTTGAGCGATTGGAGGAGTTTGAGGAAAATCGGTACGTCGCGGGTCGGATTCATAGCCCTGGTGTACGAGCACTTTCCGACGTTTTGGCCGAGAGCCGATTCGCGGTTCAAGATGGCGAGAATAAGCGCTGCTCGTACGCCGGTCGCTCCTTCGGCAAGCTTCGCGTAGTTGTAGGCTTGTTGGAAGGTTAGTTGCCCGCCGCCCAAAAGCTGGAAGATGCGATTCCGTATTTGAGCCGCCGTTTCCTTGGTCTTTGCGAGGATCTTTTGATAGGCGGCTTCCTGCCCTTTGGTTTGCGTGAGCAAGGTTTTCTTTTGGCTTTGCGTTGCCTGAAGGGATGATTTCTGCGTCGTTTGGATGTTCTTGAAGTTTTGGGTGTTGGAGAGTTCGCCGGTCAGCGTTTGCTGCTGAGCGACAAGCTGATCTCTCAGTTTCTGTATTTGGTCCAATTCATCCCGCATATTGCTTTGGGCTAAGATGATGTTATCGACGTTCGAAAAGAAATCGGAAAGATTGTTGTTGGCAAGGAGAATTTCCAAGAGGTTTTGGTTGTCGCTTTCGTAAATAGCTTGGATCGAGGATGCAAGGGCGTTTTTGTTGACGTTGATTTGGTTTTCAGTTTGGCTTATTTGGCTTTGGGTGTCGCTGATATCGCTCGAAAGCTGCGTGAGTTTCAAATTGACTGCTTTTATTTGGAGGTTGATTTGTGATATCTTCGAGTTCAAGTAGTTGATCTCGCCGCTCAGCGTGCTGCCTTGAGCTTGATATTTGCTGATTTGCTGCTGCTGCTGTTCAATTTGGTTTTCAAGGTCGGCGAGTTGCGCTTCGAGGGCCGCCCGTTCTGCCTGGGTGTCGGTCGTTGTGGCAGTCGAAGTTGCTGTCGAGATTGCCGCGGTCGAGGAAGCTGTCTCGGCATGTACATTGAAAAACCACGCTCCGAGAATGAGGAGCATGCCGGCAACCAGCCGATACGTTCTTTTTGTATTCACTTCCTTTACATACTAACAAAAAAAGCGCCCAATTGTTACTGGGCGCTTTTTCTTGATGCATTACTTGGCCTCTTCGGTTCCCGCTTCCGCTCCCGGGGTCGCTTCCGCTGCAGCGGCTTCCGGAGCCGGCGGCGGAGTCTCTTCTTTCTCTTCCTTCATTTTATTCACGATGACGATCACTGAATTCTCCGGCGCCATCACCTTCACTTCTTTTCCGATGTTCAAGTCTTTGATGTGGATCGCATTTCCTTCGTCGGCAAGGTTCCCAATGTCGATTTCGAATTTATGCGGCAAATGGGCCGGTGTCGCTGAAACCTTTATTTCGTTCATGACTTTCACGACGATCAGGCCTTTCTTTACGGCCGGCGCTTCGCCCGTGAGTTCCACCGGAATTTCCGCTTCTATCTTTTCGTCCATATTGATCTTATGGAAGTCGACAGTCGCGACCTCGTTTTTCAAGTGATCGAAATGGACGTTGGAGATGATGACAGGAAACTTTTCTTTATCGTCAACCGTGAGCGTCACTACCGTGTTCTCTCCGGCTTCCTTGAAGATCTTCATAAAGTCCCGCGATCCGACGGAAAGATGTTTGTTCTCGATTCCCTTGCCGTAAAGCTCGGCGGGAATGAACCCTTCCTTTCGCAAAGTCTTTACCTTCTTCCCCAGTATCGATCGCGCTTGCGTTTTGAGTTCCATGGTTTATTTCTTGGCCTGTTTCTTCGCTCGAGCCTTCTTGGCCTTTTGGGGGACTGTCTCGGCTTTGGTCCGGCGTGCCTTGAATTTCTCGATTCTTCCGGCGGTGTCGATCAGTTGTTCCCGGCCGGTATAGAACGGATGGCATTTCGAGCAGATCTCGACGTGCATTTCGGGAACCGTCGAGCCAATCGTGAACACATTCCCGCACGCGCAGGTTACTTTTGCTTTTTCGAAATATTTTGGATGAATGCCTTTTTTCATATGTTTAAGCAATACCTAGTTTTACACAAAACGATGGTAATGGCAAGTCGCTTGGCCCCGTTAGAGACCACGCCCGCGCTTGCGCGCCCGAAGGGCTTTAGGGCGGGACTGTTTCTAACGGGGTTGACAAGCCCCGGGAATCGGCTATACTACAATTCACGCTGTTTGGAACTCTTTTCTGTTTGAAAGCTTCTTAAAAAGCTCATTCTATTTTATTGAGCAAATGTAGTTGAAAAATTTTTTAGTTGTCCCTTTCGGGTTCGGCCTTCGGGCTGAACCTTGGAGATTTCGTACGAGGAACTTATCGATAGGTTTTTCGTACGGAGTTTCTTTTTGAGGATTTGATCCTGGTCCAGGATGAACGCTGGCGGCGTGGATAAGGCATGCAAGTCGCACGGTCCGCAAGGACAGTGGCGAACGAGTTAGTAACACCCTAGTACGTACCCCGAAGTGGAGCATAGCCAGCCGAAA
>CAZMFA010000039.1:0-2815 GCA_964565515.1 uncultured Candidatus Saccharibacteria bacterium | reverse complement strand
CCGTGCCGTTCCTCAAAAAAGAGGACGGGATTTTGTTTTTAATCGTGAAGCACGCTGACGGGCACTGGGGATTCCCGAAGGGCCACCAGGACGCGGGCGAAACGCCGCTCCAGACGGCGAAGCGGGAACTCCTCGAAGAAACGGGGATAGCGGACGCCGACATCAGCGGAAATATCCGGTTTGAAGAACACTACCAATATGAAGACAACGGCACGGTCTTCAATAAAACAGTCGTCCATTTTCTCGCCGAGGTGCAGCACGAAGACAGCCAGACGCCCGTCGATTTCGCGAAGGAGATCCCCGAGATCCGCTGGGTTTCGTTCGAGGAAGGAATGAAAACGCTGACGTTCGACGAAGCGCGGGGAGTGTTAAGAGAAGCATATGAGAATATTCGTCAAAGTGAAACCTAAAGCGAAGAAGGAAAAGATAGAGAAGGTCGACGGCGAACATTTCACGGTCGCGGTCAATGAACCGCCGGAAAAAGGACTTGCGAACGAGGCCGTTGTCGCGGCGCTTGCCGAGCACTTCGCTGTCTCGAAATCGAGGGTCATGGTCGTGTCGGGCCGGACGTCGAGAAACAAAATCATAGAAATAGAAGGAAAATAAATATGAAAAAAATCCTCTATACCAGTTTCTTGAAGGAAAAGAGGGGAAAAGGATGCCCTTTTTGCGCACCGCACCGGTTGAACGAAGTCATTGCGGAAAACAAGCATGCTTATCTTACGTACGCCTTGGCGCCTTATTCGCCGTACCATCTTTTGGTGGTTCCCAAACGGCACGTGGAGTATATCAAGGATCTCACGGCAAAAGAACGCGATGCGATTGAGGATCTCATCGAAGACGCCGACAAAATATTGAGGCGGAAAGACATTGGAAATTATTTCGTTATCGTGCGGAACGGCAAGCATTCCCACAAAAGCGTTGCGCACCTCCATTACAATGTCATCCCGAGCCGCCGCGAGCGGGATTTCAACGTCCTCGTGGAGAAACGGCGCGTTTTATCCAGCCGGGAGATCGAAAAACTGCTCAAAGAAACGAGAAAAATACTCGCATGAAAAAACTTTTCACCATCGGGCATTCAACGAGAACCATCGAGTATTTCATTTCAATACTCAAAGCCCACGGCATCGAAGAACTCGTGGATGTTCGGACGATCCCGAAATCGCGGCACAATCCTCAGTTTGCCGAAGAAGCTATCAGGAAATCGGTGCGTAACCACGGCATCGGATATCGGTGGCTGGGGAAAGAGTTAGGGGGGCTCCGGCGAACGAAGAAGGATTCGGAAAATACGGGATGGCAAAACCTTTCATTCCGCGGGTTTGCCGATTACATGCAGACATCCGAATTTAAAAGCGGTTTACAGAAACTCCAGAGTGTGGCTTCGAAGAAGGCAACCGCCATCATGTGTGCCGAAGCGGTGCCGTGGCGGTGCCATCGCTCGCTCATTGCCGACGCCATGACGGAGAAGGGGTGGAACGTGTATCACCTTTCGAGCCGAAAAACGGCGCGCCTCCACGAATTGACGCCGTTTCTGAAAGTCGTACAAGGAAAGTTGTTGTATTCGTAGGCCATGCCGAAGCCATGTCCGGATTGCGGGCAGGTTCCCGTCGTTCATTGGGTCGAAAAAACGTCGGTCGTCCTTGATTGGGCTTTGACGCCCATCGCGAAGTTTTCGGCATGGGCCTCGAGGCCCTTTCGTCCGTTCTCGCGGGTACTCGCGAAGAAAGGATTTTGGGCCTCGTTTTTGGATTTTCTCGCGGCAATCCGCATGATGCGCGTGAACGATAAACTCGACCCCAAAGACAATTTACGGACGCAAGCGCTTTGGGAATCGGCCGACAAGATCGGCATTCGAGTCAAGGAATTCCGTCTCTTCGGTACGCCGGGAAACCCGTTCTTCACTGCCGAGTTCAAAGGAAAGAAGATTGCGTTCGAAGGATTGCCGCGGATCCCGGGGTTTTCCGACGCCGCGATCGAGTGGATGGACGACAAAAAAACCATGAAGAAAAAATTCGCGGCGGAGGGAATACCCGTCGCGCGGGGCGACGGATGTTTCACGCTGAAACGCGCCCTCGCTGTTTTTAAAGGAATTGGGGGGACCGTTATCGTGAAGCCGAGCATCGGATCGCGGAGCCGGCACACGTTTACCGGCATCGATTTGGAAGAAAAGCTCGCGAAAGCTTTCCGGAGCGCGAAGCGACTTTCGCCGTGGGTGATCGTCGAAGAAGAGCTTGTGGGATTTGTGTACCGCGGAACGGTCGTCGGCGGGCATCTTGGTGGTGTCGTAAGCCGCGAGCCGGCAGCCGTTACAGGTGATAGCGTCCGAACCGTGCAGGAACTCGTTGCGGTCGAAAACGAAAACCCGCTGCGGCGCGGGCCCATTTATCATGAAATTCGCGTAGAGGATGAGGGGCTGAAAGATGCGGTGCCGGCGAAGGGCGAGCGAGTCGTTGTGAATCGCAAGGTAAGCAGGTCGGTCGGCGCATCCGTGCGGGACATGACCGATGTGACGCATCCGGATACCGTGGAACTTCTCGAGCGCGTCGGCCGCGTCCTCGATGCTTCCGTCGTCGGTATCGATTTCATCATCGGCGACATCGAAAAATCGTGGCACGAGCAAAAAAAATGCGGCGTGATCGAATGCAACAGTTTGCCCTTCATCGATTTGCATCACTATCCGCTCGAGGGAACGCCGCGCGACGTGGGCGGCATGATCTGGAAAAGAAGTGATATAATGAACGCATGAGAAAATATATTTACATCTTGATCGTCATCGTCGCGGCGATCGTCCTTTGGGAGATCTTCGGCGTCAAAA
>CAZMFA010000038.1:0-2870 GCA_964565515.1 uncultured Candidatus Saccharibacteria bacterium | reverse complement strand
GCGATCTTGGGGAATAAAAAAGCCCGTATCGTTGTGGGCGGCGGTGAAACGGTCACCTCTTTGAGAACGCTCTATCCTAAGCGCTGTGTTCCCAGTTCCAATGTTTTTCTTTCGACGGGAGGCGGTGCCATGCTGGATTATTTGTCGGGCGAAAAACTCCCCGGTATCGAGGCATTGAAGTAGAGCGTCTTGACTACCCGTTTGTTTTGTTTTAAAAATAACCCCAGCAGAAAAGTAACATAAACTCAAAAGGAGGGACCCATGAAGGCTCTCATTGTGGTGAGCAACCGTTTTTGGGGACTTGCCGTAAGGGAAGTTGCCCGAAATTGCGGCTTCGATGTCGAGATGGTTGGTCACGGTGAGGCTCTCGTCGGCTTCCGGAGATTAAATCCCGATGTGGTCGTCGTTTGCGAGTACGAATATGAATCCGAAATCTTCAACGGGGAGTCTCAGGGGGTAAGAATTTTTCGATTACTCAAAGAAATCGTTGCACCTGGGCAAGTGCTGATCGGTGCGGGGTTCGTCGGGAACGGCGATGGGAATCACTTTCTCCGCATGCCATTCTCCGAGAAAGAATTGCTATTATCCATTGAAAAAGAAAGGAAGGAAGGTTGGAATCATGCTTGAATTGCTGGATAAAATACTCGTTGTCGGGCGGCAGGAAGACGGGTGGGTAAGGGTGCTTGCTCAAGTGCTCGGAAACTGTTTCTCTTCCGTCATTTTCGTCGACCCGGAGCGCGCCTTCCGTGTATTCGACAAGGAAGATCCCGCGTACGTCCTCATCTGCAACTGCGGCGACACTGAAGCTTCGACCCCCGAAGCTCAAGCGTTCAAAAACATCAAAATCCTCGCCGGAGAACGCGTCGTCTTAAGGTGCGGTGACGAGGGGAGTGGCGATGATTTTCTGAAGAGGAAATTCTCGCTTGATGATCTCGTTGGGAAAATAAAATCTCTTGAGGCTGACTAGACCTCAAGGGATTTCAAAGCTGCCTGTCTTTTTGAAGGCAGCTTCCTGTTTTTTGGAATCGCCTCTATAATGGGTAAAACCCATGAAAGATACAGTCGTCCTCTATCACGCGAACTGCACCGACGGATTCGGTGCAGCTTTCGCGGCGTGGAAAAAGCTCAAGGATGCAGCGACCTATTTGCCGGTCGAACATCAAGTTCCGCCACCCGAGGGTTTGAGGAATAAGGCCATTTACACCGTCGATTTTTGCTATCCGCCGGAGATTCTCAAGAAGCTGGTGAAAATGAACAAGGAGGTTGTTGTTCTCGATCACCACATTGGTGCGAAGGAATATTTAAAAGAGGCGACGGGGTATGTCTTTCGAAATGATCATTCGGGATCGGTTATCACATGGAAGTATTTCCACCCGGGGAAGAAAACGCCGCGCTTGCTCCTGCATATTGAAGATACTGATCTCTGGAAATTCAAAGTGCCCCATACGCGGGAAGTGTCAGCGGCGCTTGAGCTCGTACCGTTCGATTTTAAAACCTGGGATCGCATCATTAAGAGTTTCGAATCGCCGGTCGCGCGGAAGAAATTCATCGAAAAAGGGGCAAACATCAGGGAATATCAAATGGCCGTTGTAAAACGAGTCGTCTTGAAAGCGCAGGAAGTCGAGTTCGAGGGGTATCGAACATTCGTCGCGAATTCGCCGGTCCTTGCGTCCGAGATCGGCCATACGCTGGTTTTGAAAAAGCCGCCGATCGCCATCGTGTGGTCACAAGATCGGAAGCGCATCAATGTATCGCTTCGGTCGGACGGGACAGTGGACGTTTCTCTTCTCGCTAAAAAATACGGTGGCGGAGGGCATCGATCGGCCTCCGGATTCGCTTTTCCCGCGAAGTTCAAATTTCCCTGGAGGCATGTCCAGTGAATTGGTTTACAGCTTTTCGACGGTTGCCGACGGCAATATGTCGTTCAAATGGGGCGAAGGGCGGGAAGTCGAAGCGAATAAAGAACGGTTCTTGGGATCGCTCGGTATTCCGCTTGCTTCTTGCGTTCAAATGCAGATTTTGGACGATGCGGTCGTAAGGGAAGTCGCTCCCGGGGAAGCGGGCGTCAGCTTGCGAAAGGATCATGTGCTGGAAGCGGATGCGCTGGTTACCGACAAGAAAGACATCTTTTTATTCTTGGTCATTGCCGACTGTCTGCCGGCAATATTCTTCGACGGGAAAAAATCAGTCGTGTCGCTCGCTCATTTAGGGTGGAAAAGTACCGACAAAAGACTCGCGCCCGCAGTCGTGGCATTTATGGAAGGGCATTACGGATCAAGCCCCGCGGATATCGTCGTCCGCATCGGGCCGGGCGTGAAGAAGGAGTCGTACCGTTTTCCAAACCCGCTTCAGAAGGAATTGAATGCGGGGTGGAAGCCGTTCCTGGACTACTCGGCTGACGGTTTTACGGCCATCGATCTCGCCGGCTACAATCGGCGGCAGTTGATTGACGCGGGAGTCCGGGAAGAAAATATTCTCGTGAGCGATGTCGATACGATAACGTCGCGCGACTTCTTTTCGCATTATCGCGCAAGGCGGACAGGGGAGAGGGAAGGGAGATTTGCCGCCGTGGCCGGCATGAGATAGATACGCGAGTTCGGTGAGCGAAAAAGTGTGCGTTCCGGGCCTCCGCCGGCTGGCGGCCAAGTCTTACCCACTTTTTCATCCCTCCGAACTCGCTTTTATGAGTTGAAGATTATAAAATGAATCAATATGAAATTCATCATTAATACCGATGGTGGTTCTCGAGGGAATCACCGGGCCGTCGCGAGTCGCTCTACAGCAACTCGCTCCCATGAACCCAGCGGTTCGTGAGCTCCGCGACGGGAAAACTCCCGTTTTCCCGACCCCTTTCCCTGGTCCGGGATTGC
>CAZMFA010000037.1:0-2929 GCA_964565515.1 uncultured Candidatus Saccharibacteria bacterium | reverse complement strand
TCCGGATAGTCGGACGGCGCTTGGCCGCAAATGCCGATATACTTGCCCCGCTTTTTGCACGTTCGAATGACGCTCCGGATCAAGGTCTTCACCGATTCATCGTTCTCGTTCGCGATGCTCCGGATCCGGTCGTTCCCGTCGCGGTCGATGCCAACCGTGAGCTGCGTCAAATCGTTCGAGCCAATCGACATGCCGTCGAAAACGTCCAAAAATTTGTCCGCCAAGACGACATTCGAAGGAATTTCGCACATGACGTAAATCCGCAAGGTTTTATCCTTCTTCCGCGAAAGACCGTTCTTTTCCATGACGTCTACTACCTTTTTCCCTTCATCGGCGGTCCGGCAGAACGGGATCATGGGAACGACGTTCGTAAGGCCCATTTCCTCGCGCACTTTTTTCATCGCCTTCACTTCGAGCGCAAAGGCGGGCGCGAACGCCGGATGGTAGTACCGCGAAGCTCCCCGCCACCCGATCATAGGATTTTCTTCTTTCGGTTCGTAGGCATCGCCGCCGAGGAGCGCCCGGTATTCGTTCGTCTTAAAATCGGAAAACCGGACGATGACATCCAGCGGATAGAACGCTGCGGCAATCTTCGCGATGCCATAGGCGAGCTTATCCACATAAAACTGCTCTTTGTCCTTCCAACCACGCGCCTTTTCGTCGATCGCGCGCGCGAGCCCCTTGTTTTTCTTCGCGATCTTCGCGTAGTCGATCAAAGCCATCGGGTGGACGCCCACATCGCCCGCAATGATGAATTCTTCGCGCGCGAGGCCGACGCCTTTCGTCGGCAAGAAGGATTTCTCGAATGCCGAATCCGGCGTCGCAATATTCACCATGATCTTCACTTTCGGTTTCGGGAGCCTCCGCACGTCCCGCTCCTCAACTCTGAACTTCAATTGGCCCGCCAGGACCAGCCCTTCCGTGCCCGTCGTATCGACGGTTATCATATCGCCCGTTCTCAAAACGCGCGTCGCATTTTCCGTCCCCACGACGCACGGAATGCCGAGTTCGCGCGAGACGATCGCGGCGTGGCTCGTTCGCCCGCCCTTATTCGTCACGATCGCCGAAGCGATTTTCATGATCGGCTCCCAATCCGGATCGGTCATATCGGTCACCAGCACCTCGCCCGATTTGAAATCATTGATGTTCTTCGCGTTCAAAATGACGCGCACTTTCCCGCTCGCGATCTTCGAACCGACCGAATACCCTTTCGCGAGCATCTTGCCGTTCCCGATCCGTTCATATTCCTTGAGCTTCGAAAAATCACGGCTCGCCTGGACCGTTTCGGGACGCGATTGGACGATGAAGAGCTCGCCGCTCCGGCCGTCCTTCGCCCATTCCATGTCCATCGGCGTCCACTTCCCGTTCTTCTTCGAATAATGCTTCTCGATCAAAACGCCCCATCGCGCGAGTTCCAAAGCTTCCTTTTCCGAAAGAACGAAGGATTTTTTTTCCTTCTCGTTCGTGGGAATGATTTTCGTCATCTTAATCCCCCGCCCCGCCGAATAGATCATCTTCCGGTTCTTGACGCCGAGCCTCCGATCGATGATCGCTTTCTTCCCCGCCGCGAGCGACGGCTTAAAAACCAGAAACTCATCCGGCGTCACTTCGCCCTGCACGATCATTTCACCGAGGCCCCACGAACCGTTGATGAGAACTACGTCTTTGAACCCTGACTCGGTATCGATGCTGAACATAACGCCGGAGCATCCGAGATCCGACCGAACCATTTTCTGGACGCCGGCTGAGAGCGCGACTTTCGTGTGGTCGAATCCCTTGTCGGCCCGGTACGAAATCGCCCGGTCGGTGAAGAGCGAGGCGAAATCCGCCTGGACCGCCTCGAGGAGCTCGTCGGCGCCGCGGATATTCAAATATGTTTCGTGCTCGCCAGCGAAGCTCGCACCCGGCAGATCCTCCGCGGTAGCGGATGACCGGACGGCAACGTCGGCGTTTTTGCCGTATATTTTCTCAAGCTGGACATAATTCTTCACGATCGCCTGTTTCAAATCGGAGGGCATTTTCGCCGCCCTGACCTCTTTTCGCACTTCCTCGCCGCGCTTCGCAAGATCCTTCAGGTCTTTCGTGTCGAGGTTCTTCAGCGTTTTCTTGATGAATTTATCGAGTTCGGTTTTCTTCATGAAGTGGCGATAGGCCTCCGCCGTGACGACGAATCCATTCGGCACCCGCACGCTCTGCGGCTCGAGGTATTTAATCATCTCGCCCAAAGAGGCATTCTTGCCGCCGACCAGGGGTACGTCTTTGATCGTGATGTCCTTGTACCAGAGGACGAATTTTTTATTTTTATTCATCCCGTTAGAAATAGTATGCATACGCACCTTGTGCGCTACGCCTATTGATTTTTTCGACTAATGCTTTATTCATGATTTTTTGTTGTGGATTGCGTACGCGATTTCTAACGGGATTCATAGCGCAATCCAATAATAAGGTCCGACACATTGGAACCCGTGTCTCCCGTTTCGAGGTAATCCCCAACTTTCTCAAAAAACTCGGCTGAATCGTTTTCCGCGAGAAATGCTTCAGCGTTCAAACCGATCCGTTCAGCTTTTTCCTTCGTCATTATATCACAAAAAGCCCCTGCATAGCCGCCTTGGTTGTCGTGGCCGTCGGAATCGAACGAGAGGATGAGTGTTCCCTCCGCTATGCCGCTTAAAGCCCCGAGCACAAGCTCCTGGTTCCGGCCGCCTCTTCCCTTTTTCCTTACGGTAACCGTCGTTTCGCCGCCCCAAAGATGCACGGTCTTAGCCGGCAAGCCGGCAACGTCGTCTGCTATCCTCCGACCAATGTCCCGCGCTTCGCCCGAAAGCGTTGTTGTCGCTATTTCCGCCTTCAGACCGAACTCTTCCGCCTTTTTCTTCATTGCCGAAAGCGCGGTCGCATTGGAAATGAAAAGGATATTCGCCGCTTTCTC
>CAZMFA010000036.1:0-2964 GCA_964565515.1 uncultured Candidatus Saccharibacteria bacterium | reverse complement strand
CGGAGTGCCGTCGGCTTGGACGCCGCAGGCGCGACGGTGCGAGAGCGTAGGGTGCACGGTTTCGCAGGAAAACCGCGACACCCGGTGCCGAAGGACATATGGAGGAACGCCTAGCCCTCCAGTTTCAGCGAGAGCACCTTCGAGACGCCGTCGTCCCCCATCGTGATTCCGTAGAGCACGTCGGCAGCCTCCATCGTCGATCGGTTGTGCGTCACGACGATGAACTGCGTTTTGGTCGAAAATTGTTCAATAAGCTCGGAGAACCGCCGGGCATTCTCTTCGTCGAGTGCCGCATCGATTTCGTCCAAAACGAGGAACGGCGGCGGCGATATGGAGATCAAAGCGAAAAGTGCCGCAAGCGATACGAGCGTTTTCTCGCCGCCCGAGAGCATCCCGACACCCGTAATCTTCTTCCGAGGAAGACTGAGGTCAATAGTGACGCCGAGCTCTTGTTCCTTTTCCTCCTTATTCTCGGAAACCTCGGCGGAAGAAAGCTCTTCTTCCATCCCTTCCGAAAGGAGCGGCTGCCGTTCTTTTTCTTCAAGCACGAGCTTCGCCTTCCCTCCGCCGAACATTAGATTGAAATACTCGTTGAAAGCGTCGCTGATCGCCTTGAATGACGTTTTGAAATCTTCTTTGATTCGTTGGTCCAAGTCCTTGATAAGTGTTTTGAGATCGACGGCCGCTTTTTCGAGATCGACGAGCTGGACTCCCAAGAATTCGTACCGCTTTTCCGACTCTTCGAACTCCTTGAAAACGTTCTCGTCGATGTCGCCGATCGCGGCAAGTTCTCCCCGGAGGCGCAACATTCTCGATTCGGCCCCCCGGAGTTCGTTCTCGCCGAATTCGGTGCCGATCTCCGCTTGCTTCAAATCTTCGAGGCTCCTTCCGAGCGCGGCCCATTCCCGCCGCAATTCTTCGAGTTTCATTTCGACGGTTTCCCGTTGAAGCGCGAGGGCTTGAGCCTTCCGATCCAAAGCATACAGATCGTTCTTTTTCTCGTTCAGCTTGCCGACCTTCTCGCGAAATTCGGCATTCGATTCCCTGGCCTTCTGGGAAATCTCTTCCTCTTCCTTCCGCAAATCCTCGATATGCGATTTCAGCTCTCCGATTTCCTTTACGAGCTTTTCCCGCTCGGCGGTGAAGTCGATTTCTTCCCGCTCTTCTTTTTTGGAAAAGAATTTTTTGACCCCTTCCACCAATTCCCGAAGACGACTCTTGATGTCGGCTACATTGTCGAGCGCGAGTGTTGCTTCCATTTTGGCCTTCAATTCACCGATGAAATCATGAAGCTCGACCGGCTTATAAATATACGGCGGCGCTTCTTTTTGAATTTCCATCTTCGCCTCGATGCGGGAAAGCTCGCGCTGCTTCGACGACTCGGTATCAATAAGGGTGTTCATCCGATCCCGCAATCCCTTCATGGCGGCATACCCGTCGTCGTTCTTATAGAGCGTGTTCAAAATTTTCTCTTCGTCTTGGATGTTTTTTCCAAGCTTTTCCTGCTCGTCCTTCAAGCCGGCGATCGGCCCCAAAAGCGCCTTTCGCTCGCGATCGAGCTTCGAATGCTTGAAGGCATAATAAGAACCTTCGAGTTCCTTGAGTTCCACTTCCACTTCCGACCGCTTCTCAAGCCTCGTTTTTTGTTTTTTGAAAACGCGGACTTGCGGCGCAAGTTCCTCGAGCATCGCCTTGATCTTGTCGATGTTCACGAGGCTCGATTCGAGCCGCCGTTCCGCTTGGCCTTTCTTAATCCTGAATTCGCGAAGCCCCAGGAATTCCTCGATCATTTCCCGCCGCTCCCGGGGAGAACTCATGACAAAAATATCACTCTGCCCTTGCCCGATGATCATGATGCCGCGGGCACCGAGCCGCACCCGCGCGAGGAGCGGCAAAAGGTCTTTTAATTTGATTTCCGCATCGTTCAGGGAAAATTCCGACGTACCGGAACGGTCGACTCTCCGCGAGAGGACGACTTCCTCCGCATCGATGGGGAAAGCTCGGTTTTTATTGTCCAAGACCAAATCGACGCGCGCAAATCCCTGCGCCGCCTTCTTCGGCGTTCCTGCAAAGATCAAATTTTCCAAACCTTCGCCGCGCAGCTGCTTCGCTTCGCGTTCGCCCAAAACCCACCGGATGGCATCGATGATATTCGACTTGCCCGACCCGTTCGGCCCCACGACACCGACGACTTTCGCCGGAAACTCGAAGATGGTCTTCCCCGCGAACGACTTGAATCCTTGGAGTTCCAAACGATTCAGTAAATTTATTTTCGTTTGTTCGGTCATTGCGTTTGTTCCAAAACTTGAATGGCGTTTTCAGCTGCGTCAGTCTCCGCTTCCTGCTTGGAACTCCCCACGCCTTTTTCAATCATTCGGTCGCCGAAGAAAACGCCGACGTAAAACGTCCGCTTGTGATCCGGCCCTTCTTCTTTCAGAACGCGGTAGGTCGGCGTCACCTTCTCCCGATCCTGGACGATCTCCTGGAGGCGGCTCTTCGGATCCTTCTCCAATCCGGAATCGAATACCTCATCCAAGTGCGCCATGACGAACTTTTTGATGAAGGCGTCGGCAACATCATACCCTTGATCCAAATAGATTGCGCCGATGACGGCTTCAATGGCGTTCGCCATAATGATCTCCTTTGCCTTGTCACTGTCCTTTGCCTCGCCTTTGGACATAAAAAGAAATACGTCAAGGGAGATTTCCAACGCAACTTTCGAAAGCATACGGTAATTTACGAGCGCCGCACGAAGACCCGTCAGTCTCCCCTCCGGAAACTCCGGAAATGCATCGAACAAGAAGCGGCTCGCCGAGAGCTCTAAAACAGCATCCCCCAAGTATTCAAGGCGCTCGTTTTGTCCCCACGCCCAGTGGGGGTGCTCATTCAAGTAGGAACGATGGGTCAACGCCTCCCGCAAAAGGGCCTCATCATTGAACCGAATCCCCAAAATCTTCTCGAAAG
>CAZMFA010000035.1:0-3078 GCA_964565515.1 uncultured Candidatus Saccharibacteria bacterium | reverse complement strand
GCGGCGAAAATCGCCCCTTGCGGCGATACAAAATACCAGAAGATGAACGAGAGAGCCCCCACCCCGACAGCGACGTAGAACAAAACCGTCGCCGCCCGGTCAGCCAAGTGCTGAACGTTGGGTTTGGAACTTTGAGCTTCGCGGATAAGCTTCATAATCTGGGCGAGCGCCGTATCCGTTCCTATCTTCGAGACTTTCACCTGAAGCGAGCCATCCTGATTCAGCGATCCCCCGATAACGGCATCGCCGATTTTCTTCCCAATCGGCCGGGATTCGCCCGTGATCATCGATTCCTCGACGGAGCTCTCGCCGTCAACGACCGTGCCATCTATCGGGATTTTCTCACCAGGTTTCACGAGCACTCGGTCGCCGATTTTGAGCTGGCTTGTCTCAACGTCAGTGATATCTCCGTCCTTCACAAGGTGCGCCGAAGGAGGAATGAGTTTCGCGAGTTCCGCGAGGGCGCCGGTCGCACCTCTCACTGCCCGCATCTCGAGCCAATGGCCCAGAAGGAACACGGAGATCAAAGTCGACATCTCCCAGTAAAGTGATGAGCCGGGGAAAAGGAAGGTGGCGGCGACCGAAAAACCGTAAGCCACAGTGATGGCGAACGCAACCAAGGTCATCATGGCTGGGTTCTTGTGCGAGAGTTCACCTTTCGCCGCCTTGAAAAACGGGAGGCCCCCGTAAAAATAAACGAAAGTCCCTATGAGGAATACGGATAGTTCTTGGCCGGGGAAAACGATGCGGAATCCCAGCCATTGCTGAATATTCGATGACAACGCCATGACGAGAAGTACGAAGGGAAGCGTGATGAAGAACCTCCGCCTGAAATCTTGTTCGGCTCCACCGTGCCCGGCATGCGTATTCCCTCCGCCGCCCCCATCCATCGGGACGAGATTCATGCCGCACTTCGGGCATTCGCCGGGCTTGTCGGATATGACATCTGGGTCCATCGGGCAGGTATAGATAGTATGATTTTGTTCCATGGTACCGATATTTATTCTTGGTTATTTTCGACTGCGTATTGAATGATATCTAAGCTACAGGAGTGATGCTCCTTACACCACTTTTCACATTTCTCTGCCCACTTCTTTTCCCTATAATGCAATCCGCACTCTGGACATTTATACAATTCGCCGTTGGTTTTATTATTCTTGCGGTTCATGAGAGTTTTTTTGATTTGCATTTAACATGAGTGCAAGCGCCATAAAAAGAAATCCAAGCTCTTCAAGCGTATCGAATGAAATACCCCGCACGACAGATACTCCGATAAGCCAGAGTGCTGCCCATACCGGCACGATCTTCCTACCTTCATTGAGAAAGAGGAGCGTCGCAAGAACTGCATCGTTGATGCCTATGACGATCAAGAAGGCACTCGCCGGCGCAATACTGATCAGAAACGATCCTTTTATAAGCTCTATAAATTCAGCTGGCATAAAAAATGCCGTGAGCGAGTTGGCCAAAAACGCGAGGGCCAGGCCGATGCGGACGAGAGAGATTGTTTTTATTTTAACTTTTTCCATGTTAAATGTTCATAAATACTCGACCAAATAAAACCGAAACTGAAAGCGAAGAGCAGTTCTTCGATCGGGATCCCGAAAATGAGGATTCCGCTTATCGCTCCCAAATTCCAAACCCTTTCCACATAACCTGGTGCCGCAGCGGTAAGGGTCAGGAAGTAGACGAAATAAAGGAGAAGAAACATAAACGCGCTCGCGACCATCTTCGTCTTCAAGTCCGGTCGACAATACCAAGTGGCCAAACCTCCTCCGATCATGGCGATAATCGACGAGTAGATCGGGTTCAAGTGAGTTGCGAGCAAGAGCACGACGAGAATCACCGGTGCCGAAAGAATCGCTAAAAGATGAAAACGGTGGCGGGAAGAATGATGTTCCATTGCGGAGATTGCCGTGTGCTTCGTTTTAAACAAGAGTTCGTAGAGCACGACCGCGATCCCCCCTATCCCGAAAGAAAAGATCAAGCTTTCGATATCGAATCCCGTTTGTGCCGCTAAATTGAAGAGCGACGGCGGCGACCAGTAGGCCGGTACAAAGAGCGGCTCGGTAAGACCGAGCAGAGACGTCCAGAGACTAACCGTAAGCATTTCCCCTCTGCTCGATTTTGAATGGAGGGAGAGGTAAATCAAGAGCCAGATCGCGATGAGGAACGAACTCCAAATAAGCCAGATATACTGCATGGGTTAGCGATGATGGTAACGCTCGCGTTACAGTTTCTTGGATAGTTTATAGACCTTTAAGATTTCGGCGGCCAGTTTATTTTGCTGTCCTGTCTTGAGCTGTTTCTTCGCATGGGTTGCGAGGTGATTTTCCAAAATAAGATCCTCAATGCCCGAAAGGGCCTGCTTCACGGCCGACGACTGCGTGATGATGTCGATGCAGTACTTTTCGTCCCCAATCATCTTTTCAAGACCGCTCAATTGTCCCCTAACAATCTTCAATCGCCTGAGGGCCTTGTTTTTGGTTTCTTCTCTCATTTCTTTTTTACTATACCCCCAGGGGGTATTTTAAGCAAATACCCCTGGGGGATAACTTTGGAATCCTTTACTGCACGCTGCAGCTGCCACTCGAGGGATTATTCGTCGGCTTGATCTGCGAGAGAACGAAGTTGTATCCCGAAACGCTGGAATATTCCTTGCCGAGAATGACTTTGGGGTCGATATCGGCGTAATTTTCGCCGATACCCTGGAAATATCTCGCGATATTCGCATACGTTTCCGGGAACCAATACTGGTTCAAGACAAGCGCACCTTTGTACATCTCGCTCTCACTGGCCCCTTGAGAAGCCATAAGCTCCAGGAATCCGAGCATTGCCATACCGTGATTGCAATCAGGGAAATACGTCGGATTGTCGCAACAAGGACGGTAAACGTTTCGGGCGACGCGTTCGACAAGCATTTGTTCGTCGGGTGTAAGCGCCACGAACGGATGTTTGTCGAAGTGGCCCATCGCGTTCCCTACCGCAATCGTCCATCCCCCCGTCGAAGCGAAATTGCCGGCGCTGCCGTAGCGCGGATCGGCTATCGGCCCGTTTTCCAGTATCGGGTTCTTGGTCGAA
>CAZMFA010000034.1:0-3105 GCA_964565515.1 uncultured Candidatus Saccharibacteria bacterium | reverse complement strand
CGACAAGAATTATTTCAGGGAGATGGCGATCGGTTTCAAGTGAAAGCTTTCGAGGATCGCGTAAAATTCCTCCTTTTCCAAGGTCTCTTTTTCAATGAGGACATGGGCGATCTTGTCGAGCACGATCCGGTTCTTCATAACGATACTCTTGGCCGCATCGAGTGTCCTTTTAATGAAACTGTTGACCGCTTCATCGATCTTGTTCCCGACTTCCTCCGAATAATCCTTTTCCGTGGAAATTTCCCTCCCCAAGAAGACCATCTCCTCGGTCTTTCCGAATGTCCGCGGACCGAGGTCACTCATGCCGTAGTTGGTCACCATGTCCTTTGCCATTTCAGTGGCGCTCCGAATATCCGACGAAGAGCCCGTTGAAACATCGCCAAAGACGGCTGTTTCCGCAACGTAGCCGCCGAAGGCGACCGCTAAGTCGGCCAAGAACTGCGACTTCGTCCGCAGGTGCCGTTCTTCGAGAGGGAGTTTCAAGGTATACCCGCCGGCAAGGCCGCGCGATATAATCGAAACCTTATGGACGGGGTCTGCGTCTTTGAGCATTGCAGCAACCAAAGCGTGCCCCGCCTCGTGATACGCCGTCACTTCTTTCTCTTTTTGGGAAATCGCCCGGCCTCTCCGTTCGGGCCCCAGCATCACTTTTTCGATCGAATCGAGGAGGTCCTGCTGCATGACCACCTTTTCATTTTTCCGCGCCGCGAGGATCGCTGCTTCGTTCACGAGATTTGCGAGATCCGCGCCCGAAAATCCCGGCGTCCGGACGGCAACCGTGCGGGCATCGATGCTCTTGTCGAGCTTTTTGCCGGTCAAGTGTATTTTCAAGATTTCTTCGCGATCGTTGATGTCGGGCACGTCCAAGATCACCCGCCGATCGAACCTGCCGGGGCGGAGAAGTGCCGAATCGAGAATGTCGGGCCGGTTGGTCGCCGCCACAACGATGACGTTCGTATCCCTGTCGAAGCCGTCCATTTCCACGAGGATTTGGTTCAACGTTTGCTCGCGTTCATCGTGACCGCCGCCGAGGCCGGCGCCCCGCTCGCGGCCGACGGCATCAATTTCATCAATGAAGATGATCGAAGGAGCCGCTTTTTTCGCCGTTTGAAAAAGATCTCTGACGCGCGAAGCACCCACACCCACGAACATCTCAACAAATTCGGATGCCGAAATGTGGAAGAAGGGAACATTTGATTCGCCCGCGACCGCGCGCGCGAGAAGCGTTTTCCCCGTTCCCGGCGGCCCCACGAGGAGCACGCCCCGGGGGATCCGCGCCCCGATTTCCAGGAATTTTTGGGGATGCTTCAAAAAGTCCACCACTTCCGTCAATTCCTCCTTCGCTTCTTTGAGCCCGGCAACATCCTTAAAGGTCACCTTGTCCTTATTCGAAGAAAAGAGACGGATGTTCACCTTGCCGAAACTGAAAGCTTGGTTCGCGCCGCTCTTTGCTTGCCGGAAGATGAGCCAAAAGATAATGAGCATCGCGAGCGTCGGGAGGAGCGTCGGGAGGATAAGGCTCATCCAATACCCGAAACCGCTTTGGTTTTCGACGCTCACATTTACCGCAGCAAGCGACGTCGAGGAAACACCGAAACTTCGGAGCGTTTCCACGACTCCCGTTTCTGCTTCCTTTTGCGAGATCGCCGAATTGCCGTTCGTCATCGTCACCTTCAAGTCGTTCCCGTTCACGACGATCGTTTTCACCTTCCCTGCGTTTACATCCGCAGCAAGTTCCCCAATCGAAAGGGCTTGGGGATTCGAGCTCGATCCCGAAAAATTCGCGAACAGCGAAAACACAAAAGACACCGTGAAGAGGATTGCGAGAGCAACGAGAAAACTTCTAACGAATTTATTCATCTACTTCTTGAGCTTGAGATTGATTCTCCGCTCAGTCGGTTTCACGCCTTCTATTATAAAAGAATATTGTTCCCCTTGCGAGAGTTCTTTCTTCATTTCCGGCACGCCGCCGAATTCAGTGACCCTGATGATGCCCTGGAAGCCGTGGTCCAGATTCACGACCGCGCCGAATTGGTTCAACGAATACACCGTTCCCGTCACTTCGTCGCCATCCCCGAAGTATTCCGAAACTTTCGTCCACGGATCTTCTTTCAGGGCCTTGAGCGATAGCGAAATTCTGCCGTCTTTAATGTCAACGATCTTCGCCCTTACGACTTCGTCGACTTTCAAAACTTCTTTGGGATTTTCGATGATCCTCCAATCGATTTCGGAAACGTGCACGAAACCTTCGACGGCCGGATTATCGGTAAACCGAAGGAATGCGCCGAAATCGGCAACGCCCGAAATGATCCCTTCGATGACTTGGCCGACCGCGTAGTTCTTCGCGAGGTCCCGGGCGGAAAGTTCCTGCACCGCCTTCTCGGAAACGATGAGTTTCGAGGTGCGGGGATTCACGTCGATGATTTTCACTTCAAGCTCGGAACCGACCAGGAGCTGGAGCGACTGGGTGATTTTCGATCTTTCTTCCTCGCTCACTTTCGGATAATGCTCCTGCGAAAGCTGCGAGACCGGCAAAAATGCGGGAAGTCCCCTCACTTCCGTCATAAGCCCTCCTTTATTGAACCCGGTCACCTTTACTTTCAATATCTCATCCTTCTCCTTCAGCTCTTGGACCTCCGTCCACGATTTTTGCTTATCGGCTTCGGAAAGCGACAACTCCACGAGACCTTCCTCGTTATCGATGTCGATGACCTTGGCATGAACCGTGTCTCCGGCATTCAAATTCTTTATATATTCCTTGGCGTTTTGAAGCTCGCCGCGGTACACTGCGCCGGTCCCGTATTTCCCGAGATCGATGAAAAGCTTCGCCGATCCCTTTTCCAGAACCTTCCCTTCCACAAGATCGCCGACGCGCAAAGTCGGCAAGAACGAGTGATTCGTCTTCAAAATCTCGCCGATGAGGCCGCCTCCGTTCTTTATATTGATCGTCATTTTTTAAAGCTCAGCTGCTTTTAATAGAGTGCCAAGCAAGAAGATGGTAACAAATAACGAGTAATAAGTAAACAGTAACTAGTTACTTGTTACTGACTACTGATTCCTGGTAAAATAGCTGTGTATGGTAATCACGCGCCAAGGGGACGGCTA
>CAZMFA010000033.1:0-3147 GCA_964565515.1 uncultured Candidatus Saccharibacteria bacterium | reverse complement strand
GAACCTTTGGCCCCCCGCTCTCCTCGAATTTTTGAAGGAGAGCGGGGGGCCAAAACTTTGGTTTGACGGGGGAGGGGGAGTTTGATAGCGTAAGGGTAGTTCCGTTACTTACTGATTTTGGATTTAACCGGCTGAGGCATGGGTGATGCCTCCCCTCACGCCGGAAGTGCCCGCTCGTCGGTAGGAGAGCGGTGCACGGCCCATGACGCGACGTACGCGCGTCCGGGCTTATACCTTCTGCCTATTTACGCTGTCCATGAGGACGTGGACGCCCGCCGGGACTCGGATGTTTTTACCTCGCATCCGAGTCCTTATTTTTTTGCTATGATAATGAAGTAAGTTTCACGCTCTATGAAAGAAATTGTCGCCGTCCTTCCGAACATCAGGAGTTTGCACAATGTTGGATCCGCTTTTCGAACCGCGGATGCGGCCGGGGTCTCGAAGCTGTATCTTTCGGGCATTACGCCGAAACCCGTCGATCTCTTGGGAAACTACCGGCGAGAGATCGCGAAGGTCGCCTTGGGTGCCGAACGGACGGTTCCGTGGGAGTATGCGCGATCGACCGCCGCGCTTTTGAAGGAACTGAAGAAAGCGGGATACCAAATCTTCGCCGTCGAACAGTCCCCCAAATCGGTTTTATACTATCAAGTGAAGCCGGCAAAAAACGGCAAAATTGCGCTCGTCCTCGGGAATGAGGTGGAGGGTTTGCCGAAGGACATCCTTCGCTTGGCCGACAAAATTTTGGAGATCCCCATGCGGGGAAAAAAGGAATCGCTGAATGTCTCGGTCGCGTTCGGCGTCGCCATATTCCGGTTGGTATATAATAAGTAAGACATGTCGGGATTTTTAAAAGCGCTCATTGTTCTTTTGGGGGTCGCGATCGGCGTCTCCTTGGTGACTATTCCGTATGTGGAAGAAGTGGGCAAGGTCCAAAAGAAAGCGGAAGTGAAGATCAATAACCAGTATATAACGGCCGACATCGCGAAAGACGAAACAACAAGAGACAAAGGGCTCGGCGGCCGGTCGAGCTTGGGTGTGAACGAAGGGATGCTCTTTCTTTTCCCTCAAGCGGGACAGTACGGATTTTGGATGAAGGACATGCTGATCCCCATCGATCTTATTTGGATCTACCAGGGAAAGATCGTCGGATTCGAACAAAACATGCAACCTCCGGTGCCGGGAACGCCGGATAACGCGCTCCAACAATACCTTCCGCCGTCGCCGGTCGACGAAGTTTTAGAACTCCATGCGGGGAGGGTTTCTTTATTGCAGGCCGCGGTAGGCGACCAAGTTTTCATAAAGCCGCTCATTCCGACATCGCAAGTATTGCAAAACCCCCAATAGGAGGGAAGATAAAAACACAAATGCGTCCGGGAAATCAATCCTCGGACGCATTGGTATGTTGTATTTATTACGGTAAGTCGTAAGCTTCCCGGCAGTCGTGGCAGAGCGGGCTCGGGCACATCGAAATGTGTTCGATGGCGTCCTCGTATTCCGGGGAAGGTGCGGATTTTTCCGGCATGCCGTCCACGATCGTTGCGACTGCGGTCATGCAATCCATGACCATGGCGGCAAGCCATTCATATTTTTTGAGAACCTCGGAAGGCGCGGTGCGTTCGCGCGGGGCGCCGAGCGACGGGATTGCATTTTTCTTTCCGTACAGCCACTTTATCTTGGTATACGGCTGCAATCCATTCCCTCCAAAGAACCTGATCTTCATTCCCCAAATGTCGTTTCGTACCCCTTCTTTCGTTTCGGTCGGCACCTTGAAGTTGGTGAACTCCGCAAGCCTTGCGACGTCTTGGAGAAGAAGTTTGTAGCGTACAATCTCTTCTTCCGCTTCTCCTTGGGGGCTTCCGAAGCTCGATGGTATCGCCGACTGGACGACATTCTTGAAGAATGAACGATAGAAACTGAATTCGCCGGTGCCAAAGGGAAATGTTCCCGTTTCGCCGACGCCGTACTTCTGTATTCTCACTTTTTCGTTCTGTCTCACAGTGCCTCCTACGGGTTGTGTGAACAAAAAGGTCTAATTCCATAATACGGTCTGCTTGCTTGACCGGTCAAGGACGCAAACTTAAAATGAAGGTATGGCAAAAGTCGCAATCAACGGATTCGGAAGAATCGGCCGACTGTTCTTCAAACAACTATTCGGCGAACAAGGCGTCGAGATCGTCGCGATCAACGATCTGGGGAGTTTGGAAAACCTGGCGTACCTCCTCACGTACGATACGGTATATAAAAAGTACGGCAAGCGGGTTGAGACGAAAGAGGGGAAACTGATCGTCGACGGGAAGGAGATCGCGTTTCTCCAAATCAAAGACCCGACGGAATTGCCGTGGAAGGCAATGGACATCGATATCGTTGTCGAAGCAACAGGGCTCTTTGCCGAGTTTCAAGAGGCGAAGGTGCACCTTGAAGCGGGAGCGAAACGGGTAGTCATCACGGCGCCTGCCAAGGACGAGGATGGCCCGGAGGGGAAGACGGTCTTGATGGGCGTGAACGAGAACGAGGCGAAGGGCGTGGTCTTGACGTCGAACGGTTCGTGCACGACGAATGCAACGTCCCCGGTCATCCAAATTATGTCGGAAAGCGTTGGTGTCGTAAAAGCGGTTCTTGCGACCACCCATGGCTATACGGCAACGCAATCGATCGTGGACGGGCCCGCCAGGGGGCACGATTTCCGGCGGGGACGGGCGGCGGCGCAAAATATCGTTCCTTCGACGACAGGAGCGGCAATCGCCGTGACCCGCGCCATCAAGGAGCTTCAGGGGAAATTCGACGGCATCGCCCTTCGCGTTCCGGTCGTTTCGGGATCGATCGCCGATATCACGTTCGTCGCGAAGCGGAAAACGACGGTCGAGGAGGTGAACGACATTTTTCGGAAGGCGGCGGCATCGCCCCGTTGGAAGGGAATCATGAATGTCGTCGAGGACCAAGTGGTTTCATCGGACATTTTAGGAGAGCCGTACGGCGCGATCGTGGATGTGAACTTCACGAAAGTCGTCGACGGGGATCTCGTGAAGATTCTTTCGTGGTACGACAATGAGGCCGGCTACGTTTCGACTTTGGTGCGGCACGTCTTGATGCTCGCGAGCATCAGTTGACGGGAGTTTCTGTTTGTGTTAAAACAAAATGTCCCTTAGG
>CAZMFA010000032.1:0-3486 GCA_964565515.1 uncultured Candidatus Saccharibacteria bacterium | reverse complement strand
AAAACTACCACTATCTTGCGGGGACGAGCATGGCAACGCCCATGGTTGTCGGTACCGCAAGCTTGATGCTTTCGGTGAACCCGAAGCTCACCGCGGCTGAATTAAAGGAGATCATTTGTTCGACTGCCGACACCATCGAAACGTCGAACGGGTCCATACCGGTTTTGAATCCCGGAAGAGCCGTTCAAGGAGCCAAGGACTTCGAAGTGATGATGGCAGTGCGCTCCGATATTTCAACGCCTTCCCGTTTTTCACTGCATCAAAACTATCCCAACCCCTTCAACCCCACGACGGTCATTTCGTTTGATTTACCGAAGAACGAGGCGGTATCCCTCGATGTTTACAACGCATTGGGAGAGCTCGTCCAAGCAGTTGTGAAGGGTCAGCTTTCGGCGGGAAAACACGAGGTCTCCTTTGACGGCTCGCGCCTGTCATCGGGGGTCTATTTTTACCGGCTCCAAGCGGCCGGCTCGGTCTTCACCAAAAAGATGCTTCTCCTCAAATAACTAGCGGGGGAATTCCCATGGATAATGGAAATTCCCCCTCTTTGTTTTTTTGGCGCCCTGATTATAAAATGAAGGGGTATGATGATTTATATCGGGGCGGATCACCGGGGATTCGATTTGAAAGAGGTTTTGAAAAACAGTTTGAAGCTCGCCGGTTACTCGGTGATGGATTTAGGTGGCGCGGCGAAAGATGAAAACGACGACTACCCTGCGATCGCGATGAAGGTCGCGGAAAAAGTGAGCTTGGAAGTCGAAACGGCGCGCGGAGTCCTTGTTTGCGGTTCCGGCGTCGGCGTTTCGGTCGTTGCCAACAAATTCAAGGGCGTTCGGTGCGCTCTCGTGGGGAATCCCAACCAAGCTTTTGATTCCCGGAACGACGATGATGCAAACGTCTTGGCGCTCGGTTCGAACTATCTCGATGAAGAAACGGCCAAGAAGATCATCGTCACGTGGCTTGAAACGCCGTTCGCTCCCGACGAGCGGTATAAAAGGCGGATCGAAGAAATTTCCGCGTTGGAGGTCAAGATGTTCAAGGATGCCGAAACCGAATCGGACGATGGGTACTGATATGCATCCCGTTAGGAACCGCAAGCTTATGAAAAGCATGACTACCCACAAAGTCGAATTAACTGCGCACTATAGGCAGCCGCTTATGAAAAAGGCGTTTCGCTTCTAACGGGATGCAGGTGATTCCTTCGATAAACTTTTTCGATGAGCAGTCGGTTCGAGGGATCGTTCCGAAATTGAAAGTTCTCCGCGCGCGGGGAGTCGATGCGGTCCATCTGGACATTTCGGACGGAAAATTCACGAAAGCGTCCATGAGTCTCGCTCCCGCTTTCTTCGATGCCGTCCTTGGAGACGATTTCAAGTTCGAATTGCACCTTATGGTGCAGGATGTCGGAGCGTATCTCGAAGCTTGGTCGGTTTCGAAGAATATCGGCCGCGTCGTCATTCATCCGGAATCTGATTTCGATCTAGCCGACGTCCGCGAATTTTGTTCGGCAAGGAATGCCGATCTCGCCTGGAGCTTGAAGCTCGACGGCAACCTTGAGGACTTCGTCGATATGGTCGAGGTCTCGAAGGCGGCGACAGTCGAACTTTTGGCGGTTCCCATCGGCTTTTCGGGCGGGAGTCTTGATGAGTCCGTTTTGGAGCGGACGACATTCCTCAAGAAGGTGCATCCCGATCTGGCGGTTCTCGTCGACGGGGGAGTAAACGAAAAAACGGCAGTTCTCATGAAGAAAAACGGGGTCGATGGGGTCATTTCGGGCTCGTATCTTTGGCGCAGTTCGGATGTCGGTTTGGCTTATGATACACTAAAGGGTATATGAAGAGACCGAAGATCATTTTTGTGACGGGAGGGATCATTTCCGGCATCGGCAAGGGGGCTTCAGCGGCCTCCATTAGTTTTCTTTTGAAGTCGCGCGGCTACCGGGTTTTTCCCATCAAGATGGACCCTTATCTCAACAAAGATGCGGGTACGATGAACCCGTATCAGCACGGTGAGGTTTTTGTGACGGAAGACGGAGCGGAAACGGATCTCGATTTGGGCCACTATGAGCGGTTTTTGAACATGAATTTGGACAAATTTTCCAATTTCACGACCGGCTCGGTCTACTCGACGGTCATGGATCTCGAGCGGCACGGAGATTTTCTGGGTAAAACCATCCAAATCATTCCGCACGTCACGAATGAGATCAAACGGCGAATCGTGAAACCCGCCGAAGAAAAGAAAGCCGACATCGTGATCGTCGAAATCGGAGGAACGGTCGGCGATATTGAAGAAGAGCCGTTTTTGGAAGCGGCGCGGCAATTGTACGGCGAATATGGGGAAGAAAACGTTTTATTCATTCATGTGGTAAAGATCGATTACGTGTTTCCGTCGGAAGAAGAAAAGACCAAACCGATCCAGCAATCGGTCCGGCTTTTGAGGGAATCGGGCATCCACCCCGACTTCTTGATCGTGCGCTGCAAGAATGAGTTCGACGGCGAGATCAAAGAGAAGATAAGCATGTTCACGAACGTGCCCCTCGACCACATCGTGGAAGCGCCGAATGCCCCGAGCATTTACGAAGTACCGCTCAATTTCAGGAGGAAAAAACTCGATGAAAATATCTTGAAATCCCTTGCCTTGCCGGTCAAAAAATTGGATATCACTCCGCTTCAGCGGAGGATCAGGAAAATGAAAGGCATTACGAAGACGGTCAAGATCGGTCTCGTCGGAAAATACGTGGTGAATCCGGATGCCTATCTTTCGGTTATCGAAGCCGTCAGGCACGCGGCGCTCGAAGCAGGGGTGAAGGCGGATATCGTCCAAATCGATTCGGAGCGGGATGATGTTTTGAGAAAGATAAAGAATCTCGACGGAATCGTCGTTCCCGGCGGCTTCGGCAGACGCGGCATCGAGGGAAAAATCAAGGCGATTAAATATGCCCGCGAAAACAAACTGCCGTTCTTGGGTCTTTGTCTCGGTCTTCAAGTCGCGGTCATCGAATTCGCGCGCGACGTTTGCGGCCTCCAGCGGGCTCAGAGTACCGAATTCGATCCAAGAACGCAGAACCCCGTCATCGATATCATGCCGTCCCAGAAAAATGTAAAGGATTTGGGCGGGACAATGCGTCTTGGGTCGTGGAACATGGAACTCGTGAAAGGGACAAGGGCATACGAGATTTACGGCGGCCCTTTCGCAAAGGAGCGGCATCGCCATCGCTACGAAGTGAACCCGGCATACCACGATGTCTTGGAAAAAAACGGTCTTGTTTTTTCGGCGTGGTCGAAGGATGACGATCGGCTCGTCGATATGGTGGAGCTCTCGGATCACCCGTTCTTTGTCGGTACGCAAGCGCATCCGGAATTCAAATCGAGATTTCTCGTTCCGCATCCGCTCTTCGTGGCGTTCATGAAGGCGGCTGCTCGGAAAAAGTAACTGGTAACTAGTAATCAGTAACGAGAATACGCAGCTGATGCTGTTTACTTGTTA
>CAZMFA010000031.1:0-3548 GCA_964565515.1 uncultured Candidatus Saccharibacteria bacterium | reverse complement strand
TGAAAATTGATTGAAAATTAAAAATTGGAAATTGAAAATTCGGCATTTCTAGGTATCTATTTATCTCAACATATCTCTATTTCTATCCGTTAATATCCGTCGTCTGGCTTGACAACCATACCTAAAACCCTATACCCTGTACCCTGTAGAACTAAATGCCATGTTAGCCATAAAACTGAAAAGAATAGGCAAAAAGCATCAGCCCTCCTACCGGATTATCGTGACCGAAAAGCGGCACAAGATCTTTGGTCGGTTCGTGGAGGATTTGGGGTGGATGGACCCGAAGACCGGAAAGGCGGAAATAAAGAAGGAACGCGCCAAATACTGGGTCGGCGTCGGAGCTCAACCCACAGACAGCATCCATAATCTTTTGGTGAGAGAAGGTGCGTTGGAAAGAAAAAAGATTCCCGTCCACAAGAAGCCTAAGAAAGAAGAGGTTGCAGCAGCGGCTGCTCCGGCTCCGGCTGCTCCAGCTACCCCCGAGACATTGGCTTAAAAAAGGTATAATAAAGAAAAGCAGTGAAAGGTCGGGTTTGAATGATCTATCGGTAATCAAATGCAAGATACGAGAGACAGAGATTTCTTGGAGATGCTCGTGAAGTCGATCGTCGATCATCCGGATGACGTGAAGATTGACCGACGCGTGGACGAGATGGGAGTTTTGTTGTCACTGCAGGTGAATCCGCAGGATATGGGCCAGGTCGTCGGCCGGCAAGGATCGACCGCAAAGGCCATCAGGACGCTCCTTCGGATCGTCGGCATTAAGAACAATGCCCGCGTCAATCTGAAGATCGAAGAGCCGGAAGGTTCGACGAGAGGCCAAGATCGGAACGAAGAAAGAAACTAAGAAAGGACATGAAAACCACCCCGAATTTAGTCGGGGTGGTTTTGTATTGGCGGGGAAATCTCTTCTCCTCTTTATCTCCTGCGCTAACCGCATTAGAATAAAAGCATTGTTTCCGAGTGAATATTGCCGGAGAACGTCAAAGAATTTTTGAGCGAGCCGCGTCGCCGAGCTAGGCCCCCCCGAGCGAAGTCGAGGCCGGGTGGCGAGGAGCGTGTGAGCAAGGAACGAATTCTCGCATTCGGAGACCCATAAACGAGGAAACAATGCTCTCATGATAACCTTCCATGTCATCACGTTGTTTCCGGAAGCGATCGAGGACTATCTCCACGCTTCGATTTTGGGGCGGGCGGAAAAGGAAAAAATCATCAAATTCGATCTGGTGAATCTGCGCAAATTCGGCCTGGGTCCGCATCGGAAAGTTGACGACCGGCCGTTCGGCGGCGGGCCGGGGATGGTGATGCGGATTGAGCCGATCAAGAAGGCGGTTGCTTCGATCAAGAAACCGAAGGCGCGCGTCATACTCTTTTCGACGAGGGGCAAAACATTCACCCAGAAAGACGCCAAGCGTCTCACGAAATACCGGGATATCGTTTTCCTCTGCGGGCGGTATGAGGGCGTCGATGAACGGGTGGCGCAGCACTTGGCCGATGAAGAGCTATCGCTGGGCGATTTCGTTCTTGCCGGAGGAGAATTGCCGGCCTTGGTCGTCGCCGAGGCGGTGAGCCGCCATTTGCCCGGTGTCCTCGGAAAATACGAATCCCTCGAAGATATCAAAGGTTCCTACCCGGTCTACACGCGCCCGGAAAAATTCGGGAAATGGAAAGTTCCAAAGGTGCTCCTCGAGGGGAATCATAAGAAAATAGAGGAATGGCGGCGGCGCGGCACGCGCAATGACTAATTTTGAATTACCGAATTTTGAATTTCAATTGAATTTGAGAATTAGCGAATGAAGTAATCTATTCGAAATTAAATCATTCGAAATTGATTAGAAATTAGAGTAATGAGAATAATTAACATTTCGTGGATTGCTTTGACATTTAGAGAGGTTTTTTGTACTATGGTAGATACTTCTATGTTGACCATTGAAGATCAGGATAAGATCGTGGAAATGGCCCAATCGGGCATTTTTTACGGCCACAAAAAGACCAAAACCCATCCGCAGATGAAGGGTTTCATCGGCGGCCGGAGGAATGAAATTGAGCTCCTGGATCCGGAGGCAATGGTCCAAAGTTTCAACAAGGCCGTCGAATTTTTGAGGGGGAAACTCCAAAGCGGCGGGCTTGTTCTTTTCGTTGCGACACAACCGGCCGCCAAAGAGCCGGTCCGGGCGATGGCCGAAGAATGGAAAATGCCATTCGTTGATTTTCGATGGCTCGGCGGGACGCTGACCAATTTCGGCATTATGCGGAAGAGGATCGACTACTGCGAAAGTTTGAAATCGAAAAAGGAATCGGGTGAGCTCGCGAAGTACACCAAAAAGGAACAAATACAGTTTTCCAAGGAGATCGGGAAGCTTTCACGGAACTTCGACGGCATCAAGAATTTGACGAGGTTGCCAGACGTCGTTTTTTTGGTTGACACCGTGCTCCACAAGACTGCCGTTCAGGAAGCAAACAAGCTCAATATTCCGGTCGTTGCTGTTATGGACACCGACGACAATCCGAATTTGATCCGCTATCCGATCTTAGCGAACGATCATGCGAGAGCGAGCGTTACGTTCGTTTTGGATCTTTTGAGGGGTGAAATAAAGCCAGGTACGAGCGAAGGGCATGAGTAACAACGATATCGTAAAACTGAGAGAGCAAACGGGAGCGGGGGTTATGGAGTGCAAGCGGGCGCTCGAAGAAGCGAAAGGAGATCTTGAAAAAGCGGCAAGCATCATCAGGGAGCGGGGACTCTTGAAGGCCGAATCGAAAAAGGAAAGAAAGACCGGCGCCGGGTTGGTATATACTTATGTTCACAACGATCGGGTGGGCGTTCTGATGGAACTCCGGGCGGAGACCGATTTTGTCGTCCGTTCCGAACCGTTTCAGGCGCTTGCTCACGAACTTGCCATGCAAATAGCAGCCATGGCTCCGGAGGACGTTCCGTCGCTTCTCGAGCAACCCTATATCAAGAATGAATCCACAACCGTCGGCGATTTTATTAAGGAGACGATGGCAAAGGTAGGGGAAAATATCGCGATGGAGAGGTTCATGAGGTACGAGGTTTAATTATGTTCCGCTTTATCGTCCAAACCCTCGTCATGATCGTATTGGCCTTTCTGGTCTACCTCTTGGCGGAGGCGTTGCCGCGGGTGACCGATGAGGAGATCGATGTTTTAAAAGCCCGCCGATCGAGCCGGCTCGTCGGCTACGTAGAGCGGAGCGACGAAGCCCTGAAATCGTTCACTGAAAAGTTTTTGCGGAAAGCCAAAGTGTGGCTCCTCCAACTCAACAATTTCATAGAAGCGAAGCTCAGTAAGTTCAAGAAAGACACCTCGAAAACGACGGCGCTCCCGGAACAAGAAGAGAAGAAGGAGGGGTAGGAAACGCGGTATTCCGTTCGTTCGACAGGATGAAAAACATTAAAATCCTTCGAGCATTTCGTCGGAATAAAGCCACGAAATATCGAACTCAACCTCCCCCTCGACTACGCTCGGGGTCGGGATTCAGACAGCGATATTTCGTTCATTCCTTCCTCACCGCTCGTGGATTTTTTG
>CAZMFA010000030.1:0-3610 GCA_964565515.1 uncultured Candidatus Saccharibacteria bacterium | reverse complement strand
AGCGGTTCCTTGAAGAGGGCGAGGAGGAGAGGGTAGATGATCATTCCCGCGATGACCGTCGGTATGATTGAAATGCCGATCTTCATCATGCCGAACACGGCAAGGCACATAAGGACGGTCGCAAGGAACCCTCTTCCAAGGCCTTTGAAGAGGGGAACGTTGACAATTTTATTCAGCTTGTACCAGGTGTAGCCGTTGGCTGCAAGTTGCGAAATGATGGTTGCGACCGCCGAGCCGGGGAGGCCGTACGATGGAATGAGGATGAAATCCAAGCCGGTATTCAAGATCGCCCCAACAAGGGTGGTGATGACGAAGATCTTTTGCTTGTCGTACGCGAAGATGACGTTCCCCCACACGATGCCCGCAAAGACCGGGGTGAGCGTGAGGAGTAAAAGCTCGAAGGTGAGCGCGGCTCCGGCGTACGATGCTCCGAAGATGAAGTTGACCAAGCTTTGGCCGAGCACAATGCCGCCGAACGTGATGGGGAGCGCGATTAGAACCACGCCCCTGAACAACTTGTTCGTTGCGTTCTCTACGCTCCTTTTTTCATTTTGGTGGGCCATCTTGGTGATGATGGGAAAAAGGCCGGTCGAAAAGAGCGAAGGGAGAATATAGAGGAGCTGCACCGGTTTTTGCGCGGCGGCGTAGAGGCCGAGTTCGTAGGTGCTCCGGAACCAGCCGATGACGATGGAGTCGATGTTGATCATAAAGCTTCCCAAGAGTCCCATAATGGCGAAGGGCCACGCCGAGCCGATGATCTGCTTCACTAGCTTTTTATCGAAGTGCTTTTTCATCGCCGGAAGCCAAATATTCCTCGTTCTCCAGCCGATGGCGAGGCAACCGATGGCGTCGCCGATGATGTAAGCGAAGAGCACCCAGCTTGCCGCCGGATGGATGAGCAGGGCCGCGACGCTCAAAGAGTCGATGCTTATTTCGGTCAAAAGGATCGATCTCGCCTCCACCTCCATTTGGTTCGCTGATCGCGTAATCGAATAGAAAAATCCTCGCATGCTGTCGAAGGCCGTGAGGAAGGCGACGATCGGCATCAAGGTCCGCACTTCGGCTATCTTCGTGAAGTGGGGGCCGACCAAGGCGGTCAAGGCGACGGAAAGCGCGACTAAGAAAATCTTTACGTAGAACGTCGTTGCGATGTAGGAGTTGACATCTTCGCCGCGGTGCTTGGTGAGCTCCCTCGTGAGGAGCGATGAAAGGCCGATGTCGGAAAAGATGGTAAAGAAGCCCGCAAAGGAAAGGGCGTAGGCGTAAATGCCGTACCCTTCGGTCTGCAGGATCCGGGCGGCGAGGATGATGAGACCTCCCCGCAAGATCTTGCTCATGATGTTTCCTGCGACGAGCCAAAAAGAATTTTTGAAGAAAGTTTGACGATTGGTCTTGTTTTCAAGAAGAAAAGACCTCAGTTTTTCCATGGTTTGACTTTATAATAGGGGAGATATATTCTTTTATCAAATGGAAGAAAAACCCAAGGAAAAAAAACAAAAAGACTGGCTCCTCCCCGCAAGTATTGTCGTCGCGGCACTCCTCGTGTCTGTCTCACTCGTCTATAACGCCGGGAAAAAACCGGATACCGCGGTCGCCAATCAAGCGAATCTCGGGTCGGCGGCTAATGCTCCGAGCGTTGGCAACGTTCCGCCCGTAACCTCCGCGGATCATATCGAAGGCAATCCGAATGCGCCGGTTAAGATCATCGAGTACTCCGATCTTGAATGCCCGTTCTGCAAAGAGTTCCATGCGACCTTGAATGCTGCGATGAGTATTTACGGTGATCAAGTGGCGCTCGTGTACCGCCACTTCCCGTTGGCCCAACTTCACTCGAAAGCGCCGGCAGAAGCGCAAGCAGCCGAATGCGCATACAAACTGGGTGGCAACACGGCGTTCTTCAGTTTTATCAATCAAGTGTTCACGGTCACGCCGTCGAATAACGGTTTGGATCCGGCAGAGCTTCCGAAGATCGCCGGCCAAATCGGCCTCGATGTGAATCAGTTCACGGCATGCCAAGCGAGCGATTACGGCAAAGCACTCATCCAAAAGGAGTATAATGATGCGATCAATGCCGGCGGGCAGGGAACGCCGTATTCCATCGTAATAAACAGTGCCGGGCAAAAGTATCCCATCGACGGTGCGCTGCCGATCGCGAACGTTGAATCAATCATCAATCAAGCACTGAAAGGTGCCAATTCATAAACTTTAAGTCGATATTATCAGCAGTCGTCAAAGTGAGTAGAGTAAGAAGTTACAATTCATTTTGCCCGATTCGCGCAGCAAAGGTCGGGAGTCACATCGAACAAAATGGATTTTGATCAGAATAACGGCGGCGGTTTCCAGAAGAAGATGTTCCATGGAAACTGGAAGTGCGCGAAGTGCGGTGCCGACATCACCGAACTTCCGTTCGATCCGGATCCGGCGAGAGCCGATAAGCTCTTGTGCCGGGATTGCCACCGGGAAAGAACGAGGTCTTTCCGCAGATAAGTAATAAAAAACCCGCCTGACTTCTCAGGCGGATTTTTTGCGGACGGGGCACCTCTGGCGCCCCGTCCGCCTTTCGCTATGGTATAATGTACGTATGAAATGGAATCATGTCGTCTTGGTGATCTTGGGCGTTTGGCTCATTATTTCCCCGTGGGTGCTCGCTTATTCCGCCCTCAATTTGCCTTCGTGGAACAGCATTCTGATGGGTGCCCTTGTCATCATCTTCACGCTCTGGAACGTTTCCACGGCCAAAGAGCAATAACTTCCAAAAGGTCATTTCTTGAATCAAAGCTATGTATAAGTGTCCTGAGTGCGGTTACACATCTACCGAACCGGGCGATTGCCCGATGTGCAACGTCCCTATGGTAGAAATAGAGGGCGAGGAAGACAAGGAGGATTAATGCGGGCGAGGTATCTCGGCTGATTCCTCCGGGGCACCCTTGGCGCCCCGGAGGTCCTGTATTAAAATGAGTTCATATGTATGACTTGATAATCATTGGCGGTGGCCCCGGCGGAGTCGCGGCGGGCGTGTATGCGGCCCGCAAAAAAATAAAGACGGTTTTGGTAACGGACTCATTCGGCGGCCAGTCGCTCGTTTCGAATGAGATCGGCAACTGGATTGGAGATATTAAGATCTCCGGATTCGATTTGGCGCAAAGGCTTGAAGGACATTTGAAATCTCATCCCGATATCGAGATCGACGAGGGGGACCTCGTGGTGCAGATCCTCCAGAACGCCGAAGGTACCCCAGTTGCGGGCGGGGCACCCCTGGCGCCCCGCTCGCCCAGTTTCTTCACGGTAAAGACGAAAAACGGCAAAATTTTCGAGACGAAGACCGTTCTTTTTGTCTGCGGCAGCTCGCGGAGGAAGCTCGGCGTTCCCGGCGAAAAGGAATACGAGGGCCATGGCGTCGTCTACTGCTCGACGTGCGATGCGCCGCTTTTCGGCGACAAGGATATCATTGTCGTCGGCGGGGGGAATTCCGCCTTGGAAGGCGTTGCCGATTCGATCCCGTATGCGAAGTCGATAGCCCTCATGGTTCGGAGTGATGTTTTGAGGGGCGACCCGGTGACGCAGGATGAGATCAGGGCGAATCCCAAAGTGAAGATTTTGTTTCAGAGCG
>CAZMFA010000029.1:0-3748 GCA_964565515.1 uncultured Candidatus Saccharibacteria bacterium | reverse complement strand
ACGGCGATGCTCAATAATCTCATTGTACAGGACATTGCAAACGGCGAAGGAGTTTGCGTTGTCGATCCACACGGCGAACTC
This sequence comes from uncultured Candidatus Saccharibacteria bacterium, assembly GCA_964565515.1. Taxonomy (GTDB): domain Bacteria; phylum Patescibacteriota; class Minisyncoccia; order UBA6257; family GWB1-50-10; genus JAKAHT01. The sequence continues at coordinate 3,667 of CAZMFA010000029.1, read as the reverse complement.
GTCGAAGGGCTTCTCGAAAAGATCCCGGAAGAGCGATTGCAGGACATCGTTTACTTCAATCCGGCCGATACCGATTTTCACATCGGTTTCAACGTCCTGGAGCTGTCCGATCCGAAATACAAGCACTTGGTTGCCTCGGGCCTTATGGGCATCTTCACGAAGATCTGGTCGAATGTCTGGTCGGCGAGAATGGAGTACATTTTGAACAATGCGATCTTGGCGCTCCTCGATACGCCCGGCACGACGCTCCTTGGCATCACGCGCATCTTAGTCGACAAGGAATACCGGCAGAAGATCGTCGACAACATTAAAGATCCGGTCGTGAAGGCTTTCTGGGTGAACGAATTTGAGGAATGGCGCGATCAGTTTAGGAACGAGGCCATCGCACCGATTCAAAACAAAGTCGGCCAATTCCTCTCGACGTCGCTTATCCGGAACATCGTCGGTCAATCGAAGAGTACCATCGATATCTTCGACATCATGAACACGGGAAAGATCTTCCTCGTGAACGTTTCAAAGGGAAGGATCGGCGAAGACAACTCGGCACTTTTGGGATCCATGCTTATTACGAAAATGCAACTTGCGGCCATGGAACGAGTGAGGGTCCCCGAGGATGAACGGGTCGATTTCTTCCTTTATGTCGACGAGTTTCAGAACTTTGCGACCGACTCGTTCGCCAACATCTTGTCGGAGGCCCGGAAATACCGCTTGAATTTGATCCTTGCACATCAATACATCGGCCAGCTCGTAACGGATGTTTCGACGAAGGTCCGCGATGCGGTGTTCGGGAACGTCGGCACCATGATTTCATTCCGGGTCGGCGCGGCCGACGCGGAATTTTTGGAAAAAGAGTTTGAACCTGAATTTATGGCTCAGGACATGGTTAATTTGCCCAACTACCACGTTTACTTGAAACTTTTGGTCGACGGCGTGACATCCCGCCCGTTTTCGGCGACAACCCTGCCGCCGTTCAATTTGGAATCGTCTCCGGCAATCGCTGAAAAGATCATCGAAACGTCGCGGAGGATTTATGCCCGTCCGCGATGGGCCGTGGAGGAAGAAATCAACCGATGGAGCGGTGTCATGGCTCCCAAGGAAGACGAAATAGCGGGACGGAGATTCGAGCATCGGCACGAAGAAAAGGAGACCGCTTCTCGGTTTTCGGACCTTGCGAAGCTCGGAATAGAATTTCAAGAAAATCAAAAAGGAGGATCGCCTGCACCGAGCGCACCGAGCCGCCCGAGTTATAGTGGTCACTTCGAGCGGAGGCGTCCCTTTTTGAAGAATTTTAGAAAACAGCCGCCGCTGCAGCAGAGACCCGTGAATACTCGGAAACAAACCATCGTCGGCGGAGACGAAGTGTCGGAAATGCCCGGGGGCGCCGGAACCATTTCACTTACGGACTTAAAGGAAGAAACAAAATCGGCGAAAGGACCGAGAGAGGGGAATCATGACATCGAATCGCTCCGTGAATCACTCAAAGAGTCTTTGAAGAATCTCGAATCGTAGAGTGGATTACAGCCGTTCGATATATTCTCCCGTTTGCGTATTGACCTTCACCGTGTCGCCTTCTTCTACGAAGAGAGGGACGTTCACTTTTGCGCCGGTCTCGAGCGTTACCGTTTTCGTTCCGCCCTGTGCGGTGTTACCCTTCAGGGCCGGCGGCGCTTCGGTCACCTTGAGATCTATTTTGATGGGGAGATCCACGTTGATTATGTTTCCATCGAATTTATAGGCGATCACTTCGGTGTTCGGTTTTAAAAACTGCGCCGCCTGCCCCAAAATTTCATTCTTCAATTGGAACCGGTTCTTGGGGTTGCTCTTTTCGTTGAACCAGTACTCGCCCCGGTTTTCGTAGATGAACTGGACCGGCATCACCTCGATCTCGGCTTCGGTGAATTCCTCGTTTTGATGGGCCGCGTATTCCTGCGTCTTGCCGCTCACGAGGTTCACGATCTTGAGCTGCATGACGGGTTTCCGCTGTTGCATCCGGATGAATGCCGATTCAACGACTTTATAAGGGGCATTGTCTTTGACGAAGATTGTGCCGACTTTGAGTTCGTTGTAGGATAAGCGTGCCATAACAAGAAACCATTTTATAATACCCGGATGTCGAAGTCAACGAAAAAAGTTTTTGTAGGCATGTCAGGAGGGGTCGATTCCTCTGTCGCCGCTTACTTGCTCAAGAAAGAGGGTTACGACGTGGCGGGCGTTTACATCCGCGGATACAACGTGGACGGGTGCGCGGAGCGGGACGCGGAAGACGCGCGGCGGGTCGCCGAGCATCTCGGGATCCCGTTCTACGTTTTCGACTTCGAGCGCGAGTATAAGGAAAGCGTCGTGGATTACATGGTTTCGACGTACCGGGACGGCATTACGCCGAATCCGGACGTGATGTGCAACAAAGAAGTGAAATTCGGCCTCTTCCTCAAGAAGGCGCTCGAGATGGGGGCGGATTACCTTGCAACGGGGCACTATGTCAGATTAGTAACTAGTAATCAGCAATCAGTAACTAGAAGAAAACAAAGAGATACCCTAGTTACTAGTTACCAGTTACTTGTTGCTCGTGATCTCAACAAAGATCAGTCGTATTTTCTGTGGACGCTCACCGAGGAACAATTGAAGCATTGCTTGTTTCCGATCGGCGATTACCTGAAGCCGCAGGTCCGGGAAATCGCGCGGAAAGCGGGATTGCCGACGGCAGAGAAAAAGGATTCGCAGGGGATCTGTTTCCTGGGGCAGGTAGATCTTGAAGATTTCCTGAAACAATATCTCCCTGAGAAGCCGGGCAACATTGTGACGACTGGGGGCGAGGTCGTCGGGCAGCACGAAGGCATTTACTTCTACACGATCGGCCAGCGGCATCTCGGGGTCGACCTCAAGGTTAAGAACCCCGACCATAAGCCGTACTACGTCGCCGCGAAAGACCTGGCGTCGAACACGCTTATCGTCGCGGAAGGGGACGATCATCCCGCGCTTTTCAAACAAGAAATGGAACTGCGCCAAGTGAATTTCATCAACTCTAATAATTCACTGAAAGTAATGCACAATGCTTCTGCGAAGGCCAAAACTTGGGTGCCGTCCCGGAGACAGCCTGAGCGGGGGCATTGTGCATTGCCAGTGCTTGCGCGGGTTAGGTACCGGCAGCACCTATCGGAAGCAAAACTGGTTTTTGATGATGCCGTGCCCCTCGACAAACTCAGGGTGAGGTTGATCTTCGATCAACCTCAAAAGTTCGTGGCACCTGGCCAATCGGCCGTGTTCTATTCGAAATCGGGCGAGATGCTGGGCGGCGGCGTGATCGTTTGAGCCGGCGCTTGCCGTTCGACTTATCAACAGATTTTTGGCCCCCCGCTCTCCTCGAATTTTTAAAGGAGAGCGGGGGGCCAAACTTTTTGGGGATAACTTTCAGGGCGGGCTGCCTTCGCGCCTCGTATAATGAGGGTGAATGCCCGCGTACAACATTCTCTTTTTTGGGATTTCATTCTTCATTTTGGGGATTTTTCTCCAGAGCATCCACGCGGGATGGATCGTTCTGGCTGTCACTATTTTTATCGCCCTTGCGTCCTCCGGGCTTTTCTTTTGGAAGCGGGAAAAGAAGTATCTGGCGCTTCTTTTTCTTTCTCTGCTCGTCTTCGGCGGCGCGTTCTACGCGGAAGCGTTCGAT
>CAZMFA010000028.1:0-3770 GCA_964565515.1 uncultured Candidatus Saccharibacteria bacterium | reverse complement strand
AAGGTCGGCGGCGGGACTTTTATCCTTTCATAAAAAAGAAAATCCTCGGGATCAATGGTGAAATCCCGACGGCAATTTTGACAAACCCGAGATTCGGAATTCATGCTTACTCGGCATCGTCACCCTCCTCTTCCACGGGTATATGATTCTCGGTAAGAAGCCCGGCCTCCTTCAATTTCTTCTGTTGCATTTTGGAAATCCTCTTGCATCGGGCGGTCAAGATCAAACCCCTCACGATCTTGTACGCGAGGAAAAGAGCGACTAACCCTATTACGATGTACCAGAAAACGCTCATTATGAGAGTATTATATCACAAATCCGATGAAAAATCAAGATTCTTCATCCTACCCTACAACCGTCGTCATCCATTCCTTGTACGCCCTATTGACGCGCCGGATATCCACCACGGCGACGAGCGGCGTCGAATAGGAGTGATTTTGCTGAATGAGATCCTCGACATCCTGCACCTTCGATTCGTTGGTTTTAATGAGAAGCGCATACTCGTTTTCGCACTTCATCTTCCCCTCCCACGTGTAGCACGATTCGATCGGCCACGTATTGACGCACGCAGCGATCTTCCGCTCGACGATGAGCTTTGCGAGTTTTCTGGCTTCTTCAACGCCTTCACAGGTTGAATAAATGAAAACCATACTTCGACTGTTCACTTTTTACTCGACCTTTAGACCAATGGCTCAGGAGTTTGATTGTCTTCCGCGGGCTTTCCCGTGATGGCCGCTTTCTCTTGGGCGCTCCGCCAAATACCGGCCTCTTCTTCGGCAATGAGATGCTTCGCCGCATCCGCCGAAATGGAATACTTCTCGCGGGAACGCTTGATGATCTCGTCCTTAAACGAAGGGTGGGTCGGCGGCAAAACCCGCAAAGTTTCTGCTGAAAACGGATCGTACGTTTCGCCGTCGATCGTCATTTTGATATAAATTTGTCCCATACCGAGATTGATCATATCCTTCACGTCGAAAATCGGTGCCATTTCCGGTTTCAACTTCACCGCATCCTCGCCGCCGACGCGGAAAATGATGATGGTCCCAGTATTTCCCAAAACGGCCGCTTGCACTTTCGGCAGCAACTGCCCAACGTACTGGTGTGCGACCGTAAGGCACAGGCCGTATTTTCTGGCTTCCGACAAGAGGTTTTCGAACGTATCGGTCACGAGGTTTTGGAACTCGTCGACATAGAGATAAAAATCATTCCTTTGGGATTGCGGCAGGGTCGCCCGCGCCATACCGGCTTGCTTGATCTTTGTAATGAACATCGATCCGAAGAAACTCGAATTTTCTTCGCCGATCTTCCCCTTGGAAAGGTTGATGAGGATAATCTTTTTGTCGTTCATCAATTTCTCGAGGTCGATCTTGTTTTCTTTCTGCCCGAAGATGTTCCGGAGCATCGGATTCGAAAGGAACTGGCCGAGCTTGTTCACGAGCGGAATGATGGCTTCCGTATCGAACTTTTCCGACCAGTCCGCGAACTCGATGGCCCAAAAGCGCTTTACCATGTCGTCTTCGATGTACTCCACCACTTTTTGGCGGTAATTCCGGTCGGAAAGCATGGAAATCATACCCCGCATCGTGGCATGCGGATAATCGAGGAGCGCCAAACAAGTGAACCGGAAAACGTGCTCCAATCGGGGCGTCCAGTTCGCACCGAATTGCTTTTCCATAACCTCGATCAAGCCTTGGGTCAGTTGGTGCTTGAATGAGGGGTCGATATTCGCGAGCGGGTTGAACGATGCCGGATACTCGATGTCCGAAGGATCGATGATGCACACATCGTCGATGCGGTTTTCGGGAATGGACGGAAGGATGTCGTCGATGGTGTCGCCGTGCGGGTCGATCAAGCAAAGACCATACCCATACTCGATATCCTGCCGAACCAAAAGCTCCATGAGCTTCGACTTGCCGACACCGCTCTTGCCGATGATATACGCATGCCGCCGGCGGTCCACCCGCTTCAACCCGAAGATGAATTTCTTTTCCTCAAGGGCAGCAACATAATTTGTGCGGCCGATATATGAAATTTCGGAGGGCGCTACCTTCCCGTAAACCGGCAATTGCGGCGGCGGGGGCGCATACTTGATGATTTGAAGCCTTGTTTGTCTTTGTTGCGGTTGTTGTGCCATGGTTTTATTTCAAGGCCCGTATCGTCCTCAAAAACGACTCGTAAACGCGGAGTATTTCTTCCGCTTCGCCCTTTTTAAGTTCGAAACCCGGCGTGTGCACCAATTCGTTCCTGATTTTATGCGCCCGCCACAAATCCTCGATTTGACTGAAGTCATCGTAGGTAAGGTGCTGCAACCGATCGGCCATATGTTCCCCCCCCAACCCCATTTGCTTCAATGCCGAATCGACGAGATTGTCGGCCGATATGACGGCAAGGATGAGCGCCTGCGGCGTCCCTTCGCGCGCTTTTTCTTCGATGCCGGACCAATGAGCCGCGAACGTCGCCGTATTGAAAGAAAAGGACTTCGCTTCGGTCACCGACCCTTCCGCCTTGCCTTCAACCCCTTCTTCCTCGAACTCCCCTTCGATGGGCGGACGAATCCCCCAACCTTTCGCGAAATAAATTATCGTCGTCACGAAAAGGATCACGTCTAAAACGATGAACGCGACGCGAAAATCGCCGTAAAGCGCTTCCCAATTGATCGTTTGAAAAAAATGGACCATTGATCACTTGTACCGTTCTATTTCTTCGTCGGTGCCGAAGATAGCGAGCCCCGCCGGCGGGCCTGTCTTCCTGCTCTCGAGATGCCTCAAGTGCGGTTCCGTAAGGACGATCGACGTCGGGATATGGAACAGCGTCGCGATGCACTTCGTGTTCATAAGGAAGTTTTCCGACGCGTTCCAATTAAAGAAGTACGAGGTCATAACGCGACCAACCAAACTTTCCGGCGGGATTTCCCGCTCTTTGTAGTCGAAAAGGATGCGAGCCTTGCGATATTCACCGCGGGTTTTGGGAAAAACATACGGACTGCTCCACAGCTTCGTGCGCGTTGAAACGTTGTAATTTTGCGTGAAGCCGTTCATATCGAGCGCCGCATATTGACTGAAGGCGCCGATCAAGCCCCGCCGCGGATAGCTGTCCGTAAAGGTGGCGCGCGGCGAAATGTACACGAACCGCACCAGGGTCTCAAAGGCCGGCTTCGAAAGATTTTCTTCGACGGCCTTCAAAATTTCCGTTTGGCGGGGGCTTCGCATCGTGAACGTACTGAACCCTCCCTCGTCGAGATTTACCTCGGTTTTTGTTTTTTTTGATTGTTGTCGCAGCTCTTCAAGTTCCCCTTTCGAATCGTCGAGCCACTTATCGCGGTCCGTCATCGGGTCCTTTCCGGCCGGCGCAATCAAAAGCTGGATTCCCACGAATTCATCCTTCATGAGCTTTCCCATGACTTCGAGGAAGGAAGAAATGGGATCGAATCTCTTTTCCTCGTCGGGACTCGCCTCGAAATCGGCATACGTTTTGATGGGGTACAGCTCTTCCTTCTGAAGGAGCATTTCCGTCCCCCAAAGATCGAATCCTTCTTCGTACATCGACGTAACGCTTTTCGGGAGCCGGTCGATGTAGTCGGGCACTTCAATGATGTCGATGTCCGGATAGTACGAAAAGAACGATGCTTCGACCAAACTCTTCAAGCCGGCGAAGATGCGGATGTAAAAATGTATCTCTCCGCCGAAACTCGCCATTTCAAGCGAAAACCACCGCGTTACTTCTCCTTCGATGTATTTTTCCTTGAAATCGGACGGAGCGTTCCGGAGCGC
>CAZMFA010000027.1:0-4056 GCA_964565515.1 uncultured Candidatus Saccharibacteria bacterium | reverse complement strand
GCAAGCGAGTCGCTGGACGAGCGAAGCGGGTTGAGAGAAAAAGATTTCTTCTCTTTCTACCCTTTATTGCACACCGACGCCGCCCAGGCCCTGATGTACCTCGATTGCGGCGTGAGTCATCTCGGCGTCGATCTTATGACCCTTTCCGGCCAAAAGGTGTACGGCCCGAAAGGCATCGGCGCCTTGTACGTCCGCGGAAATTCCCAGATACAAAATACTAAATACTTAATACCAATGGTGACTGGCGGCGGCCAGGAATTCGGCCTTCGTTCGGGGACCGAGAATGCACCCGCGATCGCGGGCTTCGGACGTGCGGTCGAACTCGCTGCCGCAGAGCGGGCGAAGAACGCCAAACAAGTCGAAGGCATTAAGGACTATTTTGGGAAAAAACTGAAGATCGCGTATAAGAAAGCGGAGATCAATGGGAACGCCGGCGCGCCGCATATCCTGAATGTCTATTTCCCGAGCGAATTCACCGGCGATTTTCTCGTGCGGCTCGATCAAGCGGGAATTGCGGCTTCGGCCGGATCGGCATGCTCCGCGCGGGCGTTCGTTCCGTCGCATGTTTTGCATGCTTTAGGACTTCCTGAGGAGCGCATACGGGGAAGTGTCCGGTTCAGCTTCGGGACGCCAACTACCAAGAGCGAGATTAATGAAGCTATGAGAAGAATTAGAAAAGTAACTAGTAATCAGTAACTGGTAATTGGTGGATAAATTCTGTTTACTAGTTACTAGTTACTTGTTATCATGATTGTATGAACACAGAAAAAGTGAAGAGCTACCTCTATATAGCTGTTATCGTTGGAGTTCTCGCAATCGGCTATGCTGCGATTTCCGCAGCCGGCACGTACGGCAATGCGGTGCAGCCGTCGTCGTATCGGAGCTTCTTTGTTACGGCAAGCGGAAAGGCGACCGCCGCTCCCGACGTCGCCGAATTCACGGCGAGCGTTGTGACAGAAGGCGGCAAAGATTTGGGTTCGCTTCAATCGCAGAACACCACCGCCATGAATAAGGTTGTCGGTTTTGTGAAGGGCGAAGGCGTCGATCAAAAGGACATCCAAACGAGCGGCTACAATATTTCGCCGCGGTATCAGTATTGTCAAAGCCCGCTTTCGAGCGTCACGCCGTGCGTGCCGACCATCGTCGGATACACGGTGACGCAGAACCTTGCGGTGAAAGTCAGGGACTTCTCGAAGATCGGCGACATCCTTTCGGGGGTCGTCTCGAACGGCGCGAATTCGGTTTCATCGCTCGACTTCACAATCGACGATCCGACGTCGGTTCAGGCCGAAGCGAGAGCTCAAGCGATCCAAAAAGCCGAAGCGCAAGCGAAGGAGATCGCAAGCGAAGCCGGGTTTTCGGTTGGCCGCCTTCTCTCCATCAACGCAAGCAACAATACGGTGCAACCGATGTATGACTACGCGAAAACGATGTCGGTAGGCGCAGCAAACGGTGCTGCGGTCCCCGCGCCCACCATCGAGCCGGGCTCCAACGAGGTAAACGTTTCTGTAACACTTCAGTACGAAATTCGGTAATAGTAAGTGACTATGCCCAGTAAGAAGATAGCAGCCTTCATTGTAGCCGCCGCTTTGGTTGGCGGATTTGTCGGATCTTTTGTGAGTTCCGGCACCGCTCGTGCGGATTTTTTGAGCAATATTTGGAATTTCTTGAGCGGCAAGCCGTCGGCCACCTCATCCACCTCGACGGGTTCGAATGGCGCGACTACGACGCCGTACCAGTCAGCGGACAGTTACGAACAAGCGGTCATTGATGCGGTAAAGAAAGCATCGCCCGCCGTCGTTTCGATCGTCATCTCGAAGGATGTACCGATTATCGAGCAGTGTCCGCAGGAATTCAATCCGTTTTCCAATTTGCCGCCCGAGTTCCAACAATTCTTCGGCCAAGGCCTCGGCGGCAATTTCCAGACGTACGTACCGTGCCAAAAAGGGAGCCAGCTGCAGGAGGTGGGCGGCGGTTCGGGGTTCATCGTCTCTTCAGACGGTCTCATTGTGACGAATAAGCATGTCGTTTCCGATACGTCGGCCACCTATACCGTTCTTTTGAATAACGGCAAAAAACACGACGCGAAAGTTTTGGCGCGCGACCCCGTGCAGGATTTGGCGCTCATCAAGATCGATGCGACGGGTCTCCCGACGGTGACCTTGGGTAATTCCGACGGCTTGGAACTCGGCCAGACGACGATCGCGATCGGGAATGCACTCGGTGAATTCCGAAATACGGTCTCGGTCGGCGTCCTTTCCGGCCTTGCACGGACCATCACGGCGTCGGGTGCGACCTACGGCTCCGAAACGATCCAGGGCGTCATGCAGACGGACGCGGCCATCAACCCCGGCAATTCAGGCGGTCCGCTCTTGAACCTGCAGGGCGACGTCATCGGCATCAATACGGCGATCGTTTCGGGTGCGCAAAATATCGGCTTCGCGATACCCATCAATCAAGCGAAGAAAGACATCGAATCCGTTCAGAAGAGCGGTGTCATTGAAACACCGTACCTCGGCGTGCGGTACCTTTCCGTTACGGCGGACATGGCAAAGGCACAGAATTTGCCGGTTGATCACGGCGAGCTCCTTCGGGGTGATACCAACGGGCCGGCCATTGTTCCCGGTTCGCCTGCTGAAAAAGCGGGGCTCAAGGCGGAGGATATCGTCCTCGAGGTGGATGGAACTCCCGTCGATGCGACGAATACGCTCATAGCGCTTATCGACCAGCACAACGTGGGGGATACCGTGACTTTAAAAGTGGACCGCGGCACTCAAACGATCGACATTCCCGTCACGCTCGGGAAGCGCCCTGACAACTTGAGCCAATAAGGCTATTAGCGCTCAACTCTCTCTCTTGCTAATCCTCGTAAGAAGGAGTAGAATGGCGTATAATATGAATGACTAATTTCTAATTGGCCTAATGACTAATCAATTTCGAACGAAGTAATATCAAATTTTAAAATTGGTCATTGATTAAAAATTAGTAATTAGACATTAGAAATTTAAACTGCCATGCCTAATTTTCAACGATTCACCATTAAGGCGCAGGAAGCGCTCCAGTCCGCACAGGACATGGTTGCGCGGTACAACCACGGGGAACTCCGGGCTGCTCATCTGCTCTACGCCCTTTTGGGGGACGATCAAACGCTCGTCCGTCCGCTTCTCGAAAAGATGAACGTCGACCTGCCGGGCCTCGAACGCGAAGTTTTGAAATCGCTTGAGTTGCTCCCCAAAGTTTTCGCTTCGAGCGGAAGCGTGGGGCAAATGTATCTTTCGCAGGAGATTATCAAGATTTTGGACAAGGCAGGCGAAGTGGCGAGTCGCTACAAGGACGAGTTCGTTTCTTGCGAACACTTATTTCTCGCGCTTCTCGAGGTCCCGTCGCCGGCGGCGGAACTCCTGGCGAAAGCGGGGATCAAGCGCGATGTTTTGCATCGCACGCTCCACGACCTTCGGGGGTCGGTCCGGGTGACGGACGAGACGCCGGAATCGAAGTTTCAAGTCCTCGAAAAATATGCGGTAAATCTGACGAATAAGGCGAAGCAAGGGAGACTCGATCCGGTGATCGGGCGGGAGGAAGAGCTTCGCCGGGTGATGCAGATCCTTTCGCGCCGGACGAAAAACAACCCGGTCTTGATCGGCGAGCCGGGCGTCGGAAAGACCGCGATCGTGGAGGGGCTTGCTGAAAAAATCGTTCACGGCGATGTTCCGGAACCTTTGAAAAATAAGGAAGTTTTGATGCTCGACTTGGGATCCTTGGTCGCCGGAACGAAGTTCCGGGGCGAATTCGAAGATCGGTTGAAGGCGTTCCTCCGGGAGATCGAAAAAGCGGAAGGGAAGATCGTTCTCTTCATCGACGAGATTCATATGATCGTGGGCGCCGGTGCTGCGGAAGGGGCCGTCGATGCTTCGAATCTTTTAAAGCCGGCTCTCGCGCGCGGTGAACTCCATGCGATCGGCGCGACGACTTTGAAGGAGTATCAAAAATATATCGAGAAGGATGCGGCGCTCGAGCGGCGCTTCCAGCCGGTCGTGGTCGAGGAACCCTCGATCG
>CAZMFA010000026.1:0-4193 GCA_964565515.1 uncultured Candidatus Saccharibacteria bacterium | reverse complement strand
CTCTTCGTGGCGGATGTCAGGAATCCGAGTAGCGCGGGATGGTCATCGGGAATGTGTTATTACACAGCGACAACGACACCGGCAGCTGGTGGTGTAACGTGCACTCCTACTATTTCAACTACGACAGCTGTCAATGGGACGGGGTGGGTGCACATAGATTTTACCCAAATTTCGAGCGGCTCGCCGCTCTCCAAACTTCCCATTGATCCCAATAACGGTACGGTGGGATGTTATTCCGGTACTTCGCCGAATGCACTTACTTGCCAGTATATCTTTGCGGCGAGTTCTACGGTTGGCGTCTACGAAATTGACGCCGCGATGGAAAGCCAGAAGTATGGGTCTACGAGTGGGAGTGCCAACGTCACAAATACCGACAATGGCAATAATTCGAGCGAATACGAGGTGGGGAGTAATTTGTTTCTGATCAATTAATAAGAAAATGAGAGGGGGAAAAGGCTTCACCTTAATCGAACTTTTGGTCGTTATCGCGATTCTCGCGGTTCTCGCAACGGCGGTCGTTCTAGTGTTGAACCCCGCCGAGCTCATCAAGCAGGGCAGGGACTCCACGAGGATCTCCGACCTCGCTGCTTTGAACAGCGCAATCGCACTCTTCGTGGCGGATGTCAGGAATCCGAGTTGGCCTACGGCGAATTGCTATCCCAATATCACGAATTCGCTCGCTTCGAGCACTCCGACGTGCAATAGCGGCACGTATCAAACCGGTTCGACATCGACGGCCGTCGACGGAACCGGCTGGGTGAAGATCAATTTTACCCAAATTTCGAGCGGCTCGCCGCTTTCCAAATTGCCCGTCGATCCGCAAGCGGGAAACAAAGTTTGCCGGGATTCGACGGGAGCCGCAAATGGCGCTACCTGCGAGTACATTTTCGCCACCACCTCGACTGTCGGTGTGTATGAGATCGATGCGGCGATGGAAAGCCAAAAATACGGCAAGGGAGGTTCCGCCGACGTCGTCTCGACCGACAACGGTTCGAGCGCCGGATGGTACGAAGTGGGGAGCGGCTTGAGTTTGATGTCGGGTAACTAAGGGAATCCGTTGCCGCCGCTCGTGGAGCGGCGGTGTTTTTTGTTCTATAATAGTGGTGGATGATCAATCTTTCTTCCGCAAAACTGAAAGACATTCTCGTGAGAGCCGGCGTTATCGATGCGGATACCTTCGACACGATTGCCGCAGAGGCCGAGCGAAACCGGCAAAACGTCGCCGATGTCGTCATTTCGAGCGGCCTTATCAACAAGGATTATTTCTATTTGCTGCTTTCGAAATCGCTCGGCGTTGAGCGGGTGAATCTCGGGGCGGTTGGAATCGACGAAAAAGCGCTCCACCTTCTGCCGGAGGATATTGCAAGGACGAGGAAGTCGATCGTTTTCGGGAAGGATAAGAACGGCTATTTCGAGGTGGCCATGGAGAATCCGGCCGACCTTGAAACAATCGATTTTTTGACGCTGAAGCTCCAAGGCCCCGTGCATGCGTTTCTTGCGACGGAAGAAGATCTGAATCGGGGTTTTATTTTATACCAGCAAAAGCTGACGCAGGATTTCAAAAAGATCATAGAAGAAAGCGTCAAAGAATCACTCCGTTCCCGCTCCAAAGAAGGGGATGTGGTCCAGTTCGCCGCCGACGTACCGATCGTCGCGATCGTGGATAACCTCATGTCGTATGCCATTTCTTCCCGGGCATCGGATGTCCACTTCGAGGTTTTGGACGACGGGATTTTGGTTCGGTTCAGGATCGACGGCATTCTCCATGAGATCATGCGGATGCCGAAGGAGATCCACCCCGCGATCGTCGCGAGGATCAAGATTCTTTCGAATTTGCGGGTCGACGAGCATACGCACCCGCAGGACGGCAGATTCCGCTACAAGATCGGAGGCGAGTTCATCGACGTCCGCGTTTCCATCATTCCGACATTTTACGGTGAAAAGGTGGAAATGCGTCTCCTTGCAGCGGCCCAAAAACCGCTGTCGTTCCAAGATCTCGGTATGTTCGATAATACCGTGAAACTCGTCTCCGATGCGATCTCCAAAAGCTACGGCATGGTGCTGGTTTGCGGGCCGACCGGCTCCGGAAAAACGACGACACTTTATTCATTCTTGAATATTTTGAACCGGCCGGATGTGAACATCGTGACCATCGAAGACCCGATCGAATACGACATGCGGTATATCAACCAGACACAGGTGAATGTCGCGGCCGGTATCACATTCGCTTCGGGGCTTCGCTCGATCTTGCGGCAGGATCCGAACATCATCATGGTCGGCGAAATCCGCGACAATGAGACAGCCGATATCGCTGTCCAATCGTCCTTGACGGGCCACTTGGTGTTGTCGAGCTTGCACACGAACGATTCACCGACGGCGATACCCCGCTTGATCGATATGGGCATTCCCGCCTTTCTTGTTTCCGCCGTTCTGAACGCCGTGAGTTCTCAAAGGCTCGTACGGCGCATCCATGTGGACTGCATCGAATCATATACGCCGGACAAAAAGATGTATGAGGATATCGAATCTCAGATCAAGGAACTTGCGTCGGCGGGCGTCGACGTCAAGCCACCGAAAACGTTCTATCGGGGGAAGGGGTGCGCTGCCTGCAACAACACCGGTTTTTTGGGGCGGATCGGAATTTTCGAGGTTTTGGAAGTCACTGAAAAAATAAGAAGCTTCATTATCGGCAAGGATTTCGACTTGGATAACTTGAGAAATCTTGGGAAGGAGGAGGGAATGGTTACCATGTTCGAGGACGGCCTTCGGAAAGTCGAGCTCGGCATGACGACGATCGAGGAATTGTTCCGCGTCATGCGGGAATAAACGTGTTACAATAAACAAGAATGAACCCCATTAGAAACCGCAAACTTATGCAAATTATAATCACTAAAAAGTCGGGTTAACAATGTATCATAGGCAATCGCCATAAAAAAAGCGTTTTGTTTCTAACGGGATGAAGTTCAACTATATTGCCTCACAGTCGGACGGAAAAGTGATTCAGGGACAAATCGAAGCAAAGGATGTTTCGGGAGTCTTGCAATTTTTGTCTTCCCGCGGGTTGAGGCCGGTCAGTATCAAGCCGGTGAGAGATTCGGATCTTATCAGCGGGATTTCCGGCGGCAAAATAACCATCGCAGACCAGATCTTCATATCCAAATACCTTTCCCTCATGCTGAAACTCGGCACGGGGTTGCTGCAGGCCATCAACATCTTGATCGAAGATTTCGATAAAAAGGCCGTCAGGTCGTTCCTTATGGAAGTGAGGGACAATCTTGAGAGTGGCCGGCCTTTTTTCTCTACCTTCGCCAAATACCCGAAGGTTTTCAGCCAAGTGTACATCAATCTCATCCGAGCCGGCGAAGCGTCGGGAAATTTGGACTCGGTCTTTGAGAACTTGACCAATTCGCTGGCCAAAGAAAAGATGTTGAGGGATCAAGTGCGAAGCGCGCTCATTTACCCAATTCTCCTTCTTTCGGCATCCGTCCTCATTTTGGTGTTCCTCGTCATGTACGCATTGCCGAAGATCGCGAACGTCTTCGATCAGGGCGGTTTTACCCCGCCGCTCTTTTCGCGGATTGTTTTCACCGTCGGGTTGTTCTTCGCGCACTACGGCTTCTTCTTTATAGGGCTTGCTGTAGTCGCTCTCATTGCCGCGTTCTTTGCCTACAAAAATTCCATGGGTTTTCGGCGGGTGATCTTCAGCATCATCCATGAAATACCGGTGGTGCGGGATTTGATGAACAAGTCGGCGCTTCAGCGGTTTGCAGCGACGCTCTCGGAGCTCATCAAGGCGGGTATTCCTTTGACGGACGCCCTTGAAATTACGGCGCAAACGGTTGGGAATGTCGACTTGCACGATGCCTTGCTTCGTATTTCGCGGGAAGGACTTGCAAAAGGGCTCACGGTCGGCGAGGCGTTCCGGCGCGAGCCGTTTTTCCCGAAGACCGTCGTGAACCTTATGGCCATCTCAGAGAAGGCCGGCCACATCGAGGAAGTTTTGGGAACGCTCTCCGACTTTTACTCTTCCGAGATCGACAATTCCTTAAAGTCCCTGGTTTCGTTCCTCGAGCCGGTCATGTTAATGGGTATCGGTATCATCGTCGGTCTCATCGCGCTTTCTATTATTGTCCCGATCTACCAGCTGACCACGCAATTCTAATAAAAAATTTCTAATTAACCTAATTTCTAAT
>CAZMFA010000025.1:0-6841 GCA_964565515.1 uncultured Candidatus Saccharibacteria bacterium | reverse complement strand
CCTTGGGTTTCCTCGCGAGTTGCCTCTTGAGGACAAGGAAAGCTTCACTCACACACGAGAATGATACCACACCTTTTCAAAAAATGCAAGGGTTCACCAAGTACCCTCGCGGAGACTCCCTCCGGGGCGACGCTAAAGCTCTCAGCTTTCGTAAGGGCACTCGGCCCGCTGTTTAATTTAAACGTCTTTTTCGGCGGAGGAGCCAGTAGAGCAAGGCGGCGGCGATGGCAGCGAGGACGATGTAGTCCATCTGCTTGAAATAATCTTGAATGAGGGACCAGTTATTCCCAAGGAAAAACCCGACGTACGTGAGGAAGCATGCCCATAAGAACGATCCGAAGAAGGTCAGATAAGTGAACTTCCCGATGTTCATTTTTCCGATGCCTGCGGGGAGCGATATGAATGTTCGGACTACGGGGATGATCCTTCCGAAGAAAATGGAATACGATCCGTACTTCTTGAACCACTCGTCGGTTTTTTTAAGATGCCGCTCAGAAAGGATGATGCGGAGGATTTTGTATTTTCCCCTGATCCCCAAAATCCATTCCGCGAGGAAATAGTTCAAGAACGATCCGGCGAGATTTCCGAGGGTGCCCATGAGTGCGACAAGCCAAAAATTCAAATTTCCTTGAAGCGCAAGGAATCCCGAGAACGGCATGACGACTTCCGATGGTATCGGAATATTCACGCTTTCGAGCGTCATGAGGATAAAGATCCCCGGGTAGCCGAGATATTTTATCGTTTCGATGACGACATTCGATATGAGTGCGAACATTGCTTTATTTTTTCGGGTTTGAGTGAAATTCGAGTTCGCGGTCGTTTAAAATGAATCTCCCGCTTCCCTTTTTCTTTGTGAGATATCTTGCGAGCCTCCTCTTGGCGATGGCGCCCGCGATATCCTTTTCAATGAAGTCGCCGGCGGTGCCGCCGAGAATTCGTTCCATGAGCCGTGCCGGGATGCTCTTTTTTTCGCCGCAGAATCGCAAATCTTCCAAATTCATTTTTGCGTTCGCGTCGAATTGGGAATTCAAGGCCAGAAACTCGCCTATTTTTTCCTTGCTCCCCCAAAGCGGCACCCAATTTCGGTAGATGGTTGCGCTGTATGCGTTGATGGGTTTTATGTTCCACGTTGTTTCCGTCACAAAATGGTTCAAGCAAAGTTTGTCGCTCTTTGTCTCCTCGAGGTCATCCAGCCTTCTTTCTCCGAGAAGCGAGAAAATGAAATTGATGCAATACCGGGCGGTAAACATCCTTCCCTCCTTCACCGAAACCAAAAGGTCGAAGTCGGAATTCTCCTTCACATTCCCCACAGCCATCGAGCCGGTTACCACGACGAAGTCGAGGAACGGCGCGAACGAAAAATATCGAGCGAGTTTCCTCAGTTTTTTCCACTTGAGATCGAGGAGGAGTTTTTGGTCCATCTTATTCTCCGTTTTCGGGCGGTTCCAATTGGTCGGGTGCTGTGTTTACCGCTTCGCCGGTGATGCGGAGCACGTCCTTGTCGATCTTTCCGAATTCTTTGTAGGCGTTATTGTACATATTGACCGTCGTGCCGAGATTGCTGCCCAGTTTCTTCATGAAGGTTTCGTAGTTTCCGAGGTGTTTTCCCAGTTCTTCGACCCGTTTTCGTATCTCCTTGGCCGATTCTTCGATTTTCATGGCGCGGAGCCCTTGGAGAACGGTTTGAAGGTATGCTAAAAACGATGTCGGCGAAACGATGACAACCTTGTACTTGCCGGCGGCCCGCTGGATCAAATTTTCCGTATCTTCCGTTACAGCACCCACCTTGTTGACCAAGAGGTCATAGTAAATGGCTTCGTGGGGGATGAACATGAAGGCGAAGTCGGTCGTCTCTTCTTCCGGCCGGATGTATTTCGAGGTTTCGACGATCCGCTGTTTCAGGTCGCCGACGAACAGTTTTTCGAGCCGTTCTTTTTCGGCGGGATCTTTCGCTTCCGTGAGGCGGTTGTAGTTTTCGAGCGAGAATTTGGAATCGATCGGGATGATTTTCCCCTCCGGTTTTTTGCCGACGAAAACGACGGCGTCTACGATTTCGCCGTTCTTGAAGGGGTACTGCATTTGGTAGAGTTCAGGCGGTAAGACGTTCTTTAAAAGCGTTTCGAGGTAGTATTCCCCGAGGACCCCCCGTTGTTTGGGATTTTTCAGGATGTCTTGCAGGGATTGGAGCTGATCGGCGAAATTCACGACTTGCTTGTTCGTTTCGTCGAGCTTGGTCAAGCGTTCCGTCACGTCGCGGATGATCTTCGCGCTTTCGCCGAACTGGGTTTGGAAAGCCCGGTTTGATTCGGTGAGTTTCGAGTCGAGCGTCCTCGTAATCTCGTTCATTTGATTTTGGAGAAGTGTGAATCCATCGCTGTTGTTCTCTTTCGGTTTTTTGAGATTCCGCGTGAAGAAAAAGACCGCGATCAGAAGTCCAAGCGTCAGGGCGACAAGTATGATGAGGAGGGTGGTTACCATTGGTTGTGAATGATTTAATTTCGAATTTTGAGTAAATTATTCAATCCATGAATTTTTGAATTCAATCGAAATTCAAAATTCTGTAATTCGAACAGTTGCATTAATTATTGCCGATTACGGTTGCCGAGAAAACCAAAAGAAGTATCGAGATGAGAACGTTTGCGGTAAGGAAAAAATATGCCACGAAGCGTTCTTTGTGGAACAGCTGGGAGCTTAAGAACACGTTGAGAGCGATGAAAACGACGCCGGTGAGGAGCGCTCCCAGGAAATCCGCTTGATCGCCCAGGAAGTTTACGCCGTTCCATTTGTCGAAGTGGATGATGGATGGGTAGGTCAGCCCGCCGATCTTGGGTATTACGAGCCCGATGGTTATAAGAAGAAACAAAGCGCTTATTCCGAGGAGCAAAAGAATGGATTTCTTGCGGAACATACTCTACTATTCTAGCGGTTTCCCTCCCGAGCGCCAAGGGCTGCGACCGCCTCGCGACCGCCTAAAGTAAAAAGCCCAACGTTATTCATTGGGCTTTTTGTTTTCCGGGGGTCACTGGGATAAAAACTGTTGTTACAATTTTTGTCGCAGTAGCCGAAGGAGTAAGAGCCTAAAGACCGAAAAGGTCTTTTAAAAATCCCGGCAGAGGCTCTCCGTTTGGTTCGCTCCAAACGATCCTCCATCCCTTTCTGATACCAACGGAAGGTTTGTGCCAAACGTTATACATCTCTTTTATGGAAACCCAGAAGATTTCCATGAGAAGATTTGACTTTTGACCGAGTTCCTTTGCCTTTTTTATCTTGTACTCTTGGTCTTCACGGTTGTTGACGTACTGTGCCGCGACCATGAGTTCCATAGAGGATTTTTGCCATTTTGTGGCAAGGCTGTATAGTTTTTTTAGATCCGCATCGGCTTCACCGATTTCGTGATCGCCACCCTCTATATCGATGTCGATCTGCGGTTCAAATAGATTTTTTTCGTCGACGGAATCGACTTCCGCCTTGACGATATCAAACCAAGTGGGCATGGCCCACCTCCTTTCTTTGTTACTGAATGCAGTGATCGTTTAATTCGATTTTATTTAGCTTTTAAAGATCAACTGACTTCCGCTTTGGAAGTGCGACTATTTTAACATAATATAATTATTATGTCAACTTTATATTACGTAGCCTCGACGGGATTCGAACCCATGTTACATGGATGAGAACCATGTGTCCTGGACCAGGCTAGACGACGAGGCCTTATCCCCTAGTTTATTCATAGAGCCCTGGTTTGGCAAGCCAAACCGAAGATTGGCGGACCAAAAGCCTTTCGGCGTCCAGAGGGTCTCGCATGATGTCTTTTGTGATCTTTTCCATGCGGACCGATTGCGATCCTTTCACGAGGATCACGTCCCCGTGCCGCACGAGGTTTTTGAGTTCCCGCGATGCGTCGTTCAAGTTTTCGAACGCCATAACATTCCGTTTCGGCATGCCGGCTTTTACCGCTTCTTCGGCGGTGAATTTTGCCCTCGTTCCCACGGTCATGAGGATGTCGGCCGACTTTGCGACAAGCTTCCCTATTCTTTGATGCGCCTCCATGGTGTAGCGGCCGAGTTCGAGCATGTCCCCCAGGACGGCGATCTTCCGCTTTGCTTCGATATCTTTCAGGGTTGCAAGCGCTTCTTCGGTCGCTTTCGGCGAAGCGTTGTACGAATCGTCGATCACGACGGAGTTCTTGATTCCCGGAATAACGTTTTCCCGACCCGGCGGGTTTTTGAATCCGCCGAGTGCTTCCGCGATCTTCAAGAGGTTCATGCCGAAGATGAGACCCGTCGCAGCAGCAGCTGCCGCCGCATAGGCAGTCGATTTTCCCAGGACCCCTTCGATTTTGACGGGGATCATGCTCCCGCCGTAGTTCAACTTGAACGAAACAAACCCGTTTTCCTTGTCTTCCCGTATCGCGTTTCCGAATGCAGTGATGCGGACGTCGGCGTTGCCCCCGAAGCCGTACGTTATGACATGCCCCCTTGTTTGCTCCTTGAAGAAGCCTGCATGCTTGTCATCCGCGTTTAAAATGGCGAACCCCGTCGACGGCAGCTGGGCGATGAGTTTCGATTTTTCTTTTGCGACTCCTTCCGGACTGTCGAAAAATTCGATGTGGACAGGTGTTTCGCCGATGGCGGTGATGACGCCGACGTCGGGCCGTGCGATGGCAAGAAGATAGCTCATGTCCCCGGGCCGGTCTACGCCGTATTCAAGAACCAGCATTTCCGGGTACGCATTGTTTTTCTTTATGAGTTGCCAAACTCCCTTCGCGATGACGGTGATCCAAAAGAAGGTGCCGCCGGTATCTTTGAAGTCTCCGATGATGGTTACTGGCAATCCCAGTTCGTTGTTGAAATTCTTTGAGGCCGTTCTCACCCGTCGTTCCGTCGCAAGGACCCTTGCGATGGCTGTTTTCGTCGACGTTTTGCCGACGTTGCCCGTCACGCCGACGATGCTCGGCCGGTACTTGGCGGTGGTCGCGTGCGCTATCCACTTCAAGAAAAGCGAAAGTATTTTGAGGGTTGTTTGTTTCATGGGTTAGCGTAGAAATAGGAGTCGAGTTTATTGCCGATGTTGTCGGGTGCGACATTTTCGTAATTCAAAACGAACGATGCCATTTGCTTGAATGCCGGAACGACGGAAACGGCGGCGAGCTCCGATTTCGGGCGGACCAGCTTGATTAAGATGACATAGTGGGGTTTAGTTGCAGGGATCATACCGATGAAGGTGTGGATATATTGGTTGGGATAGTAACCGCCGCCTTGAAGGTCCGGGATTTGTGCGGTGCCCGTTTTTCCGGCGACGGTGAATTGCGGGATCGTCGCGACGCCCGCCTTGTTTACGGCATCGATCATCATGCCCCGCACTTTTTCCGCGGTTGAGGTGCTTATGACGCGGTGGATCACCTCCGGCGCATCGCCCGCATTGAGATACGGCCGCATCAAGAGCCCTCCATTCGCGATGACCGAGAAGGCGTTGATCATTTGAACCGGCGTTACCGATATGCCTTGCCCGAATGCAGCCGTACCGTAATCGACGGCTTGAGCGTCCTTCTTCTCGAGGTTGGCAAGGCTGCCGGAAGCTTCATTTGGCAAGTCGATGCCGGTCGGGTCCCCGAAACCGAATTTTTTGACGCCAGCGTAGAAAAGTTTATTGCCGATCTGCTCTTCCGCCCAAACCGCTCCAGTGTTCAATGATTCTTCGATGACTTTGGTCATGGTCGTATGGGGGCCGTATGCCTTCAAATTCCAGTTTCTGATGACGCTCCCATTCAAGATGACAACACCCTTGTCGTCATAGGTCGAGGTCGGCGTAAAGATGCCGTTGTCGATGCCGATCGACATCGTGATCGGTTTGAAAACGGAGCCCGGTTCGTAGTTGTCCTGTACGCTTTGATTTGCGTACAAAGCGATCGAGGAACTGGCATAGCTGTTCGGATCGAAGGTCGGGTACGATGCCATCGTGAGGATGGCGCCGGTCGTCGGGTCTTCGATGATGATCGCTCCGCTTTCGGCGCTCTGCGCAGCTACCAGGTTTTGGATGAGTTCTTCGGCTTGCGCTTGGAGAACGCGGTCGATTGTGAGATGAACATCGTTCCCCGCCGTGAGCGTGTCGTTGAATTCTTTCTCAGCGCCGTAAAGCCCGGTCGGTTGCGGATTTTGGCCGTTCACGCCGACGAAGCCCACGACGTTTGCGGCGAGGCTTCCGAATGGATAATAACGGTACTGTTTTGTGTCGGTGTAAATACCGTCGAGGTTCAAGCCGTCGACGGTGTCGACTTGCGCTTGGGTCGCCTTCTCGACGAGAGCTCGGAAGAGGCTCTTGGGGTTGTCAAGCATCGATGCAAGGGTCGTCGAGGTTATATTCAAAGCCGGCGCAAGGGCGGTGGCTTCTTGCTCCGGGTTTTTGATCTGCTGCGGGACTGCGTAGATGATGGGATAGTCTTTATCGACGGCGACCGGTATGGCGTTACCATAACGGTCGGTGAGAAACAATTCCCCCCTCGAAAGTTCCAGTTCGGCGGCGTTCGCGGTTCTTGCCTGGACTTTATCCAGGTAGTACCCCCCTTTGTCTATTTGAATCCTATATAAGTTGAACCCGAGAAGTCCAAAAATCAGTCCGAAAAGTGTTGTTAGAAGGATAAATCTGACACCCATGGGTGTTCGGTAAGGTATTGCGGTTTGGTATCCAGGACAAGATTGTATTTCATCGCGAGTGAATCGAGATTTTGCGGTGCCGTTGCGTTGAAGAGCTTTCCCTTCAGTTCGTTTTGCGTGTTCGCCGCCGTGGCTATTTGGCTTTTCAAGTTCGATACTTGGTAGCGTGCATTCACGAGCGCGTTGTACAT
>CAZMFA010000024.1:0-6915 GCA_964565515.1 uncultured Candidatus Saccharibacteria bacterium | reverse complement strand
ACTGATTCCTGGTAAAATAGCTGTGTATGGTAATCACGCGCCAAGGGGACGGCTATTTCAAACTCCAATCCGGCGAAAGAGCGGTACTCATCGATCCGGACAACCAGCGATCATACAAGGGATCACTTCTCATTGTCGCGACAATGAGGCCACCGCAAACCGGCCCCGAGGACGGCGGACCGTTTTTTGTCGATGGGCAAGGCGAATATGACGTTTCCGAAATACGGATCGAGGGCAGGACCGCCGAGCACGAGGGAGAGGAGGTTGAAAAAACGGCCTACCGGATCGTCTTCGACGATATCACGATCGGCATTTTGGGGCCCGTTAAAAAGGAACCGGACCCGAAGGTCGTGGAAATTCTTCAGGACTGCGACATTCTCGTTCTGCCCGGGGGAGAAAAACCGTATCTTAACGCCTCCGCCATCGCCAAGGTAGTACGCCAAACCGAACCAGGAATCGTCATTCCTTCCTTCGTTAAGGACCCGAAAGAGCTCCTGAAAGAGCTGGGCCAAGAAAACAGCAAACCGGAAGAAAAATTGACCTTGAAGAAAAAAGACATTTCCCCCAAGGCAATGACCGTCGTGTGGCTCACCGTTTAACGGACTATGCCGAATGTAGGGAAGACGAAGGACTTCATTAAAAACCTCCAAGAGAAAGATGAGAAGACGAAGCGCGTATACCTTGCGATTGCTTCGTCGGTCTCCATGATTGCTGTCATCATTCTTTGGGTCCTTTATCTCAACTTTACGGTGCCGACGGTCGGACAAGGAAACACAACCTCGACCACGACGACCATCGATTACCTTCCCCATCCTCCGGGGAATGCCGCCGGCAATTCATTCCTCGATACTCTCGGCAGAGGATTTTCCAGTATTTCAGACGGCTTCACGAACGGCGTCGGGAACATCACCGATCAAATAGGGTCCTTTGTTTCCCGCCTGGAAAAACAACTGCGGAGCGAATTCCAAAAAACGAACACCTTCAATATTCAGGGAGGAAGCCAAACGAACGGGCAACCTTCTTTCGAGCCGGCAACGACGACCTTGGAGGTGATTCCCACTACGACACTTCCGTAAACCTCAAACGCCGACGATTTTTATTCTCGAATCAAACCATCTCGGAAACCGAGCGGGCAGAGTGGGAAAGGGCGAGCGCGTATTCCACACCGGGGAATGCGATAGCGTGTTTGGGAGGAAATAGAAATCGTCGGCCTATTTGATTCTTGAGGCGCAATCGCCGATAATAAGGAAGCTTACACTATGGAAGAGCAGAGAGAACAGGGAAAAATAGAAGAAAAGGAAATAACCGCTGAACTTTCGGAAAGTTATTTGGACTATGCGATGTCCGTCATCGTCTCGCGCGCCCTTCCGGACGTCCGGGACGGCTTGAAGCCGGTACAGCGGAGGATTTTGTGGGCCATGTGGGATACCGGGCTCACCCACAGCGCGAAGTTCAAGAAATCTGCGAACGTCGTGGGAGAGGTGCTCGGGAAATACCATCCGCACGGCGATATGGCAGTCTATGACGCCTTGGCCCGTATGGCCCAGAACTTTTCGTTACGGTACCCCCTGATTGACGGGCAGGGGAACTGGGGATCCGTCGACGGCGACAGCCCGGCCGCCATGCGGTACACCGAAGCGCGACTTTCGAGGATTGCCGAAGAAATGCTCGTCGATATTGAAAAAGAAACGGTCAATTGGATCCCCAATTACGATTCGACCCGCGAAGAACCGCAATTCCTCCCCGCGAAGCTTCCGAACTTGCTCTTGAACGGCGCGGTCGGCATCGCGGTCGGCATGGCCACGTCCATTCCGCCCCACAACCTCGGGGAAGTTGCGGATGCGATCGCTCATCTCGCAAAAAACCCGGACGCGACGGTAAAGGATCTCATGCAGTTTATTCAAGGGCCCGACTTCCCGACTGGCGGCCTCGTGTACGGCAAGAAATCGCTTGAAGAAGCGTATTCAACCGGCAAAGGTTCCATCACGATGCGCGCGAAAGCCGACATCGAAGAGCGGAAGAGCGGCAGTTTTCAAATTGTCATCACGGAGATCCCGTACCAAGTCAACAAATCCGATCTCATCACGAAGATCGCGGAGCTCGTTCAAGAGAAGAGGATTGAAGGCATCAAGGACGTCCGCGACGAGTCGGACCGCGAGGGCCTTCGGATCGCGATCGACCTTAAGGCCGATGCAAACCCGCAAAAGATATTGAATCAGCTCTTCGAATATACCGAGCTTCAGAAGAATTTCTATTACAACATGCTCGCCTTGGTCGATGGCATTCAACCGCAAGTTCTTTCTTTGAAAGACGTTCTCTTGCAGTACCTCGAACACCGAAAGCTCATCGTCCGCCGGCGAACCGAATTCGACCTCAAAAAAGCCGAGGAGCGGGCGCACATCTTGGAAGGACTCGTGACCGCGCTCGATGTCATCGACAAGATCATCGCGACCATCAAAAAATCGAAGGATAAGGAAACCGCGAAGGTTAATTTGATGAAAAATTTCAAACTTTCCGCGCTGCAAGCCGATGCGATCCTCGAAATGAAGCTGCAGTCGTTGGCTGCACTCGAACGAATCAAGCTGGAGGATGAATTGAAGGAAAAAAAGAAAATGATCACGGAATTCAAGCTCATCTTGAAGGACCCGAAGCGGATCCTCGCCATCATCGAAGGCGACCTCGAATATCTGAAAAAGACATTCGACAATCCTCGGAGAACGAAGGTCATTGCCGGAGGCCTCAAGGAATTCAACGAAGAAGATTTGATACCGGAAGGGGATTCGATTATTGCGATCTCCGAAGACGGCTATATCAAGCGAATGCCGTCCGACACGTTCCGCGCCCA
Organism: uncultured Candidatus Saccharibacteria bacterium; assembly: GCA_964565515.1. Classification (GTDB taxonomy): domain Bacteria; phylum Patescibacteriota; class Minisyncoccia; order UBA6257; family GWB1-50-10; genus JAKAHT01. Next base: position 4,070 of record CAZMFA010000024.1, on the reverse strand, counting down.
AAAACGCGGCGGGAAGGGGCTGATCGGCGCGGAACTCAAGGAAGAAGATAAAATTTCGCAAATTATCTACGCTTCGACGCACGACAACATCCTCTTTTTCACCAACAAGGGCCGGGCATTCCAAACAAAGGCATACGAAATACCCGAAGCGTCGCGCACCTCGAAGGGGAAATCGATCTACAACTTCCTCGAGGTACCAGTGACGGAAAAAGTGAGCGCCGTCATCTCATATCCCAAAGACACCAAAGAAGGGTATCTCGTCATGATCACGAAGGGCGGCATCGTGAAGAAGACCCCGCTCGAAGATTTCGAAAACGTCCGGCGGACCGGCATCATTGCCATCAAACTTTCCCCCGACGATGCGCTCTTGTGGGTCAAACTTTCCGGAGGCGGTGACGAAGTGATCCTCGCAACGACGAGGGGCCAAGCCATTCGCTTTAAAGAAAAAGACGTGCGAGAAATGGGGCGAACCGCAGGAGGAGTGAAGGGCATCGCTCTGAAGAAGAACGACGTGGTTTCCGGAGCCGATATCGTGCCCACAAAATCGGTTGGAAGCTCACGCCTCCTCGTCGTCATGGCAAACGGCTTCGGGAAACAAACAAACCTTAAAGAGTATAAAATACAAAGGAGAGGCGGTTCGGGAATCAAAACGGCGAACATCACCGACAAAACCGGAACCGTCATCGGCGCTCACGTCGTAGGGGACGAGATCACCGAACTCATTGCCTTTTCCTCGAAAGGGCAAGCCATCAAAATACCCCTCAAGGACGTGCGCATTTTGGGAAGAGCGACTCAAGGCGTTAAAATTATGAATGTAGAGAAGGGTGATCATTTGGTCGGCATCGTTGCCTTATGAATCCCGTGAGAAATAAACATGCAATCAATCCATAGCATCAACGAAGCGGAACAAGACAAAAGCCTTTTATTATCGACCGAGCTCGATAGTTTATTTCTAACGGGATGAACTTTTCAAAACAACAACTCATCATCTTCGGAGGAATCGGCCTTTTAATCCTCGTCCTCATCCTCGTCTTCGCGGGAATCCTCCCCGGCTCGAAGACCTCGACGAACAATCCCGCAAACACTCAAGGGAGCCTTACGATGTGGATCTACGGCGATCAACCTTCGTATTACAACCAAGCCATCGCCGCATTCAATGCAACGTATCCGCATGTTAAAGTCGATATTCGGGCTTTCGGCGACTACGGAACATATTCCCAAGCGCTCCTCGAGGCCATGGCCTCCGGTCAAGCACCCGATATCTTCATGATCCCCTCGACCGAACTTCCGGCATACTTCAACAAGATCGTTCCCGTGAGTTCGGCGCTCTTCTCGCCGTTCAATTTGCAGCAAGATTTTCCGTCGGTCGTCTACCAAGATTTCGTCTCCGGGCAATACGTGTACGGGCTCCCGCTTTCCCTCGATACGATGGCTCTGTTTTATAACAAAGACCTTTTGGCAAAGGCGGGCGTTGTGTATCCGCCGTCGACGTGGCAGGACTTCGACAGCATCGTCCCTTCCCTTACGCAAATTTCTTCGACCGGAACTATCGATCAAGCGGCGGCGGCTATCGGCACGTCGAACACGAACATCAACCACGCGACGGACCTCTTATCGCTTCTTATGCTCCAAACCGGCACCACGATAACCGACGCAACGAAAAATCAAGCGACCTTTGCGGTCGACACCGGCTTCAACGCCTTCAAGTTTTATACCCAATTTTCGGACCCCAAGAGCAATCTTTATACTTGGAATTACAACATGCCCGATTCGCTCGATGCATTCGCGACGAACAAAGTTGCCATGATTTTCGACTATGAGTCGGCTGTAAACCAATTGAAGGCGAAGAATTCTTTCTTAAATTACGGCATTGCGCCCGTCCCGGAGCCGGCTTCGTCCACGGCGTACGTTTCCTATCCGGACTACGCTGGCTTCGTCGTTTCCCGGCAATCGCGCTATCAATCGCTTGCCTGGACGCTCATCCTTGCCATGGCGACGAACGCCCAAAACGCCAATTCGTATGTGACCGCATCGGGTAATCCACCGGCGCTTCTTTCGCTCATCCAAGGCCGCCTTCAAGACCCGAATCTTTCAGTCTTCGCGAAGCAAGCACTCTACGCCAGATCGTGGTACGGCCCGAACCGGGTTTCCATCACAAGCGTCCTCTCGCAAATGATCGACGCGTACGTGACCGGACAAACAAGCCTTCAAACCGCCGTAAAGCAAGCGGCGAATCAAGTGACGAGTATAATGAATAGTGGACTCTGATGAGGACTCACATTAGGGGGACGGCAAAAAAACTGGCGATCATATCCGTTCTCGGGTTTTCGGCCCTGCTCTTTTTTGCGGCTCATGGATCCGCGCTTGCTCAAGGAACGGGCATTTGGACGAATACGAGCTGCGCGGCGCGGAGCACGACGGGCGGACCCGTCGGCCCTTGCGATTTTTGCGACGCGATCATTGTCACGAACAACATCATCCAAATGCTCTTCAAGTTTTCACTCGGCATCGGGGCGCTCATGATCGTGATTGGCGGCATCGCCATGATCATTGCGACGGGGAGCAAGGAAAAGTTCGAAAAAGGAAAGAAGATCCTTGTGAAGGCGGTGACTGGCGTTGCGATCGCCCTTCTTTCGTGGATCATCGTTTCGACGGTCATTCGCGTCCTCACGGGGAGCTCCGCATTCCCTTGGGATCAAATTTCCTGCACCCACAACCCGCAGCTGCAGCCCTTGAACTCACTGCCGAGCCTCGCCAACGCCTCGAGCACCTATATGAAGGTTGCTTCGAACGGCTCGTACGCCTGCAGCGCGAGCGGCAACACCTGCAACAACTCCGACTTCAGCGGTTCGTTCTGCAGCACGGCAACGTGCTATGCGGGCGACAAAACCGAATGCGGACAGCCGGCCGTCGGAACCACCACCATTTGGGCCCCGGCAAACTCAGCCGCGACCTACGGCAGCGCGACGATCTACGATTGCTCGGCGGGATACACTTCCCAATCGGCCTGCGAAAGCGGTTCCGGAACTTCGTGCACGCCCATCGGGACGAATGGAGCAAACCCCCAAGATTCCCAGCCGCAGCAAACGGCCGCAAGCCAATACATCATCCACGCGGCGATAGGGAACGACGGAGCGTTCCACTGCGGCACGTCGACCATCCAAAACGTTCCCGCCAACGCGGTAATTTACGAGTTGGGGCAGCCGCCGTTTTATACCGATAAGTGGACCGACCTCGGCGGCTTTACCGACGCCTGTAAGGCTGAAATACTGAACGGTTCGATGCAAGACAATTGGTGCGGCGCGAATGTTGCCAGTAATCTCGATAAGATGAACTGGCTTACTGGTTGTACTCCATTTGGGGTAAATATCGGCACCGATTGGACATACTTCAAGTGGGCGATTAACGGCGGAGCGCTTTGCAGCCCCTCCGGGAAAAGCTGCAACGACATCGTGGGGGCGGACCCCAACGATCCGTGTCTTGTGGCTCCCAAATCCATCATCAGTCCCGCCTGCGGCGGAGGAACGACTTATGCTAAAATTTCCAATGACGGCGTGTGGGCCTGCGGCTACCCGGCAAGCCAAATACAGGGGGCTCCCATCAATGCCACGACGTACAAAGTCGGCCAAGGTTATTTCGTAGATACTTCGCTTTGCGGCAAGAAGGTCTTGCCGAACTTCCCCACCACGCCCCCCAATGCCGTTTACGCCAAAAAATTGAGCGACGGCAAGTACGCCTGCAGCTTCATCGACTGCAATATGCCGAATTCCGACCCGAATGCCGACTGCACTATTCTCCCCGGACTCGAACAATGCGAAGGCCAAGTTCAGCACAACTAATAACGATTTTTGATATAATAAAATCGATGAATCCCGTTAGAAACTATAAACCTATGAAAAGGGTGATTACCGAAGAAGTCGAGCGAACCGCGTATCGTACATTACTGCCCATGAAAAAGGTGGTTGTTTCTAACGGGATGAAAAAATTAGCACTTCTCTTTGCCGTCATCTTTGCCTTTACCTCGGGCGGCATCGTGCTCGCCGACCTCAACCCGCCAAGCCCCTCAACGA
>CAZMFA010000023.1:0-7037 GCA_964565515.1 uncultured Candidatus Saccharibacteria bacterium | reverse complement strand
ACGTCGTGAAGAGCGATCCTGCGACCGGCGAGGAATCGTTTTTCGAAGCGCTTCGAAAAACCGGCCTTGAGCTCCGCTCGAAAGATCTTCAAGTATATCCCGATGGAACGAAAAAGGGTGATTGGGATGTCGGCATCGCGGTTGACGCCATCCGAAGCGCGGCCGCCTTGGACGCCGTGGTCCTCGTGACCGGCGACGGCGATTTCGTCCCGCTCGTCCAATACCTCAAGTTGGGATTCGGGAAAGATGTCGAGGTCGCTGCGTTCGGGCGTACGACATCGGCGCGCTTAAGGGACGCCACCGACAGCTTCGTGGATATCGAACACATTCCGCGAGCGCTCTTGAAGATCAACGAACGCGTCGACAATCGGGAAGATCGCAATCGCGACAACCGCCGACCAAGAAGAACGATAAGAAGAAGCTATTAAAATCATGGATCCCGTTAGAAATCGCGTATGCAAATCAGAAATAAAAATTATGAATAAAAAATCAGTCGAAAATATCAAGGGTAAACACGGCGCATGCCTCGCGTATGCGTACTATTTCTAACGGGATGGATCTCCATAAAAAAACATACCACGTGAACGTCGACGGGAAAGATTTTTCCCTCGAACTATCGAAGGTCGCCGGCCAAGCGAATGCCGCCGTCATCGGGCGATCGGGCGATACGGCAGTTCTCGCGACGGTCGTCATGAGCAAAGTCGATAAACCCGGCGATTTTTTTCCTTTGACCGTCGATTACGAAGAACGGTTTTACGCCGCCGGGAAGATCATCGGCAGCCGGTTCATCCGGCGCGAAGGGAGGCCGTCGGATGAAGCCATCCTCTCGGCGCGCTTGATCGACCGGACTATCCGGCCGCTCTTCGACCCGCGCTTGCGACGCGAGGTGCAAGTCGTCGTGACCGTCCTCGCGTACGACGAAAAGAACGATCCCGACGAGCCGGCGCTTTTGGCCGCCTCGACCGCGCTTGCAATTTCTGATATCCCGTGGGGCGGACCGGTCGCAGGCCTTAAGATCGAAGAAGGGGAAGACATCAAGGGATTCTTCGCCGGAACCGAAAAATTCGTGAACATGATAGAATTCGGCGGAAAAGAAGCGGACGAATCGACCACGGAGCGGATCTTTGTGAACGCTCACGAACACATCAAACAGCTCATCGACTTTCAAAAAGGGATCATCAAGGAATTGGGGAAACCCAAGGCCGACGTCACGCTTGCCGCCGGCGATCCGGTTCTTACCGGAAAGATCTCCGCCTTTATCAAACCCGAACTCGAAGAAGCACTGAAGGATAAAACTGTCGGCGCTTTGAAGGACAAATTATTCGAACACTTGAAGGGATCTGGCGAGACCGAAGAGTCGTTGAAAATCGCCGAGATCATCTTCGAAAACGAGGTTGACAAGTTCGTCCATGACTTGGCGCTCAAAAACGGCAAGCGGGCCGACGGCAGAAAGTTCGACGAAGTGAGGGAACTCTACGCCGAGGTCGGCCTTTTCAATCGCACGCACGGATCGGCGCTTTTCATCCGCGGCGAAACGCAAGTCCTCGCCATTACGACCTTGGCGGCGCCCGGCGCGGAACAAATCGTCGAAACGATGGAAATGACAGGCAAAAAGCGATTTATGCTTCATTACAATTTCCCCGGTTTTGCCGTCGGCGAAACCTCGCGGTCGCGCGGCCCCGGCCGACGGGAAATCGGCCACGGCAACTTGGCGCAAAAGGGCGTCAGCGCCATGCTCCCGCCCATGGAGGAGTTTCCGTATACCATCCGCGTGGTCGCCGAAACATTTTCGTCGAACGGGTCGTCTTCGATGGCATCGACATGCGCTGCTTCGCTTTCATTGATGGACGCGGGAGTTCCCGTGAAAAAACAAGTGGCCGGTATTTCGATCGGCCTCATGACCGGCGCCGATGAAAACGAATACAAACTTTTAACCGACATCCAAGGGCCAGAAGATCATTACGGCGACATGGACTTCAAGGTTTCCGGAACGCGCGAAGGCGTGAACGCCATCCAAATGGATGTGAAGATCGGCGGCATCACCCAAAAAATCTTCACCGAAGCGCTGCAGGCCGCAAAAAAAGCTCGCCTTCAAATTCTGGACTTCATGGACAAAACGCTTGCCGCTCCGCGGAACGGCTTGTCGCCCTTTGCCCCGAAGATCACGATCGTCCAAATCCCGCAAGACAAGATTGGGGAACTTATCGGCCCCGGCGGTAAGACCATCAACGGCATCCTTGCTGAAACCGAAAACAAGGTGACGATTGACATCGAAGAGGATGGCCACGTGTATATCGCCGGACTCGACGACGACGCCGTCAAACATGCGGTGGAACGCGTACGACAAATTACCAAAGAATACCATGTGGGAGAGATTGTCGAGGGTCCGATCGTGAGAATCCTCGAATTCGGCGCTATTGTGGATCTGGGCGGCGGGCAGGACGGCATGATCCACGTTTCGGAACTTAAAAACGGATATGTAAAGAAAGTGGAGGATGTCGTAAAATTGGGCGATACCGTCAAAGCGAAAATCATCAAAATAGAGAACGGCAAACTGGGACTTTCCCTGAAGGCCCTCAACCAGTAGAAGGTTTATGCTATAATGGAAGTATTATGGCAGACCAAAATTTCCAGGTTCCGGGATCCGCGCCAATGGGCGGGGGGGAACCGCAGAAGAACGTCGATGTACGAACCATGGCTTCAGACTTAAACTCCATTCAGAGCGGCGGAGCGCCTCAGTCGTATACCCCGCAGACACCGATGCCTCCTCCGGCGCCTTCACAAGCGCCAAGCGCCGCTCCCGATAATTTCAATTTCGAAATACCGCAGGTGCCGACCGGCATGGACCAAGTGGCGGGAAATTCTGCGCCGCAGGTGCCGACCGGCAAGAAGAAAGGGAAGGGTGCGCTCATCGGCCTTATTACCTTCATTGTCGTCCTCGCCTTGGGAGCCGTGGGATACTTCCTCGTTTACCCCATGTTTGCGGGAACCAAACCGCCGGCTGAGACAGTAACGACTGGGGGGGCTGTCACCACGCCGACCACGACGGAAACCACGGGGACTTCCGTAGCGGTGACGACAACGGGAACTTCGACGAACGCGAGTTCGTCACAAACGACGACAAGCAGCACGACAACTACGACGCCGCAAGCGCCGCTCGCACATACCTCTCTCTTTGCGGCGACCGATGGATCGATCAACTCGGCCTCTCCGATTTCCGGAGCCAACTTGGCAAACTTGTCGCTCGGGACCTCCAAGGAGCCGGCTCTCGTGGAGGTCACTTTCACGGACCAAAACGGGAATTCGATCCCTTTCTCGACACTCATGCAGTCGCTGCTCTCGATGGACCTTTCAAATTCGGGGCTTACCCAAGCATTTGATCCGGCTTCCGTTTCCGGATTCGTGTACGTCGATTCGAGCGGCGCCCGGTGGCTCGGCTTCGCCGCAAAGCTCACGGCAACCTCGAGTCTCGTTGATGAAAAAGCGTCCTTTGCCCAAATCTTCGAAGCGAACACGAACCTCAAAAACTTCTTCGCTGCCGACCCCGGAACGGAAGGAGCGTGGAAGAGCGGAGATGCCGCAACCTCGAATCGCTACGTCCTCTTCAGTAAGAACGGCTACGGTCTCGATTACGGATGGAAGGGGGATGTTCTCGTCATCGCTTCCTCCTACGACGGATACAAAGCCGCGATCCAGGATTTGCAGTAAACAAAAACAGTCGCTTTCTTTATCCCCAGCGATGAACGAGAATTCACCGGGATATTTATTACCTCAATTATGAATCCCGTTAGAAATTACAAACTTATGAAAAATACGATTACAATGGGAGTCGGATTAACTGCGCATCGTAAGCCGCTGCTTATGAACAAGATGTTTTATTTCTAACGGGATGAACAAAGAAGAACTCAAAAAAACAGAAGAAAGGCTTATTGAAGAAAAGAAGCTCATCGAAACAAATCTCAAAAAATTCGAATCGGAACTCGACTTCGGCGACGACATCGATCACATGGAAGAGGAAGCTGATGAAATAGAGGAAACGGTGAATTTTTTGAGTGTCAAAGAAAATCAAGACAAGCGGCTCAAGCAAATCGAAACGGCGCTCGAGCGGATCAAAAACGGTACGTACGGCATTTGCATCGAATGTGGCGGGAAGATAGAAAAAGAAGTTCTCGCCGTGGATCCGGAATCATTGCTTTGTAAGCAATGCAAAGTGAAACAGAGGTAGGGGGGCGAGGAGGGGGCTTTCATGGGAAACGTACCAAAACTTTATTCTGCCGAGCTTACAGGGATAACTGCCGAGCTGGTGGAAGTGGAGGCCGACTTGAACGTCGGTCTCCACGCTTTTAACGTCGTCGGCCTCGCCGACAAGGCCGTCTCCGAAGCAAAGGAACGGGTGAACTCAGCGCTGAAAAACTCGGGCATCAAGCCGCCCATAAAGGAAAATCGAAAGATAACCATCAACCTCGCTCCCGCAGACGTAAAGAAAAGCGGATCGCACTTCGATCTTCCCATCGCCCTTTCGTATCTCTTAGCAAGCGATCAAATGGCCGATTTCGGGACTGCGGGGAAAATGTTCGCCGGTGAATTGTCGCTCGACGGGAGCCTCCGGCCGATCGGAGGAGCCTTGAACATCGCCATTCTTGCAAGGAAAGTTGGGTTCAAGGAATTCTTCCTTCCCAAGGAGAATGCCGAGGAGGCGGCAATGGTGCGAGGATTGAGAATCATGCCGATCGAAAATCTCACGGAACTTATCGCTCACCTTGAGCGGGGCCGCGGCATACAGCCTCAACAAGAAACGGATATGGCGTCGATTCTCCCCGAATCATCCGTAAAGGTGAGCCACATCAAGGGGCAGCAAGCAGCCAAGCGAGCGCTCGAGATAGCCGCCGCCGGAGGACACAACATCATCTTTTCCGGCCCGCCGGGCACGGGGAAAACCATGCTCGCCGAAGCGCTCATTTCCATACTTCCGCCGCCGTCATACGAAGAAATGATCCAAATAACCGAGGTTTGGAGCGCCGCCGGCCTTCTTTCCAAAGAAAGGCGATTCATCCGGGAACGGCAGTTCAGGTCACCTCATCACACATCGTCCTTGATCGCGATCGTGGGCGGCGGCCAAGATCCGAAGCCGGGAGAAGTGAGTTTGGCGCACCGAGGCGTGCTTTTTCTCGATGAGTTGCCGGAATTCAAGCACGATGTTTTGGAGGCACTCCGCCAGCCCATGGAAAGCGGCCGGGTGACCGTTTCCCGGATCAAAAAGGCCGTCAGTTTTCCAGCGCGATTCATGCTTGTTGCCGCGCGTAACCCTTGTCCCTGCGGCTACTTCGGCGATCCGGAACGGGAATGTATCTGTACGGCCAACGAAGTGTTCCGTTACCAAAAGAAGATTTCAGGACCGCTCCTCGATCGAATGGACATTCAAATAAACGTTCCGAGAGTGAAGATGGACGAACTGCTCAGCGAGGGGGACGGCCACGAAGACGAAGAAATGAGGGCGAGGGTCGGCGCGGCAAGGAACGTTCAAAACGAACGGTTTCGAAACGCAAACCTCCGCGCTTACACCAATGCGGAGATGACGTCGAGAGACGTCGACGAGCTTCTCCATGCGGACCGCGACGGCGAGGAATTCCTCAAAGATGCGATCGAAAAGAACTTCATCTCGGCGAGAGGGTATTACCGAACGCTCAAGGTCGCGAGAACCATAGCAGACCTTGAAAACGCTCCGACAATAAAAAAGAGTCACCTTGCGGAGGCCTTTCAATACCGGATCAGAGAACAGTAAGTTTAGTTGATCGCAAACGGATTCTTCGCTCCGTACACCTCAAAGTGTAAGTGGCAGCCGGTCGGCCCTTGAGTGTTGCCGGTATTTCCCATGAGCCCGATTTCTTGGCCTTTGACGACGGTGTCGCCGACCTTCACGAGCGCTTTCGCGAGGTGAGCGTACCTGGTCTTCGTACCGTTCTGATGCTCCAAAAGAACGAAAATACCGTAGCCATCATTCCATCCAGACGAACCGTCTCCCAGGTTCTGATCGGATACCACAAGCCCGTCGGCGGCCGCGGAAACCGGCGTACCGCACTGATTTGCAATATCGACTGCATTATAAAAATGCAACGTTCCCCAGTTCCATCCGACGGCTGGCAAACCGAAATAGCCCTTCAAACTCGGGAGGTTTACGGAACCCGTCGCGGCGCTCAACATATCCGAAGCGACAGCTGACGGAATAACGACCCATGAGCCCGGCGCGAGATTCTTCATGTTTTGATTCGCGAGCTTCACCTCGGCAACCGTCGTTCGAAATTGTTCCGCAACGCTTGAAAGCGTGTCACCCCGCCGCACTTTGTATTTCATCATGCCGTTGCCGAGAGGAACGACACCGACGAGAGGGTTTGAATCCCCCATGACCGCCGAGTCGGAGACGAAAATCGTGCCCAAAACAGCGTTGTCGTTCGGGGAAGCTTCCCCCATCCCTGCAGCAACGTAAGAAGTTTGAAGGTTTGCGGTCGGTCCGCCCGAATTCAAGAGAGTACCTGAGGCTGCTTCCCCAAAACCAGCGCCGAAAGCGGAAAAGGTCACGCTTGCCGCCACAAATAAAAAAGCTCCCCAGAATGCTGCGGATCTCAAGAGGGAGCCCCCAAAGCTCCCTGCATATTTGAGCCAAACACGAATAGGGGTATTATAACAAATGCAATTAGTAATGTCTAATTGACCCAATGACTAATCAATTCCGAATGACTAATTTTAGAAATTTTAAAACATTGGACATTAGTCATTGATTAGAAATTAGAAATTCTTATGCAGCGTTTAGGCCAACATTTCCTGAAGAATAAAGCTGTGCTTGAAAAAATAGCCGATTCACTCAACCCGAAACGGGATGACATCGTCATTGAAATCGGGCCAGGGCATGGAGAGCTCACCAAAGAATTACTTCAACACCCAGTCCATGTGATAGCCATCGAGAAAGATCGGCGTCTTGCCGACCTACTTAAGAGAAATGCCAAATTACTAATTTCTAATGACAAATCAAATCCAAATGA
>CAZMFA010000022.1:3173-7271 GCA_964565515.1 uncultured Candidatus Saccharibacteria bacterium | reverse complement strand
GCCTTCGCCGAGCGGGAAGGATTTGTAAGCCAAGCGCAAGTGCAGGCGATCCAGCAAAATGCCGGCAGGGGGCCGGGCGGCTGCGATTCAGAGCAAGCGTGCACCGCATTCTGCAATAATCCACAGAATCAGAGCGTCTGCTTGAATTTCGCGAAACAGAACGGCTTGATCTCCGAAGTGCAAGCGAGGAACATCCAGCAAAGTGCGACGGGCTTGAAGATCGGCCTCGCGCAATTTCCGGGGCAAGTGGTTTCCTGCTTGAAGAATGAGCTCGGCGACAATGCGGTTGGCGAACTCGAAAGCGGGAATATCACGCCGAATGCTTCGACGAGCGCCGTCGTGAGTTCTTGTATGTCGGCATACAAGTCGCAGATCCAAAGCAGGTTCCAGAATCTGCTCCAAAACGCTTCGACGACGGTGCAAAACTGTCTCCAGGGCGTCGGGTCATCGACGATCTCCGATTTGCAGGAGGGAAATTTCGGCGCTATCGCCCCCGATATGGGAGAGAAGGTTAGGGAATGTCTCGGTCAGTCGAATGACCGGAATCAGGAACAAAACCAGGGGGATACCCAAAATCAGGAGCAGAACCGCGAATCGATACAGAACCGGCTCGACGGCATGAACTTGCCCGACCGGGTGAAGAATTGCGTACAGCCGTATCTCTTGGCGAACCCGTCAAGCACGAATCTCGGCCAGATCATTTCAAGCTGTATGCAGGCATTTGGTACGAGTACCCAACCGGGAGAGGGTGAGGGACGAGGGCCGGCCGGCGTTCCTCAGCAGGTGCCTCAACCGGGTGAAGGCGAGGGGCAGGGACCGGCAGGGATGCCGGTGCGGCCGGGAGGCGATAACGCTCTCATGATACCCGCGACATCCTCGTTGAACGGCATTCTTCCGCAGCTTCAGAATATGATGAATGGGGGAGGCGACAAGAGCGGAGGTGGGGATAACTGACCTGTTACATTTTGACCTTGTTTAACGTATACTGTAATGTCCCCTAGGAAAGAAACCCCGTGGCCGGGTCCTGGGGGTCCTAAAAGGGCCACACCCCCTCTTTTTCTTATAACGCCGGGTTTATCCCGGCGTTTTTGTTTTTGGCCCCCCCCGCTCTCCTCGAATTTTTGAGGGAGAGCGGGGGGCCAAATAAAAAGAGAAAGCCACTTCCGAGGAAGTGGCCGGCCACGGGGGCCTTTTGTATTGTCTTAAGAAAAGAGATCTTTCAGACGGTCTTTGACGACGCCTGAGTGAATGTATGAACTCGGCATAGGAACATTGCCGATCGTGACATTTTGGGGGGCATAGTCATTCGGTTTTTTCCCCTGATTTTCGTCGAAGAGGTCGACCGACACTTTTGCGAATTCACGGGCTTTTCGGATGTTACCTTGGTTTTTGAAGATCACGGCCAAGGCATAGGCATGTTCCGCTGCGTTGCGGCGGTCGTCATGCCGGTTCGAGAGTTTCAATGATCGAAACTGCTTTTGCAGGATTTCGGCATTTGGTTTCATGGCTGACTTCCTTTCTTGTCTGTGGTTCTGGTGTAATCGCCATCGGTGAACAAGACGTCTTCATCGATCTTTTTCCACTCGATGACTTCGCTGTCCTTGAACCAATGGCGGATCTCAATTTTCGCTTCGTCGACGCTCGACGATGCGTGGATGACATTTCTCGCGGGGCTTCCAACGACGCTCGCAAGGTCGGCGGAAGCGATGGAATACATTGCGCGTATCGTTCCCGTTTCCGCTTTTGCCGGAATGGTATGCCCGGTGAGCTTTCGGACGACCTTGACGGCGTGGATGCCTTCAAGGACAAGGGCCATCATGGGTCCGGAGGAAAGATAGTGATACAACTGCTCTTTGATCTTTCTCCCGATTTCCAAGGGATCGGAGGTTCCCATGACGTCCTCGACTCGCAATCCGTCTTCGCGGCAGCCTTCGGTGGTCTTTCTTCCGATGCCGCGGAGCCATTCATCGCCGCCGTGGAAATGGCCGTCGAGTTGCTTCTTGGTGGCTACGAGGAATTTCGCCCCCACGATTTTCAACCCGGCTCTCTCGAACACGGTGATGATTTCTCCGACGTAGCCGCGCTGGACGGTTTCCGGTTTGATGAGAACGAGCGTTCGCTCGCTCATCATTTCTCGATGATCATAGTTCATCCCGTCTCATACTCCTTTCTGGTTTAAGTTGATATAATATTGGGAAGGTTCTGCTTAGCTTAGCCTGATTCTAATACGGATAGGGGATTGTTGTAAAATGCTGCCGCACAAACGCCTTAAATTCTTCATTAGTGCCTTTATTGTCTTTTGCCTCATGCAATTCGTGGGCGGGGACCTCTTCGATTGGTCGAAGAATTACCAGTGTTTCAAGTACTTGGGGTGCAATGCCGGATTTTTCGGCTATGATGCCGTCGTCCATTTCTTTGCCGGCGTTTTGTTCGCTTCGGCGCTCCTGTGGTTCATGGAAGCGCACCCGCGCTTTCATGTATTGCCCGGCGGATTTTGGAAGAAGGCCTTCGTCATCGTCGCCATTTGCGTTTTTATAAGCGTGTCGTGGGAAGTGTGGGAATTCGCGTATGATCACGTAAGGGTGGATGTTTTCCACGAAAACTTGGTGCAGGAAAATATGCTCCTGCAGCCGACCAATGCCGACACGATGGGCGACTTGACGTTCGGGTTCGGGGGGAGCGTCACGGGGGTAGTCCTTGCCGGAGTTCTTGGTTTGCTGTGAATCAGGTTTGCCGAAAAAAGTGAAAGGAGCGCAGTGCGCTCCTTCGGTTTATTTCACGACGAAGATGGTCGTTTTTCTTACCCCAAGCGCGATCGCCGAATCGTGATCGCGTATCCAAACGTCGATGCCTCTCCGGTTTCGCGGATAGGTGCGATAGTCCTTGCTCATGCGGTCGAGGATGACGAACTTTCTGGTCCCGAAGAGGTGCGGTATTTGAATGACCGTTCCGAGTTTTCGGAAGTTGCAGGCTACCACGCCGTCGCCGGCAGGAACACCGCTCGCCGTGAGTCCCGAGTCCGTATAGGCGGTTACCGCTACGTTTTCGATGACTTCGACGTTATTGCGGTCTTCGATCTCGTGAATTTTCTTGAATTCGACGCTCTTGGTCGGTAAGGGAAGGCTCTTCCCGCATTCTTCGGTGTTGACCGGAAGAGAAAGTACGAGGAGGCCTACCATGATCAACGAAAAAAATATAAGTTTTGCTTTCAAAATTTATTCTCCTTTATGTATTTGTAAAATTACTGCTTTAAGTCCCGTTAAGGATTGTCATGATATAACGTTTTAAAAATTTTGTCAAATGAAATTCCCGGGAGGCCCCGAGTTTCGTGTTGTATAATGAAAGAAAGGTCGCAAACCTTATTTCACTGCACCTATGGATATTTCGATAATACTTGCGAGAATTTTAGGTATCTTGTTTCTTGTGCTCGGCATCTCCCTTTTCAACCGGAAGACCGTTGTGGTCCTCCTCGAGGAAATGGAACGGCAAAAGGGATTCTCATGGCTTGGCGGCCTCATTGCCGTGGTCTTCGGCGCGGTTATCGTGTCGTTGGGCGGCTTTTGGTTTTCCGACTGGCGGGTCGTGATCTCCGTCATCGGCTGGCTTTCGCTCTTGAAAGGGTTTTTCATCCTCGTCTTTCCCGAATCCTCCGCTTCGTTCTACCATGAGTTCAAGATGAAGTGCTCGACGGTAGGAGGTATTGCAGTCGTTGTTATCGGTCTTTTCCTCTGCTACACCGGCTTCTTCGCGTAAAAGATTTCCTCCGGGGCACCCAAGGCGCCCCGGAGGTCGGTCATTTATGTTAAAATACGAGAAATGAACCCGTCTCAAGGCGAAAAGCGACCCCGCAATTCCAAAGACATTCTTCGCGGTATCGTGAGCGAGATCGGCGAGCTCCGCAATGCCGTAAAGTTGGAGGAAGATGTGGGAATCCTGAAGGAAGACCTTGAAGATAATATCAATGACGTCTACTGGCTTGCGGCGCTCTTTGCGAACGGCAACGGCGTCGTCTTCGAAGAGATGATCGCGAAGATCGAAGAATTGAAAAAGAGGCCCTAAACCAGTAAGTCGCGCTTTTATAAAGCGCGACCTCTTATT
>CAZMFA010000022.1:0-3073 GCA_964565515.1 uncultured Candidatus Saccharibacteria bacterium | reverse complement strand
TTCCGTTTTCTTGTCCAGCTTTGCGATGCGATTCCTCTGGGGCACCCAAGGCACTCCGCTCGCCCCTGCCGTTTCCCCCGAAGATAATTGACTAAACAAGTGAAAAGTGTCATATTATTAGTATCTTTGAAAATTGGAGGTATGGATGAAAAGCACGAATGAAAAAGAAGGCGGGGCGAAGATATTCAGAAGGAAAATCAGGCACGAGAAGCCGGGGGAGCGGTTCAGAAAAAGAGTGGAGCTGGGAATAAAGATTTTTCTCATGCTCATCTGGCCGGTCGTTGTCGGCGTCGTCGTGACGTACGGTTGGTATGTCATCTTCTTCCGCAATGAGATACATTTCGCTGCGGAGGCGGAAGGCGTCGTGACGACCGCATGGCTTTCGATGTTCGGTATCTGGTACAGCTTGCTTGCGACCGTTGCCATGAATACTGTTTGGAGCGAATACAAACAGATTCGGGCAGCGGTAAAAAGGCATGATAAGGATACCTTTATGGATTTGAGGGATGAAGATCTCTCGCCCCTGGTCTACGTCTTGATCGTCGTCCTGTCGCTTACGGTACTCTTCGGGTTCCTCATTATCGAGTACCCGAGTGTCGTTGCCGGCGCAGTGATCGTGTATGTGGTTGTTTTCGTTTTGACGCTGATGCTTGTTGTCATCGTCGAGATGGATGATCCCTGTTCCGGGTTATGGTACATTCGCCACATTCCGGAGGATTGGTTAATGGAAAATCCGAAGGAATATCGGCGGCAGAGGACCGAACGGATAAAAGGCAGCAATCACGGCGGCAATCACAGCGACCATCACCACCCGGTGGTGCAGGAGCAATGACCGGTTTAAGGGAGACACTTTTGTCTCCCTTAATTTTTTTCGCCTTTCAGCCGATTCCTCTGGGGCACCCAAGGCACTCCGCAAAAGGTTCCACTAGTCGGAAAGTGCCGCCGCTTTGTGATAGAATCTAAGAAATGTTTCTATCATTGAAAAAATATGTTCGGGGATTTGCCGCTCTCGCCGCTTTTTCGATTATGGTCTTCGGTTTGGGACGCGCAGCCCGGGCTGCCGCCGAGACGATTCAAAGTTTCGATGCGCGGATCACAGTCGCACAGGATGGTACACTTTCCGTTGCGGAGACCATCGTTTACGATTTCGGCTCGGATCAAAAACACGGCATTTTCCGCGACATTCCGCTCGCATCGCCGAACGGCCCGGGTTTGAATGTAGCTGTGACGGGAGTCGGGAACGGTGCCGGGGGAACGT
Organism: uncultured Candidatus Saccharibacteria bacterium; assembly: GCA_964565515.1. Taxonomy (GTDB): domain Bacteria; phylum Patescibacteriota; class Minisyncoccia; order UBA6257; family GWB1-50-10; genus JAKAHT01. Next base: position 1,815 of record CAZMFA010000022.1, on the reverse strand, counting down.
ACCCGTATACGACGTCCGTATCGGGCAATACGCTCGACGTAAAAATCGGCGATCCGAATGTTCTCGTAAGCGGGGTCAAGACCTATGTTGTGGACTATACGGTCAAAAACGCCGTCCGCGAGTTCAGCGATCACGATGAGGTGTACTGGAACGTGACGGGGAACGGCTGGGACGTTCCCTTGAATGGGGTAACGGCATCGATTGTTCTTCCGGAAGATATCGCCGGTCTCACGGCGACGTGCTATACGGGTTCCGCGGGGAGTACCGCGAAGGACTGCTCGTACAACGGGTCGGGGAATGCGATGGTGTATGCCGCGACGCGGGTGCTGGGGCCGGGCGAAGGGTTGTCGGTTGTTCTCGGTATTCCGCTCGGTCGCTTGGTTCTCCCGGCCGCCGCTGCCGCTCCCACGGCATCCGTTCCGGCGGGCTTCTCGTCATCCGGCGGTATGGCGTCGGTCATTCCGCTTATGTTCATCCTTTTCTTGATCCTGGGGACGCTTGCTTTCCGGATTATCATCTTAAGGAGCCGCGGCGGCTCTTCGGGCGTGAGTTTGCGGACGAGATCGCGGCCGATCATCCCGCGGGAGCTGAAGAAAATCTCGCTCGTCGCGGAGTATGAATCGCCGGACGGGCTTTTGCCGATCGAGGTCGGCACGATCATTGACCGGAAAGTCGACATGGCCGATGTTTCGTCGGTCATCATGGATCTTGCGGTCAAGGGATATTTGAAAATTCGCTATACGGTGCGTCAAATGAGATTGTGGCCCGACAAGAAGGATTTCGAACTCGTGAAGCTGAAGGACGGTTCGGATCTCCGGCATCCGGCATACCAGATTGTTTTCAATATGCTCTTCACGGGCCGCGACACGGTTTCCTTGAGCGATCTCCGGGCTTCCGGCACCGCGCTCTTCGAAACCTTGAAGAGTATCGGCGTAAAGACCGACGAAAATATCTATACGGAGGGCTACTTCGACCCCGACGCGCGCGGGAAGAGCAAGAAGGCTCGGCTGCTCTTCGGCGCCGGAGCGCTTGGGCTCCTCGTCCTCTTCGTGGTCGGCATGGCCTTGGGGGGCGGTTCCGCGTTCGTCACCATCGTGGTCATGTTTGCCGTTGCGCTCTTGATCGGCGAGATCGGCAAGCCGCCGATACCGAAGCTCACGCCGAAAGGTATGACAGCACTCCAGAAGATCCTCGGCTTCCGCGAATTTCTCCGCTATACGGAGACGGATCGACTGAAGATGATGAATGCGCCGAGTTTGAAGCCGGAGCAGTTCGAAGAATGCCTGCCCTACGCGATGGTTTTGGGCGTCGAAAAAGAGTGGGCGAAGAAGTTTGAAAGCATCGCGGTCCCGGCGCCCGTCTGGTATGAGGACCCGACGATGACGACGTTCAACAGTTCGCTCTTTATGGCGAACCTCGTACTCTTCAACAGCTCGTTCAATCGGACATTCAATATTGCTTCGCAGCCGGCCTCGAGCGGCTTTGGTGCCGGGGGATTCTCCGGCGGCGGTTTCGGCGGGGGAGGCGGCGGCAGTTGGTAGCCGGGAGCTGGTTCCTCCGGGACGTCCCCGTTTGACTTTTCGCGGCGGCGGGGTACTATATGAATATGAGTTCATATATTGCCCGAGGAAAGGCGTGTTCCTGCAAAGTGCCGGAGCTGAACCAAAGGGACTTTTCCCCGGCCTCCGATTATTTCAGGAAGCTCAAGGCCATTTCGGTGCCGGCGAAGCTTGCCATCCTCTTCACGCTTCGGAAGGCGCCCCACTGCGTCTGCGATCTCGAGAAGCACACCGGCCTTTCCCAGACGCTCATTTC
>CAZMFA010000021.1:0-7873 GCA_964565515.1 uncultured Candidatus Saccharibacteria bacterium | reverse complement strand
GACTTCGACAAGACGATCATGGAATACCTCGTCAGCGAATACAAAAAGCGGGAAGGCATCGACCTTTCGAAGGATACCTTGGCGCTCCAGCGGCTGAAGGAAGCGGCGGAACGCGCGAAGCACGAGCTTTCGACGACGATGGAAACGGAGATCAATCTTCCGTACATCACATCGGATGCGAGCGGTCCCAAGCACTTTTTGATAAAAATGACGCGGGCGAAACTCGAAGATCTGGTAAGGGAAATGATCGACCACTCAATCCAATTGGTGAAAGAAGCGGTCGAATCGCCGGCGCCGAAAGGAGCGGGGATGAAGCTTGCCGACATCAACGAAGTGCTCTTGGTCGGCGGCCAAACGAGAATGCCGGCGATCCAGGAAGCCGTGAAGAAGCTGTTCGGCAAGGATCCTCATCAAGGAATCAACCCGGACGAAGTGGTCGCCGTGGGAGCCGCCGTCCAGGCGGGCATCCTCCAGGGCGACGTGAAGGACATCTTGCTCCTCGACGTCACGCCCCTTACCTTGAGTATCGAGACCCTCGGGGGGGTCGCGACGCCTATGATCCAAAAGAACACGACCGTGCCGACGGCGAAGACGCAGGTTTTTTCGACGGCAGCCGACAATCAAACGTCGGTCGAGGTGCACGTGGGGCAAGGCGAACGGCCGATGATGGCGGACAATAAGACCTTGGCGCGTTTCATCTTGGACGGTATTCCGCCTGCGCCGCGCGGCGTTCCGCAAGTCGAGGTGACTTTCGACATCGACGCGAACGGGATCCTCACAGTTTCCGCGAAAGACAAGGCGACCAACAAAGCGCAAACGGTGAAGATCGAGGCTTCGACGAGCTTGAATAAGGACGAGATCGAGCGCTTAAAAAAAGAAGCGGCCGAGCATGCCGCGGAGGACGAGCGGAAAAAAGAATTGGCGGAAGTCCGAAACCAAGCGGAAATGACGATCTACCAGGCTGAGAAAGCGCTGAAGGACGCCGAAGGGAAAGTGAGCGACGAAATCAAGAACGCGATCAACGAGAAGGTGAATGCCGTGAAAGCCGTGAAGGACGGAACCGACGCGGAAGCCGTGAAGAAGGCACTCTCGGAACTCTCATCGGAACTCCAAAAGATAGGGGAAGCAATGTATAATAAGAAAGAAGAGCCCAATCAGGGCGAGCAAAACCCCAATGGAACCGAACCTACAAGTGGTCAGTGAGTCGGAGCGAGCCGATGAGGACCGGAGCTGGTGGAAGATACTCCTCATGGGCCTTTTGGGCGCAGGGGCAAGCTTCGGAGTGTTCTATTACTTCAGCCTCTTTCTGACCGGCCTCAACGTATCCGATTTTTGGCTGTTTGTCGCTTGCTTCGTGATACTCCTCATCTTTTCGCTTCTTGAGGTTTTGTTCGTTAAAGGCGTTTGGAAGATATTCTTTCTGGGTCTCCTTCAAACCTGCGTCCCGATCATCCTCTTCGTCGGCCGCTTTGCCGCTGCGGACGCCAATGACGTGCGGATAGTGATCTTGGCATTCCTCGTGGGTTTTTATTTCGTTTTCCTCGGTATGCACCGGGGGCGGCGATTGATCCAAAATGCGATGAAACTGCGTTTCTTCGACGTGTCGAGGCGGACGCTGCCGCGGGTAGCATCCGGCATGCTTATCGTCATTTCGGTTGTTTTGTATTTGAGCTACTTTTCCTGGGGTATCGCTCCCGCCGACCTCGGGCTGAGAATCACCGACGGGATCGTTTCCGACATGAAACCGCTTTCCGGCATCATCGTGCCGGGTGCAACGATCGATCCGCAGCAAAACATGGGCGACTTAATCAAGAGCATTGCGCTCCAAAAGCTCGAATCATCAAAGATAACGATACAGGATCAAAATCGGAACGTGAGCGTTACCTACGCAAGCTTGCCGCCGGATTACCAGGCAAAAGTGCTGAACGACGTCATAAGCGGGATCAACGGAGGGCTCCAAAGTCAATTCAGCTTTTTCAATTCGAATCAAACCGTCGGGGCGTTCGTTTACGGCGTGGTGAATGAGTACTTCGCCCGATTCAGTTCGTTCTTGGGCCCCTACGCTTCGATCCTCATCGTTGCGGCGCTCTTCTTCTTGGCCAAGGGAACGCTTGCTGTATTTTATTGGCTCATAGAATTTTTAGCGTTCGTTTTGTTCAAGGTACTGATCGTTTTCGGATTCGCGTACGTGAATCTCGAAACGAGGACCAGGGAATTCCTCCTCTTGTCGTAGGGGAATCATTTTTAACGGGATGAAAGATTACTATAAAATTTTGGGCGTTCCGAAGAACGCCACGGATGAAGATGTCAAAAAGGCATATCGGAAGCTGGCGCATCAGTACCATCCGGACAAACCGGGCGGCGACGAAGCGAAGTTCAAGGAGATCAACGAGGCCTACCAGGTCCTTTCGAACAAGGACAAGCGCGCCCAATACGACCAGTTCGGCCAAGTCTTCGAGGGCGGAGCGGGGCCGCAAGGAGGTTGGAATCCTTTCGAAGGAGCCCAAGGCTTCGGCGGGTTCGGCGCGAATGCCGGCTTCGATGTTGATTTAGGAGATATTTTCGAGGGAATTTTCGGGGGGCCGTTCGGCGGTGCAGCTCGAAGGGTTGATCACAAGGGATCGGATGTCGAGATCGCCATCCAAATAACTTTAGAGGACGTTTTCCGCGGCTTGAAGCGGGACATAAGCTTCAAGACATTCGTGGAGTGCGAAGTTTGCAAAGGGTTGGGTTATGACAAATCGAAGGGGACGAAAAAGTGCGCGACCTGCGGCGGCAAGGGCCAGGTGCGGGTGGAGCGGAGGACTTTCTTCGGCAATTTTGCGCAAGTGAAGGCTTGCGGGACGTGCGATGGAAAAGGGGAAGTTCCCAATGTGCCGTGCAATGCCTGCAAGGGAGAAGGAAGAATGTACGCGACGAAAGCGGTTCCCATGATTATCGCTCCCGGCGTCGAAGACGGCCACGTGATCAAGGTGAGCGGCGGCGGCGAAGCGGGCGCGAAAGGAAGTCCGAGCGGAGATTTGTATGTGATTGTGAAAGTTTCGCCCGACACCCGCTTCGAACGCAAGGGGAGCGACCTGTATGCAGTGAAAGACGTCAGCTTGCGGGATGTACTTCTCCAAGGGGAAATGCCGATGACGGATGTTGGCGGAGAAAAGTTCGCCATTTCCATACCGGCAGGCTTTTCGTTGAAGGATAAAATGAAAGTATCCCGGCGCGGCATGCCGAAATTCGGCCTCGGCGGACGGGGAGACCTTTATCTTACCTTCAATTTGAAGACGCCGAAATCGATGTCGTCCAAGGCCAAGAAGCTCATCGAAGAATTGGGCGATGAGCTTGAAGGGTGATATGGACGCTTCGGAAAAAATCTGGAGCGTCGAAGGATTCCTCGATCACGTGAACGAGATCTTGTCCGGCGAAGAAGCGTCTATCGTCGGCGAAGTCAGCGAGCTTCGGAAGCATCCGACCGGCCTTTACTTTTCCTTGAAGGACAATGAGGGCGGCAACGGCATCTTGCAGTGCTATTTAAGCCCCTGGAAAGCGCGGATGCTCGGTATCGACTTCGAGGAAGGATTTTTGATCAAAGCGCGCGGAATACCCTCCGTTTACAAGCCCCGCGGTAGCTTCAGTTTCGTCGTTGAAACAGTCGAGCTTGTGGGAGAAGGGTCGCTGAAGAAGGCCTATGAGCTTTTGAAAAGCAAACTCGAGCAAGAAGGCCTTTTTGCGAGAAAATGGGAACTGCCGGAATTTATAACCTCGATCGGCGTCATTACGTCGAAGACCGGCGCCGTTATCGACGACTTCAGGAAAAATTTGAAAAAGTTGGGATTCAAAGTCTCCCTTTACGACTCACGCGTCGAAGGGACGCAAGCGGTCCCCATGATTATTGCGGGTATCGACTATTTCACGGCATCGGCAAATCCCGTCGACATTCTCGTCGTGATCCGCGGCGGGGGCAGCTTGGAGGATCTTCAAGCGTTCAATAACGAACTCGTCGCGAGAAAGATATTTTCTTCCCGCATTCCGGTCTTGTGTGGCATCGGACACGACCGGGACGTTCCAATCGCAAGCTTGGTATGCGATAAAGCGGTTTCAACTCCTTCCATGGCCGCCGAGACGATCAATGCTTCGTGGGACGGATTATTACTCGAGCTTCCCGTAATGGCGCACCGCCTCGCTTCGTCATTCGAAGCGGCCCTGGTCGGCCAGGAAAATATTTTAAGGATGCTCACGCGGCCGCTTGCCGACCGCTTTGCTTCCGCAATGGGAAACGTGGCCGAAAGACTAGAAAGCGTTTCGGCATATCTTCGGGCGGCTGACCCGATGAGAAATTTGAAGTTGGGATACGGCGTCGTTTTCGACGGTGCAGGGCAAGTGGTGAAAGATGCCCGGTCTTTGAAAAAAGGTGATACAATAAAGACCAAGCTGTACCGTGGATCGGTCGAAAGCGAAGTGTCAAAAATGCACAAAGAATAACTATGCCCGCAAAAAAAGAAAAAGGGGAAATAACGGAGGATCTTGCAAAACTCAAAAAAATCGTGGAATGGTTCGAAGCGCAGGAAGAAGTTGATGTCGAAGAAGGATTAGGGAAGGTGAAGGAAGGATCGGGGATCGTAAAGCGCTTGAAGGCGCGGATGGGGGAGATCGAAAACGAGTTCGAAATAATAAAAAAGGATTTGGAAAAATAATATGGCGAATATCTCGATAGACCAATTCAAGGAAATCGACCTTCGCGTGGCGAAGGTTATGGCTGCTGAACGGGTGGAGGGAACCGACAAGCTCTTGAAATTACAACTCGACTTGGGCCCCTCGACGGACTCAGGGCAAGCGACGGAACAACGGCAGATCGTTTCCGGGATTGCCGAAAAATACGCTCCCGAGGACTTGGTGGGGCGCGAGATCATTATCGTCTACAATTTGGAGCCGAAATCGCTCAAGGGCATTGAAAGCCAAGGGATGCTCCTTGCGGCTTCCGGCGATGGATTCATTTCGCTCTTGAAGACCGATGAAGATGTGCCGCCGGGATCGAGGATCCATTAGGAGCTTATTTTTGATTTGTGCCGAGGGAGGGGCTCCTTCTCTCCCAGAATTCACAAATGAATTCTTCCTCCGAAGCCGGCCGCAGCTGCTTCATCTCGCAATGCGAGCGCAGCTGTCGGCTTCGAGCCCTAACAACACGAGAGAACGGGAGAGCACTCTATAAAGAAGTGCTCTCCCGTTCTTGGTGCCGAGGGAGGGGCTCGAACCCTCATGACCTTTTACGATCACAGGATTTTGAGTCCTGCGCGTCTGCCAGTTCCGCCACCTCGGCGTTTGATTTGTTGATAATACAATGTTTTTACCCTAAAATCAATGAAATGGCACGCGTGATGGCGATATGCAATCAAAAAGGAGGCGTCGGAAAAACGACGACCGCCATGAATCTTGCGGCCTACCTCGCGATGTTCGGCAAAAAGACACTCCTCATTGATTTCGATCCGCAGTACAACTCGACGTCGGGTCTCGGCGTGCGTCATCTTTCGGAAGAAACGATCTATCATACGCTTCTCGCGGGCATTGCCCCGGAGAAAGTCATTAAGCAAAGCTATCTTTCGAATCTTGAGATCGTTCCCGCTTCACCCGATCTTGCGGGCGCACTTGTCGAGCTCGTGAACCTTCCGGAGCGCGAATGGTATCTTCGGAAATTCACGGAAAAGATCGGGGCATGGTACGACTTCATTGTCATCGACTCGGGTCCGAATTTGAATCTTTTGACGGTGAACGCGCTCGTCGCGGCGGATGAAATTCTCGTTCCCATTCAATGCGAATATTTCAGCCTGGAGGGATTGTCGCAGCTCTTGGAAACCGTGAACCTCATTAAAAATAATTTGGGGCACGAAGTGAAAAGCGTCACGGCGCTCCTTACCATGTACGACAAGAGGGAGCGGTTGTCCCGCGAGATCGCGCGGGAGATCCGTAAGCGGTTTCCCGATTATGTCTACGAAGTCGAAATTCCGAGGTCTGTTGCGCTTGCGGAAGCGCCGAGTTTCCAAAAACCCATTATGTTGTACGCTCCGCAGAGCCCCGGCGCCTTGGCGTACGAACGTTTGGCGCGCGAGATCATCGAAGGCAAGCGATTGACTGCCGGCGTTGAATATGGCGAAGAAACCCACCCCCAAAGTCCTTTTGACATCGTCCGGTGATGTGCTATGATTCTCCTCGGAACGTACCGTTCCTAAGATACTGAGGGAGTAATCATATGCGGCCGCTTTGGTTGCAACTTTAATATTCTAGAAATGGCGCGAACCACGTCTAGACGTTTGCTAATTCGGAGGTTGAACCAGGTTCCCGAAGGAACCGACCTCGAGCCGATACTGCGAGTTGCTCTTTATTTTTTATTTATTTACTCTCGTAGTAAATTCGGTGAAGGGTTGGTTTCAAGGGGCTTTCATTCGCCTCCGTTTTAGTTTTTTTAAAAAATTGGTCCGCCAACTGGCGGATAAAAGCAAAAAATTATATTATTGAACTATGCCACTGGGAAGAGGATTATCATCGCTTATTCCGCCGAAGGAGAGAGACGAGAACAAGAAGGCGTCTTCAGAAGACACTGCCGTTTCTTCCCGGCGAGAAGAAACGCAGTTCGGCTCTCAACCTCGCTCTTCCGCTTCGAGCGGAAACCCTGCCCGCTCGGTTTCCGAGACGCTTCCTCAGACACCTTCTCGTTCTCTTGAAGAGAGTAATGTTATTCAGAAGGAAAGAGAAGCGCTTCGGGAGGCTGTAACGCATCTTCCGGATGAAAATGTTCCGCCGATTGTCGCCCGTCAAAAACCGCAGATGCACGAAGCGGTCTTCCAAATCGAAATTTCGAAGATTGTTCCGAACCCTTTCCAGCCGCGGCGGGAATTCGAGGACAGCGCAATCGACGAGCTCGCCGAATCCATTAAGCAATTCGGCATCATTCAGCCGCTTATCGTTTCGAAGGTTACGACGGAAACCGAGACCGGCACGGATGTTTCATATCAATTGATCGCCGGCGAACGGCGATTCCGAGCCGCGAGAAAACTTGGCCTCGAGCGGGTACCGGCCATTGTGCGCGAAGTGGACCATCCGGGCCATAAGCTCGAATTGGCGCTCATCGAGAACATCCAGCGGCGCGACCTGAATCCCATCGAAGAGGCAAGGGCATACTCGCGCCTGCAGGATGAATTCGGTCTCACGCAAAAGGAGGTTGCCGTCAGGGTCGGCAAGAGCAGGGAGGTGGTGGCAAACAGCCTCCGGCTCCTCAATCTGCCACAGGATATTCAGAAAGCTCTTTCCGAGGGGAAGATAACCGGTTCTCAGGCGAGGACGCTCCTTTCCATACCGAACGCCGCGGACCAGGAACGGACGTTCAGGGATATTCTCGATCAGAAACTGAGCGTACGGACCATCCGAACCGAGATCAAGAGACAAGAACAACACCCCGAAGATCCGGAAGTGATTTTCCTGAAGAATAAGCTGGAAGAACACCTCGGCATGCCCGTGAAGATCACGGATATGGGAGGCAAGGGGAGGATCACCATCGATTTCTTTTCGAAGGACGACGTGAAGAACCTCATCGACAAGCTCGGCGGAGAATAACCTCCCGAGCACGCCCGCTGGGTGTTCGGGGGGTCATTGGACTCCCGGTGCGAAGCCCCCGGGAGTCCCCAAATTATCGCGGAGATGTATTATTAATAAATGGACCAGAAAACAATCGATACCTACAACAAAGTGGCCAAGGAATACGATGACGATACGGTTGATTTCTGGAAAAGGTTTCCCAGAACTTTTATAGATAAATTTGCGGAACTAACTAAGAAGGGAGGGAAGATTCTGGATGTTGGAAGTGGTCCAGGAAGAGATGGTTTGATTT
>CAZMFA010000020.1:0-8066 GCA_964565515.1 uncultured Candidatus Saccharibacteria bacterium | reverse complement strand
GTTCGTTCAAAACGAGGTGTTCGCTTTGATCCGTTACGATGACCCGACCATCCTTGATGGTCACCGTTTCCCCCGGAAGTCCGATGACCCGCTTGATGAAGTATTCAGCCGGGTCTTTGGGATACCGAAGGACGATCACTTCTCCCCGCTCGGGGGTTCGGAAATGGTACGTCAATTCGTCGACTAAGAGATAATCGCCGTTCTGGAACGTAGGCACCATGCTGGACCCCGAAACGAGAAAGGGCTGAGCGACGAACGCCCTGACCAAGATCACGGCCGCTACGGCTATGGCGACGGTCTCGAGCATCTCGACGATTGACCAAAATACTTTTCTCATCTTTTCCCTTCGCTTGATGTATAATTTTATTCAATGGAAGACAAAATTGCAACTTTGAAAATCGTCGTGGGACTCGGAAACCCGGCCGCCGAGTACGGGAGGACTTACCACAACGCGGGGCACTTACTGCTCGATTTTCTCGCCGGCGGCGAAGAAAAATGGAAAAAGGCGGATTTATTCAGATATGTACGGCACAACGATCTTATCCTCGCAAAGACCGATGCCTTCATGAACGAATCGGGAAAAGCAACGAAAAAGATCCTCTCATATTTCAAATTGGAACCGGGCGACATGGCGATCGCACACGACGATTCGGACCTCATGATCGGGGAATATAAAATTCAATTCGGCAGGGGCTCTGCCGGACACCGCGGCGTAGCATCCGTCCTTTCGGCGCTTAAAACGAGGGACTTCGGGAGGATCCGGATCGGGGTGCGTGCACCGCAAGAACAATCGAGAAAAAAAGCCGGCGATTTCGTATTGAAAAAAATCGGCCCCCGCGAATTCGCTCTCTTGAAGGACGCCTTCACGGCCATTGCTTCAAAGATTGAACGAGAACGAAACCGAGAACGTGACTGAGTTATTGCTTTGCGTGATGATTTGAGTGAGCGGCACGTCGACGTTCGAAAACATGCGGTCGGCAGCGAGCGCATTTTTGAACGCGAGGACCACGTCGTAGCTCGGCGCAGAAGCAGTGAAAGAAACGGGCGACGTGAGCGAGGTGACGTTGATGGACAGTATCTTCACTTGGTTTTGAATGGAAAGATCGAGCAAGTGCCGCAGGGGGGTGTAATAATCCTGATTCGATCCCCGAATGCTCGCGAGTTCCGCGACCGTGGCATTGAAAGAGTTCGCTTTATTGATAAGATCGGCCAACTTTGCTTGGTCGAGCGGGGGCTTGAAGGCCTTCACGTCAGTATTCACGGTATTGTATTGATTAATGACGAAAATCGCCCCGCCGGCATACGCAGCGAGAAGAACGGCAAGGGCTCCTGCGATGATGCCCCGCCACAACGAGAGGAAGTTGAGGACTTGCTCTTCGTAAATCGCCCTCGACAAATCTTCGCCGCCTAAATTGATCGCCTTGAAGCTGCCGTTTTCCCGGTCGTCTTGCCACCGCATCGCTGCGCCTGCGGTCGCGTAAAAGATCGGAGAAATTTTCATTTGTGCGGAAACGATCGGCGCCGATTTCATGTTGAAGACGTTGGCTACGATGGCCGCTATCTCTTGCTCGAAGCCCGGCGCCAAGAACATCACCGAAGCGGGAGAAATGCCGAACTTCCCGGACGAGAAATTGAGAACCCTTCGTATCTCCTCAATCACCACTGATTCCAAAACTTCTTTTGAAATGGATGGCGCATTCCCTTGAATGGATTGCCATGACCTGAAGTAGCTGAAATAAATATTCCCCTCCTTCACGAGAAAGAGATCAGTTCCTTCCGCCGACAACTCAAAGACAAGGACGAGGTCTTTCGCCACGACGGACGTTTTTCGCATGAAGCGGGCAAGCGAAAGCGCTTGAAACTCGAACGAAACGGGAGCAAAGCCGGCTTCCGAGAGCGCGGATTGGTAGTTGTCGATTTCCTTCTTCGATGCGAAGCCCCCCAAAAATTCATAATTGAAATCATGCTCCGAAACGATTTGCGCGCTCATATTCGCCTCTTCTTTGGGGATCGGCGATATCATTTGGAGGTTCAAATTTACCGACTCTTCAAGCTCTTGGGGACCGACATTGGGAACCAAAAAGCTTTGCGTAAAAACGAGCGAGGTCGGCAAAACGACGTTGACGCGGAAGATGCCTCCTTTTCGGGGCGGCACCAAAAGACCCTTCAGCCGTTCGAGACCCGCAATGAGCTGTCCCCGGTCGACAATCTTCCCGCCCGTAATCGTGCCGAGCGGCAGTTTTACGGCGGCGGTCTTCACCCCCTCACCCTCGAAAAACACGTACTTTACGGCGGCTGCGGTTATTTCCATTCCGTCTATCCTCGGCCTGGAACTCAACTTTTCAAAAAAAGTTAAGATTCTTTGAAAAATTTTATTTTGCTTCATGAGATTACTGAACGGAAACTTCGTTCAAGGACTGCAACTGGACTTCTCCCGTCGAGTCATTCACAATGATGACCGCAACGACCTTTGCTTGGCGCGTCCCGGCGATGCCCAAGGATGTCACGGTATACGTATAGTACCCGTTCACGAGCGCACTTCCGAAAGTCACGGTGGCGGTATCGCCGTTGACGTTCACTCCGTAGGAAGGATTCGTCGCCCCAAAATCCTTGTTTTTTGCCACCTGGATAAGTGCGTCATTGATCCCGGAATATGCCGCAGAAGAAGCTCGCACTTGGAGCCGCTCGCTGAAACCGGAACCGCTTGCGAAATAGGAAGTCAAAGATCCCGCCACAACGATTTCGATAATTATACCACTTATGAGCAGTATGAACGGCAGCGCTATTTGGGCATTTTTTCGGAAACCCATACCATCTTCATCATAACAAATCCCGCGCCTTTTTTCTCATGATGGCGCGGGATTTTGCGAATTTCTTCCTCTTATTTGCCGGACTGCGGCGTCGTCCCCGTCGAGGTGCCGACCGTCGGCGGCGGCGTCGTCGTTGCACTCGGCGCAAGCGATGGATTCGACTGGACCAATTGAGCAAGTTTGCTGTCCGGCGCAAGGCGGGTGTACCACACCACCTCGTTCCGATTGATGCTAATCGAATCCTCCGGTCCCCAGAAAACGTTGGTGAACTTTTGGATGCTCACCGGATTCTGCTGGTTTTGGGAATTGACCTGGAGCATATACACATGACTCAACGAGAACGACGGGAACGTGGAAAGCTCCCCGAAATACAAATCCCCTGTTCGAAGGTACACCGCATAGTAGGAAGGACCTCCGGCAACGTATTTCCATCCGACGATGACGACGAGTACCACGAGGAGTACGATTACGACCGCTAAGAGTATCTTGTTTAAACCGTTTTTCATAGTTCTTATTATAGCATATCGCCCTCTCTCATTTCTCATATTCTGGTATAATTGATAGCAATGAGATGGGTTAAAGCGGCGTTTTGGGTTCTGGTCATCGCGATCATACTCCTTACCATCATAGTCATTGCAATGGGTGCAGGGCATGCCCGCGCAGCCACGAACATCAGCTCGACCACCCCGAACTATTACGCATGGGACCCGAGCGACGGCTGGTGGAACTTCAACGGCAGCCAAACGGTAACCGTATACGGCACAAGGGTAACCGGCTACGCGACTTCGACGACGAACGGCGTTCTGTCGCTCGATTGCGCGACGACCCCCAACGGCAACATTTGCGGCGCGTCGAACTACGGCATTTGCAACGGTTTAAGCTACACCCACAACGTAGACGGCACCTGTTCCGGCGGAGCCGACGGCGCAAGTGGAGTTTTGACCGGCTATGCCTGGAACGATACGATCGGCTGGATCAGTTTTTGCGGAGGCGAAGGAACATCGCAATGCCCCGGCAGCGTGAAGTACGGCGTGACCATCGATCCGAACGGCAATTTCAACGGCTACGCCTGGAACGATCTGGTGGGGTGGCTGAGTTTCAACTGCGCGAACGACAGCTCTTGCGGAACTTCGAACTATCTCGTCACGACTTCTTGGCGGGCGACCAGTACCGTCGGCTACCTCACTTCATATATAATAGATGCAGGCGCCCCGGCGACTCTTCAAAGTATCGTGTGGCAAGGATCGTGCGGCCTTGCCGGGACAAATTTAGGATTCCAAGTGGCTGCTTCGAACAGCACGAGCGGCCCGTGGAACTATATCGGGCCTTCTGGCACGAACGCTGATTGGTACGGCGCTCCTTGCTTTCAAAGCCAAACTGGAGGAGTTTCAGCATCGTGTCCGGCACCGGGAACGCCGATTTGCATAAATCCAACGTACTATACCAATTACCGCTACTTCAGATACGAGGTTATGCTCCAAAGCAACCTTCTTCAGAATTCCAGCCCTCAAATCGAAAACGTCATCTTAAACTTCAGTAAATAAACCAAGCAATCATGAAAAAATACGACGAAAGGATCGGGAAAGTGCGCTGGATCCATTTTCAAAACCCGAACGGCGACGACATCACGGAAACGACTTCTCTCATTAAAGCTCACCCGCTCATCTTGCAAGAACTTCAAAGGATATCCGACCGGAGCAAGATAGAAAATTATGGCAGCTACCTTTATTCCGTGTACCACATCCACATCTACGACTCCAAAGAAAAGAAACCGCGGCGGACCGAGATCGACCTCTTGGCGTCGAAAGACGCCATCTTGACCTATGCCTATGAAGCAATCGAACCCGTCGACCAGTTCGAAGCCGACCTCGCTCAAAAACTCGGGGACAAAATCCAAAGCGTCCCCCAAGTCATTTACTACCTCCTCCAAGAGGTGAACGCGTTTTCGTTGCGCGAACTTCGCCACGTCGAAGAAAAGGTGAACGCCGTCGGAAACCGCCTCTTCGACCACAGCAATCGACGGCTCCTCCTCGAGAGCATCTCATACATCAAGCGGGACCTCTTTGAATTCGAGATAACCGCCGCTTCGCAAAAATCGACCCTCGAATCGCTTCTCTTGGTCGGCGAGGAATTTTACGGCGCTTCCTCGAAGATTTATTTTTCGGACCTTATGGGAAGCTTTTCCCGCGTTCACTATCTTTTGGAAACGCTCCGCGTGACTGTCATTTCTTACAGCGAAACGGTCTCTCAAATATTCCAATCGGAAACTTCGGAAGTCATGCGGAAATTCTCGATCCTCGGATTCCTTACGTTTCCTCTCTTGCTCTTTACGACTATCGCTCTCCAACCAACCGTGGAACCGACGCTCTTCAAGAGCCCCGTCGATTTCTGGAACGATCTTCTCGTCGTCGTAGGCATCGTGGCGATTCTCGCTTTCATATTCAGAAAGAAACGATGGCTTTAGTTGGTAGCTAGCATCTGGTATTTAGTATTCGGTATTTATAGAAAAAGAGTACTAACTACTATATACTGATTACTACATACCCGCTTTATGTTTTTATATGACACCCTCTCGGGAAAAAAGGAGGAATTCGAAAAACCGGCCGGCCGGCCGGTCAAGCTGTTCGTCTGCGGCTTGACCGTTTACGATTACCCCCACATCGGCAACGGGCGGACATTCGTCATTTTCGACGCTTTCGTCAAATATCTCCGGTCGAAGGGCTGGAGCGTATTGTATCTTCAAAACGTGACCGATATAGACGACAAGATCATCAACAAGGCTGCCGAAGAAAAAGCAACGTGGCGCGCAATAGCAAGGAAATTCGAGCGCATTTACCACAAAGACGAACGGCAACTCGGCATTGATTCGGTCACCAAATACGCCCGAGCAACGGACCACGTGAAGGAAATACTCCGGCAAACGGAGGTGCTCACGGAAAAGGGGTTCGCTTACCGCATCGAGGGCGACGGCATTTATTTCGACGTTTCAAAATTTCCGGATTACGGGAAACTTTCCCGGAGAACCTACCTCGATGCCGAGGACTCGGTTTCTCGCATCGATGAAAGCGTCATGAAAAGGCACAAAGGCGACTTCGCCTTGTGGAAATTTTCGAAGCCGGGAGAGCCGATCTGGAAGGCGAAGTTCGGCGACGGAAGGCCCGGCTGGCACATCGAAGATACTGCAATCAGCGAAAAATATCTCGGAAACCAATACGACCTGCACGGCGGCGGCGTAGATCTCAAATTCCCACACCACGAGGCCGAGATCGCCCAGGCGGAAGCCGCTTCGGGGAAAAAGCCTTTTGTGAAGATTTGGATGCACTCCGGGCATCTCATGGTCAACGACAAAAAGATGTCCAAGAGCCTCGGCAATTTCGTAACCTTGGACGATTTCCTGAAGGATCATTCGGGGAACGCTTTCAGATTTTTGGTGCTTTCCCACCACTACCGCTCCCCTATGAACTACACCGAAGCGCTCATCAAGAGCTCCGAAGATACCTTGAAGTCGCTCGAGATCTTCATGGGCAAGCTCGCCTTCATCGCAAAGAAGGCAAACAACCGATCGGCCGAAGGCGACTTTGAGGCGGAGATCAAAAAAGCCGACGAACGAATGGGAGAACTTTTGGACGATGATTTCAATACCCCGGGAATGTTCGGCATGCTTTTCGGCTTCGTAAGTTCGCTCGAAAACTCCATCTGGCAGCTCGGCCGAACCGAAACGCAATTGCTCTACCAGACTATCCAAGCCCGCATGACTTCCTTGGGGCTCAGCTTCCGCGGCGTGAAAGTACCGCTCAAAATCAAGCGTCTTACCGCAAAACGCGAGTTATTCAGGAAGAATAAACAGTTTGTCCAGTCCGACGACTTGAGAAAAAGGGTAAAAGATTTAGGATACTCTATAGACGATACGCCCTTGGGGCCTTTCATCTACAAGAACTAATTTTCAATTCTCAAGTTCCAATTTTCATTGAATTTCCAATTTGAAAATTGATTGAGAATTGAAAAATGGTAAATTGAAAATTCCGACAGTATGCCAAAAAAAGAGTCCAATCAATTGAAGCTTCCGCCGCAGGATACCGAAGCCGAACGGTCGGTCCTCGGGGCCTTGATGCTCGACAAAAATGCGATCGTGAATGTCGCGGATTTTTTGGCGCCGAGCGACTTTTACGAAAACAAGCACCGGAAGATTTATGAAAGCATCATTGAACTGTGGAGTAAGGGCGAACCAGTCGACCTCTTGACCGTTTCCCACGCCTTGAAGGCGGGAAAGCAGCTGCAAGATGTCGGCGGGATCGACTATCTCACGGAACTTGCCGAAAGCGTACCGACGTCGGCGCATGTCGTCCATTACGCCGAGATCGTCAAGGAACAGCGGGTGCGGCGCGATTTGATCGCAGCCGCTTCCGAGATCAGCGAAAAGGCGTTCGGCTTCCAAAATTTCGAGGAACTCCTCGACATTGTCGAACAAAAGGTTTTCGGCATCTCGCAAAAATCGAGACCGCAGAAATTCGTCGCCATCAAGGATGAGCTTCCCTCGGCGTATGAACGGCTCGAAAAACTGCACCGCGGCGAAAAGGACAGCTTGCGGGGGGTGCCGACGTTTTTCTACGACCTCGACAAGTTCCTCTCTGGTTTCCAGCCGTCCGACCTCATCATCGTCGGAGCCCGCCCGTCGTACGGCAAGACCTCGCTCGTTCTCGATATTGCACGGCAAGCTGCCGTTCTGGGCAAGAAGTCGATCGGTCTCTTTTCCATCGAAATGTCCAAAGAGCAAATCATCGACCGGCTGATCTCGGGCCAAGCCCAAATACCCCTCTGGCGGCTCAGGACCGGCAAGCTCGTCGACGACATGGAATTTTCCTTGGTTCAAGAGGCTTTGAATGAGCTTTCCAACGCAAAAATATTCATCGACGATACTCCTTCCCCAACCATTCTTCAAATGCGCTCTATGGCGCGGCGGCTGCAGCTCGAACACGGCATCGACATGATTATCGTTGATTATCTCCAGCTCATCCAGCCTCGGATCGGCAACGACAATATCGTTCAGCAGGTGACCGAAATATCGCGCGGCTTGAAATCCCTCGCCCGGGAATTGAACGTGCCGGTCGTCGCCGTTTCGCAGCTTTCAAGGGACGTCGATAAGCGCGACGTCAAGATTCCCCGCCTTTCCGACCTCCGCGAATCCGGCAGCTTGGAACAAGACGCCGACGTCGTCCTCTTCATTTACCGCAAAGACAAAGCCGTCTCGCCGATGGA
>CAZMFA010000019.1:0-10858 GCA_964565515.1 uncultured Candidatus Saccharibacteria bacterium | reverse complement strand
CCTCGAAAGCTTTCACTTGAAACCGATCGCCATCTCCCTGAAATAATTCTTGTCGGCACGGAGGGACTCGAACCCCCACCCTTGCGTGTATAAGACGCCTGCACCACCATTGTGCTACGTGCCGAAGTAATCTCGGATTGATTTTAGTCCCATCTGTATTTTTTCTCCAGTCGCTCGCTTTTTATTGGTAATCTCGTTTAACGGTCATGCTCTCCCCTCCTCTGGTTTCAGTCTCTCGGCGCATCGATGTTGTATGTTTGAAATCAAGCGAGTTTTGATATAGATTTATGGATAAAAGCGCGGTTAGCTCAGTGGTAGAGCATTGCATTTACACTGCAAGGGTCGGGGGTTCGAAACCCTCACCGCGCACAAACAGAACTTTCTCTTGACGTGCTATTAAAAAGATTGTAGCTTATGAGTAGCCAAGCCCGTCTTTTTAAGCTTGGGATTGACATAATTACTAAAGAAAGGAATGAAAAGTGAAAGTTCTCTTCGTTGATGATGAGCCGATGGTACTTGAACTCCTGGAAGATGCCATTGGGAAAATCGCTAACGGCGAAGCCGCCTTTATTGAATGCCATACTTCTCGAGAAGCGATCGATGCTGTTGAGCGGGAAAAACCGGAAATCCTTTTTATTGACCACAATCTCTCAAAGTTATCCGAGGGTCAAGGCGGAGGA
Organism: uncultured Candidatus Saccharibacteria bacterium; assembly: GCA_964565515.1. GTDB lineage: Bacteria > Patescibacteriota > Minisyncoccia > UBA6257 > GWB1-50-10 > JAKAHT01. Next base: position 10,178 of record CAZMFA010000019.1, on the reverse strand, counting down.
GAGGGTTTGAGAGTGGTGCAAACTCTCTCGGGAAGGGGCATTAGGATGATTTCCATAACCTCCGACCCAAACATCGGCAAGGCGTACGAGCTGATGGGAATCGAGTTTATCGACAAATTTGATTCCGAAAGAATGAAACGGGTCATCGAAGCGGCTTTTGCCGCGGCCAGTGATGGGTAGATCACTGGCCTTTTTATTGACAAAGGTATCCCCCGGATTTACCTTGAAGGATACTCATGGATTTGAAGTTCAACACCTCGTACGGGTTGCAAGTCGATCTCGGTGTCGTCGCCGACGAGATCGTTGCGTTTATGGAAAAGAAGCCGAAGGCCTCGTACCGCGTGACGATCGGGAGCGATTCGGAGCTTTTGGAAGACAAAACGGCGGACTTCGTGACCGCCGTCGTGGTGCATCGGATCGGGAACGGCGGAAGATACTTCTGGCGCCGGGTCCGGATCGGAAAGTTCTATAACTTGCACGATCGGATCGTGCAGGAGGTGATGTTCTCGATCGATGCGTCGAAGGAGTTCCTGGACGTTCTGAAAGAGAAGGTGAAGCGGAAAGCGGAACAAGGGCTGGATTTCGACTGGAATTTCGAGGTGCATATCGACGTCGGTGAAAACGGTCCGACGAAGACCTTGATTCAGGAAGTGGTCGGTATGGTCCGCGCGCACAACTTCGAGCCGAAGACAAAGCCGGAAAGTTATGCCGCTTCCAACGTCGCCGATATTTATGCTTAACATCTATTTCAATGGACACTGTAGTCATCGACATCGAAACCAAGAATACCTTTCAGGACGTCGGCGGCCGCGATAACTTGAAGGATCTCGATATTTCCGTCATCGGGGTTTACTTCTACGCGGCCGATGAGTATCGAGCCTTTGAAGAACACGAATTCGCCGAGTTGGGCGCAATGCTCCAAAAAACGCAGCTCATCGTGACCTTCGCCGGTAAGCGCTTCGATCTGCCGGTCATGGAAAAGTATTTTAACTTCGATGTCCAATCGATCCGGCATTATGACATTTTGGAGGAAATAGAAAAGGAATACGGCCGGCGCATCGGTCTCGGCATTCTTGCCGAAGCGAATATCGGCGCCGGGAAAACGGGCCACGGTCTCGAGGCGATCGAACTCTACGCCCGGGGCGAGGTGGAAAAACTTAAAAGCTACTGCCTAAATGATGTAAAATTAACCAAGGAGCTCTACGAGCTCATCAAAAGCCAAGGGTATCTCTGGATTCCCCAGCGGAATTCGAACGAGATGGTGAAGGTCGTCATAGCCCCTGCGGAAGAATCAAGTCAAAACCAACTTTTATAAGATGTTTAAACTAAAGAACAATCGGGCGGTAGTCGTGACGTTCGCGGTCATTATGGTCCTTTCAGTCGTCGCCATTTATGTTCCCCTTCTCTTTCCCCCCAAAAACCAAGCCCCAGCGGAACAGCCGGTCGATGTGAGCAATCTCGCGGTGCCGACGACGACGGTCGGCGGTGCGACGACGTCCACGGCTACGTCCGCCGCCGCGACGCCGCCGCCGAATGAAAAGGTCACTACCCCTTCGACGTCCACGAAGAACCTGCCGTCCAGTTTGGAAAATCTGCAGAGCGACGAAAACGCATTGAATCAGATACAAAACAGTTTGAACGGCGGAAGTAAATAGAAATAAATCGTGAGCCGGGGGCACACAACAGTGAAAGACAAAGAGATAGAAAAATTGATACGGGAGGAGGCGGCAAGGGAAAAGAAGGTCATCAATTTGATCGCTTCGGAAAATTTCGCTTCAAGCGATGTTTTGGAAGCACTCGGCTCCATCTTTACCAATAAATATGCCGAAGGGTACCCCGGCGGACGGTATTACGGCGGCACCGTAGTTGCGGATAGGTTGGAAAATACGGTGAGGAAGCGTGCCTTGAAGCTCTTTCATCTCTCTCCCGATGAGTGGTCGGTGAATGTCCAGCCGTATTCGGGATCACCCGCAAATCTCGCGATCTATCTTGCGCTCGTCCCGCCGGGAGAAAAAATCATGGGGATGAGCCTCGCCATGGGCGGTCACTTGACGCACGGCCAAAGAGTAAGCGTAACGGGGAAAATGTGGAATCAAATTCCGTACGGCGTTTCTCAAAAAACGGAAACATTGGATTATGCGGAAATCGCGAAAATTGCAAAGCGGGAAAAGCCCAAGATCGTCGTCACGGGATACACCGCCTATCCCCGGGTCATCGATTTCGGCAAATTCAGAAAGATAGCGGACGGTGCGGGAGCGATCCTTATGGTTGACATGTCCCATTTTGCGGGACTTGTTGCGGGGGGAGTCTACCCGACGCCCTTCAAGTATGCCGATGTCGTCATGACGACGACGCACAAAACGCTTCGCGGACCGCGCGGCGCGATGATCTTCTCGCGGAAAATCCCGGTGGCCAATTTCAAACTCCAAGCAAGTGCAAAATCCAAGGTTCAAAATCCGAAAATGACCATTGCTGAAGCGATCGATAAGGCTGTGTTCCCCGGCCTTCAGGGCGGTCCGCACTTGAGCGCTATAGCGGCCATCGGCGTCGCTCTTCAGGAAGACGCAAGACCGGAGTTCAAGAACTATGCGAAACAGATCGTGAAAAACGCGAAGGTGCTTGCGGAGGAATTGAAAAAACTCGGCTGGCGGATCGTTTCCGGCGGCACCGACACCCATCTCCTTTTGGTCGACACGATGTCTCGGGGCATCGGCGGCAAGGAAGCGGCGGAAAAACTCGAACGCGCAGGGATCATCGTGAACAAGAACGCAATCCCCTATGACACGCGGAAACCGACGGACCCTTCCGGGATCCGAATCGGCACGCCCGCCGCGACAACCCGCGGCATGAAAGAGAGGGATGTGAAGAAACTGGCGGCGAAGATCGACAAGGTGCTCGGGGGCAAATAACGTTCATGATCATCGAAGGCAAAAAAATAGCCGAAGAAATTCTCGGCGGATTGAAGGGAAAACCGAAACCTCAAAAATTCTTGGCGGGGATACTCATCGGGGACGATCCGGCATCGTTGAGTTTTTTGGAGCAAAAAAAGAAAGTCGCCGAAGAGCTCGGGGTCGATTTCAGGATTTATAAACTTGCCGCCGATCTTGGAAACGACGGTTTGCGCGAGGGGGTGAGAAAGATCGCCGAGCACAAGACATGCGGCGGCGCCCTCGTCGAACTCCCCCTCCCCGATTCCTTGAACCGTCACTATGTTTTAAATGCCATACCCCGCGAGAAAGACGTCGATGTTTTGAGCGAACGCGCGCTCGGCGCTTTTTATGTGAATCGGAATCCTGTACTGCCGCCGGTCGCGGAAACGACGCTCGAGATTTTGAAGAGGGTCAATTTTGAATTAAAGGGAAAGAAAGTCGGGGTCGTGGGAACGGGGTTTTTAATCGGCCGGCCGATCGTTGCGTGGTTTATGAACAGGGTGGAGGAAATTTATGTCATCCATCGAGGAAGCGATTTTTCGATCCTTAAGAGCGCCGATCTTGTGATCTTGGGTACGGGAAAGCCGGCGCTTGTTAATCCTTCTCTTTTGAAAGTCGGCGCCGGGGTGATCGATTTTGGGTACGGGAAAGCCGGCGGCAAGGTTGCCGGCGACCTCGATACTTCCGAATCGGTCTCTCATTTGTCTTTTTACACGCCGGTCCCAGGCGGTGCGGGACCGATCTTGATCGCAAAACTCTTTGAGAACTTCTATTCCTTAAATAAGCCGAATTGATTTATCAGACAACTCAGGAAGAGGACGGGGCACCTCTACCCCTCTGCTTCGCCGGCGGTCCCTTTCTTTGCGACGGCTTGAAGCGTCGCTTTTTCGATGGTGCTTAAAAGTTTTTTATCTTCCTTAAGCTTCTCGCGGATGTTGTCGAAACCGTTACCGAGCTTTTCCCCGCCGATCGCATAGCTTGCGCCGTTCTTCGAGACCACGCCGTATTTTACGGCCGTATTCAAAACGTCGGCTTCGTACGAAATGCCTTCGCCGAACAAGATATCGAATTCGGCGATCTTGAACGGCGGCGCCACCTTGTTTTTGACTACTTTGGCTTTCACCCGATTGCCGATCGACTCCTCCCCCTTTTTGATTTGGGCGATGCGCCGGATATCGATGCGGACGGAAGCATAAAACTTCAAGGCCAACCCGCCGGGCGTCGTTTCGGGGTTTCCGAACATGATGCCGATCTTCATCCTGGTTTGGTTGATAAAGATGACGATCGTTCCCGATCGCGCGGCGACTGCAGTGATCTTCCGGAGTGCCTGGGACATCAAGCGGGCTTGAAGGCCGATCTGCTGCTGCCCCATCTCTCCTTCAATCTCTGCCCGCGGCGTCAAGGCCGCGACGGAATCGATGACGACGATGTCGATGATCCCCGATCGGACCAAACTTTCCATGATATTCAAAGCCTCTTCGCCGCTGTCCGGCTGGGAAATGATGAGGTCTTTCACCTTCACCCCGATATGCGCGGCATACTCGGGATCGAGGGCGTGTTCGGCGTCGATGTACGCCGCCCTCCCCCCCTTCTTTTGGGCTTCCGCGACGGCGTGGAGCGCCAAAGTCGTTTTCCCGGAGCTTTCCGGTCCGAAAATTTCAACGATCCTTCCTTTGGGAAGGCCGCCGATACCCAGGGCGATATCGAGTGAGAATGATCCGGATGAAATGACATCCACGTTCGCTTTCTTTACTTCGCCGAGCTTCATGACCGAACCTTCGCCGAACCGCGACTGGAGCGATTCGAGAAGTGAATCGACGCTTTCCGTTTTTTCTTCCTTCGTTTTTTTAGTTTGCATTATGGTTTTGTGGTTGTGGTCGACGTGGTTGAAAGTAATGAAGAAGAACTGCCTTCGAATTGGAAATAAACCTGCTTGGTCGCCGAGAATGTCTTTCCGAGAATTTTCGTAGCCTCGAACTTGAAGGTGTTGAATCCGGGATTCAAGACGATCGCTTTTTCAAAAGCGCCGTTTTTGTCGACGGTGAGGCCCTCCCCGTTCATCGAGAGTGTGTCCCCGTTCTTCAGGGTTCCTTGAATGGTGAAATTTTGATCTTTCGTTACGGTGATGTCGCTGGGCAGGTTGGTAAATGAAATGAGCGGCGTTCCCACGATGCTTGGGAGCCGAAATGCGGCATAAATCAAGATTAAAACTATTCCTATTATAACACCTGCAATTTTCTTATTCACTTTCGGTATTGCGAAGCGGTTCGGGGGTAAAATGTCTTCCGCACCCGATTTTCTGATTTCGTCCCTCGTGCTCAAATATTCCTTCCAAACCTTTTCGCCGTCGAGGCCGAGGACGCCGCTTATCTTCAAGAGGTAGCCGTGGACGTAGGGTGCAGCCGGAAGTTTGTCGAACTTCTCATTAATGAAGAGGCTGATCACGTTTTCGGGGACGCCGGTCGCTTGCGACAGCTTTTCGACCGAGGTCGATTTCATGTTGATCGCCTCAATGAGGATGTTTGCGAAATTTTTCTCCTGTTCAGACATTATCTTGGGAATCTATCCCATAATATTTCCGCGACCGCGTTTCTGCGAGTTTGACTGACTGATCCGGCGAGGCGCGACGAGCCAATAACGGCGTCGCTCCTCCTCGGCGTATCGCTTGCAACTGATACGCTTTCGTCGTCACTTCTTGTTCTTGTCTGAATTTGTTCATATCGCGGCCAGAAAATATTATGAGTTAGATTCCTCAGTATAGAACACTTCCCGGGGTTTTGCGCCATCGCCGGGGCCGATGACCCCCCGTTCTTCCATCATATCGAGGAGGCGCGCTGCCCGTGCGTAGCCGACCTTCAAGCGCCGCTGGAGGAGCGATGCCGATGCTTTCTTGGCGGACCGTACCGTTTCGATTGCTTCGTCGAGGAGTTCGTCGTCGTTGTCGCCGCCTAAGGCATCGAAGTCGAGATTCGGCTGACCTCCTCCCCCTTCTTCCTTCGCGCCGCCGAAATCGAGCTCCTCGCCGGAAGTTTCATTGTTCTTGGCAATGAAGCCCGAAACGTTCTTTATTTCTTCTTCCGAGACGAAGGCACCCTGTACCCGGAGCGGCTTCGAAAGTTCCGCCGAGATGAAGAGTGCATCGCCGTGGCCCAAGAGCTTCTCTGCGCCTGGCGTGTCGAGGATTGTCCGCGAATCGATTTGGCTCGCCACTTGGAGCGCGATGCGCGACGTGATATTCGCCTTAATGAGGCCGGTGATGACCTCGACGGACGGCCGTTGAGTCGAGACGATGAGGTGGATGCCGGTCGCCCGCGCCATTTGCGCAAGACGGATGATCGAGCCTTCAACTTCCCTGCCGTACGAGGTCATGAGATCGGCGAGTTCGTCGATTACAATCACAATGTATGGCATGGTTGATTTGCCGGAGCTGTTGTAGCTCTTGATGTCGCGGGATCCGGCCTCGAGGAGTACCTGGTATCTTCGGTCCATCTCTTGAATCGCCCAACGGAGGACGCCGATGGATTTTTTATTCTCGGTGATGACCGGCGACAGGAGGTGCGGGATGCCGTCATAAATGGAAAGCTCGACGCGCTTCGGGTCGATCATGAGGAGGCGAAGCGTTTCGGGCGAGTTCTTGAAGAGCAGCGACAAGATAAGCGAGTGGATCATGATGGATTTTCCGCTGCCCGTTGCGCCGGCGATCAAAAGGTGCGGCATCTTCGCGACGTCTTTGAAGATCGGCTCGCCGGAAACGTTCCTGCCGAGGGCAAAGGCCAGGGGCCCCGCTTTTCCGAAGTCTTCGTAGAGGAGCAGGCTTCCGAGGCGCACGACGGCCGCCGACTTGTTCGGCACCTCGATGCCGACGAGCGATTTGCCCGGGATCGGCGCTTCGATGCGGATCGGGTGTGCGGCAAGCGAAAGCGCCAGATCCTGGTTCAATGACGTGATCCGCGAAAGCTTGATGCCTTCCGCCGGCTTCAAGGTGTACCGCGTGACGGTCGGTCCCACGTTAATCTCCCCCATCTCGACGGGAATGCCGAAACTTTCGAGCGTCCGCTTGATGACGTTCGCATTCGCGCGAAGATCGCCGATCGTCGGCTTGTCGACTTGCGAAGCGAGGAGGTTCAAGGGCGGTGCAACGTAATTTTTGAATTGTTTGACGGATGAAGTCTTGAGTTCAGGGATCTTGTCTTCGTGTGTTTTGATCTCCAGTTCCTTTTCTTTTTGCTTCTTCGGTTTTTCTTCCTCGATCTTTTGCGGATCCAGAACGGATGGTGCGGTCATGATCGTCTCTTCCGACCCCTCCTCTTCTTCTTCGACTTCTTCCCGTTTCGGAAGCCGCAAAGGTTTATTCAAGATCATAAGGAATGAAATAACCATGACGGCGATTGTAATCACGATCCCGCCGGGTACGCTGAAAGGCGTTTTGATCGCTCCTGCGATGCTTCCCACGACTCCGCCGCTCCCTGGACTTATGATATCGATGAATCCCAATGCCGAAAGGATAAAGAGCCCCGCTCCGACGAGCGAAACCCCGAGAACTTCCTGCTTGCTTTCAGTGAGGAGTGTGAAAGCGATGATGAGCGCTAAAGCCGGTAAGAGATAGTATCCGATGCCGAAGAGCATCGTAAAGAAATTAAAGATACCATCGCCCCACGGACCCGCGAGGTGGAGAGCCGAAAGGAGAAAGATGACGGTAAGTGCGATAAAGGCAATGGACCAAATGCTTTGTTTTGTCTCCGGGTGGAGCGGCGATTGTTTCTTGTATGAGTCCGCCCGCTCCTTATTGTCCCGATTGTTTTGTCGATCTCGTTTTTTGGTTTCCTTCTGGGGTTTTTTCGCCATGACACCACTATTTTACTCTCTTTTCATCCCCTCTTCAATAAAAAACCCGCTGAAACTTCATCCGAATCTTAAGCCGACGGGATAGATTGACAAATTGTAGTAAATGTGATATTGTAGAAACCTAAGACAGTAAGGAAAGCAGTACATAAACATCAACCAATAAAAGAAAGAGAGGCATCAAATGGAAATCGTCGGAGTCGTGTTGTGTCTTTTGTCGGTCGCATTGTCCGGCTATGTCTACCATGATATTGGCTTGGAAGAGACGAAAAGGAACATCCAGAGAAGATACATCCTCATGCGGATTGCATTCGCGATTTATGCGATTGGATTCTTTGTCGTGATGGGAACGTTGAGTTTTAAAAACACCCCATTCCCCTTTCATGGATTCACGACAATGCTGATCGTAGGTCTCGCGATCACGTACGGACAGTATTCGTCCAAAGAAAAGCTCCTCGAGTGGCGAGCAGGGGTAACACCGAGAAGTTAAAGGAATTTTAGGCACGGATTTGCTGGAAAGCGAATTCGTGCCCTTTTCGTCTATGTTTAATCACAGATTCTTTGGCCTCCCACTCTCCTTTAAAAATTCGAGGAGAGTGGAGGGCCAAAGATGGGAAAGACGGAAAAAGCCAAAAAACCTGGTAAATTGGAAAACCAGCCTGTAAAACATCAAAAATGTTTAACAGGCTGATAATGCGATGAAACCTACATTTTCGATTTTTTGATACGAAAAATGTTTAGCGTGAAACATTTTTAAACACTTGTTTTTGGCAAAAATCCCCAAAATTTATATTTTGGGGATTTTTATTCCATTTTCAACCAGGAAATTTTCTATCACTTTTGGGCTGGCTAAAGAGCCGAACAAGAGGTTTTTACCATATATGAATGTACTTTGGGCCATACCAATCAAATAGCCGTTTCCATCAAATATTCCAGTACCCGAGGCGCCGTCAAAAACAGGCTTGTCGAGAAATATATTCCCCGAGTTAGATCCGGATATCCTTCCGGATACCAAGAAGAAGATATTGCCGTCCGAGTAAAATGCCGGTTGGATCCAGTATACTCTTTTGAGAACCGGATCGTGGATGAATTTTATATCCATTTTATCGATTAATCGAGATGACTTAAGGAGCACCAGATCATTGATGGTGTCGGCGGCAACTATCGTCGCTGAAGAGTCCGCCTTCGACCCGGGTATGAATTCTTCCTTCAAGCATATCTTTTTATCGAATTTTCCGGCATTGTTCCTCACGACATGGCTGCAGGACAGGAAATATCCTTCCCCAAGGTTTATTGAAGATCCGGAACCGTCCGAGGTCACGACGGTGGCGTAAAATTTCTCCCAAGAGGGTCGATGGTCTTTGACGGAAAAAAATGACAGAGCGCATCCTGACAAAAAAAATGCGGCTGCTAAAAAAGCGATTCTCATTTCGCACCTACCTTTCGTTTATGAGATGATTGTTGTGAACTTTTGCCACTTTATTATGAAGACTTTTTGATGTCAATGTTTTCGATGTATAGTTAGATGTATAGTTATAGGTGATGGATGAAAAATCGGAATTAGGGAGACGGGGAGAAGCTTTCGCTTCGGAATATTTAAAAAAGCTCGGTTGGCATATTATCGAGAGAAATCATAGAAAAAAATGGGGGGAACTCGATATCATTGCCGTCGCACCGGATAGGACGCTGGTTTTCGTCGAGGTGAAGACCCTTCGACAAGCTCAGGACGAGCGGGAAGATAATCAACTCATGCCGGAGGATGAGATGACGAAATCGAAGGTTGAAAAATTTACGAGAGCGGCACAGTTCTACGCGGGGTCGCATGAAGAATTAATCGACGATCGAAGGGGATGGCGGCTCGATGTCCTTGCGCTCACGAAGAGTGAGCGGGGGGAGTTCGACGTGCGACACTATGAGAATATCTGAAGAAAAAATATTTGCCGTGTGGAAGCCGAAGGGGCCGACGTCGGCGCAGTTTCTGAATTTACTGAAGAAAAAATTGGGTGCGCGAAAAATGGGCCATGCCGGAACCCTGGATCCGCTTGCATCAGGCATTCTGGTGGTGGGTGTCGGAAAGGGGACGAAAAAATTGAACGAAGCGGCGGGCGCGGAAAAGGAATATGCTACAAAGATAAAATTAGGCGAACGAAGTACTACGGATGACGAGGAGGGGGAGAAGAAAATCTGCGTGGTGGAAGAAATTCCGAAACTTAAGGATGTTGCAGTCGCGATCAGGAAGTTCATCGGCGACATTGATCAAGTACCATCGGATTACAGCGCGGCAAAAGTCGGCGGTGTCCATGCGTACCGGTTGGCGAGAAAGGGAAGGAAAATAAATTTGAAACCGCGCACGGTGAAAATTTTTTCGATCGAGATCGTAAAATACGACTGGCCGTTTTTGGAAAT
>CAZMFA010000018.1:0-11021 GCA_964565515.1 uncultured Candidatus Saccharibacteria bacterium | reverse complement strand
TCTGGTCTCTCGGGATGACCTGCCGGGCGGTCGCGATGGAAAGCCCGTTCCCGACACTCAGGGTCCCGGATTCGGGGGTCAAATCGCCGGTTATGAGCTGGAAGATGGTCGACTTGCCGGCGCCGTTCTGGCCCATGAGGGTCACCTTCGATCCCTGCCGCACGGAGAAATCAACCTCATGCAAGATGACGTTCCGCCCGTATTCGAATGAGACCTTATTGAAGCGGAGAATGACTTCATTTGACAACATGTTCCTTATAGTACCCCAAAGAGGGGAAAAATAGATAGTCGGGGTTCATTGTGTATAATGAACTCATGCGAAGGGGGAATCGGGAAGGGGGCTTTACCCTCATCGAACTTCTGGTTGTGATCGCAATCTTAGTCGTCCTCGCGACCGCCGTCATTTTGATTATCAATCCCGCCGAGCTTCTTGCTCAAGGAAGAGATGCTTTAAGAATTTCGGATCTTGCAACCTTGAATTCCACTTTGGCTCTTTTTCAGGCCGAACACTGGCAAAGGCCCATGGGGGCAGCATCCACGACGTATCTCTCGATTCCTGATATGTCTCCTACCTGCGCCAATACCGGTCTCACCCCGCCTTCCGGATGGACATACCACTGCGCTCCGACTTCCACCTATGCCAAGGTTGATGGTACCGGCTGGATACCCGTCGACTTCACCCTCATATCAGCAGGGAGCCCCTTATCGAAGCTCCCCATTGATCCCGCGAATACCACAAGCTCCGGCCTCTACTATACCTATACCCCCGGAGGATCGTATGCGATCTCAAGCGCTCTCGAGTCGCAGAAATACCTGAGTACCGCATCCCAGGATCAGGGTTTCGATCCCGGACGCTATGAAATTGGCTCCGACATCTCCCTCATTGCGAAGAGTGAGGGCCTCGTGGGCTGGTGGCCGTTTGACGGCGACGTGCTCGACAAAAGCGGGAACGAGATCAACTTTATTAAAAACGGCAGTCCCGCATGGCTTTCCGGATTAAGTTGCCAATCGGGCGGCTGTGTTTCTTTTACAACAGTCGATTCCTTGTCTGCTAATTCTCCGAGATTCAATTTCGGGACGGGGGATTTCACTATTATGGCATGGGTGAAGCCAACAAGAAGAACCGACGGTTGGGGTTTTGATTTTTTTGGAAATTATGCCCATACCGGACAATACGGCGACATGGATATCATTAATACCGACAATTCAAACAACGTCGGTTTGTCGCATACGCCGTACCCCAGCGGCATCCCCGTATTCTGCGCCATCGATTATTCGCAATATTTCGACAGCTGGCATTTCCTGGCTTTTTCTAAGATAGGGAACACGCTCTACTACTATGTAGATTCATCTCTCAAAACGACGTGTAACGCCTCCACGTTCAATGTCCAGTTGAACCCGAGCGGCGCGTATAATTATTTCGTGAACACCAGTTGGAGGAACGGGACGAGTGTGGTGGACGATTTGAGGGTGTATGCGCGGGGAATGAGTTCCGCCGAGGTTCGGGCGATGTATCAAGCGGAAAAAATAAATTGAACATAAAAGCACCGATTGGGGCGGTGCTTTGTAGAAGGCGGGGAGAATTCAGAGAACCTAGAATGAGTCTATGATCCTCGCTAATTCGTCTTGAGAGGCGGAGAGAATTTTCCCCATCATTATGTGTTGTCTGGTCCTTTGCATTTCTTGGGCGAGCTCCATTTTGGTTAGGAGGGCCAACTCGCCGCGTCTTGTCAAAATCGGCACCATGGCTGGAGCGCTTGAGCTCGCCGACATATCGATGAAGGGCTTTGATTCTTCGATCTCGTCGAAAAGCCTCAAGATATCCGGCGATACGGTGAGCCTGGAAGGTGATTCTGCGGGGTATATCTCGAACCGGCGCAAGCTCCTTTTCAGCTCAGCGATCTTAACGCCGCCTTTGAAAAAAGCTATTTTGCTTTTTCTTTCCAAGGTTACGCCCGGGAGATACGCCTCGATTATATTTTCCAGAACGTTGGGATCTATAAAAACCCTCAACGAAACGAAAATAGTGCGCACCTTACCGGAAAGGCTGTAGATGGTGAAAAGGATCTCCGGGAAATTTTCCTTCACCTTGCTCGCAAGGGTCAGATAAGAAACTTCGTTCGGGAGGCCGAGGTGTTTGTATTTGAAAGAAAAATAATCCCTGGCCATGAAGGTCTTTCCCGTCAAGGGGTCCGTGATGGAGGAATATTCTTTTCCGTTTCCGAGATAGTCGGAGAAAAGATTCAAGAGAGAAGCTATCATATTCATTTGTTACTCCTGTGTTTGTTCTGCGAATATTGTGCAATGAGTATGTCATCGTGTCAAGGAAATTCTTTCAAAAAGGAGGATGGTAGAATAAAAAGATGGATAAAGCGGAAAAGCTCCTCGAAACCCTGAGGAAGAATAAGAGCATTCAGTCGATCTTGGATCGAGTGGAAAGATTGGAAGTGCCCGAGTGGTACCTCAGTGCCGGCTGCATTGCGCAGACCGTTTGGAATCTAGGGCACGGTTTCGAACCGGAACACGGCATCCGGGATTACGACTTGATCTACTACGACGCAAGCGACGTATCGTACGAAGGCGAAGACGTTTTCATTCAAAGAGGCAAGAAGTTATTCGAGGATATTCGCATTCCCGTCGAGATTAGGAATGAAGCGCGGGTACACCTCTGGTTCGAAAGGCATTTCGGGAAACAAATAGAGCAGTACCGGTCTACGGAAGACGCCATCGGCAAATTTCCGACGACGGCGACATCGATCGGGATAACGAAAAACAGGAATGGAACGATCCAGATATACGCGCCGTTCGGCGTGGACGATATTTTCGATATGATCGTGCGGCCGAACAAGGTACAAACGACCGAAAAGATGTATCGGGATAAATCGGAGGGGTGGCTTACGGTTTGGCCGAAGCTCACGGTCGTCCCGTGGGACGACGCGTAAGTCGGACTACATGGCTTGAGAAAGGGCGGAGGCAAGTGATTGCTGAAAAGCCTGGCTCGTTTGCGTGGCGCCGGAGACGATGTTGACGTTGGAGCTTTGGGCTTGGATCGCTTCTTGAGTCAAATACGGCATCGCTTGGCTGTTTACGTACTGTGAATACGATCGATCGCTCGGATATTGGAGGAATTGGACATTGGTGATCTTTCCGCCCTGGACGGTTGCTTGAACTTGCACGTTGCCGAAGAAAGCGTTTGCGACGCTTCCGGTGTACGTGCCGTTTTTATAGGTTCCCATCCCCATCCGCATTTGAGAGATCGGCATCGGAGACGAAGCGGGAGCCGGCGCAGCCCCCGGGGAAGCGGAATTTTTCTTCCGTGAAAGAGTCATTGACGCCGAAGATTCGGGGGTCGTGGCGGCAACCTGCTGGTTCGCGGGCGAAGGACGCGATAAAAGAACGTAAATCCCGAAGATGAGAAAGAGGGAAACGATGAGTAATGTTTTCTTCATAAGTTGGGTTCCGGTGATTATACTACGTTTTCCCGGCATTCTTGTTACAAATGTGATATTTTAATACTAATGGACAGCGAAACATTATCAAAATTCATAAAGGAGAATTATGCAATCGATTTCGATGAGATAGAAATGCTGCGCGACGGATCAGACAATACGGTCCTTGTTTTGAAGGCATCGGGAGACAAAAAATACGTGGCAAGGATGAGCAAAAGGGATGTGGAAAGCGACATCGAGTTCGAGGTCGCGTGGCTCAAGTTTCTGAGAGAAAAAAATATTCCCGTCGTACCGCCCGTGGAGCCGAAAGCGGGGAGGGGATATTCCGTTTTGCCGACGGTTCGGTCGTCGCAGTTTTTCCCTTCGTTGACGGCAGGCAGTTGGAACCGGGCGATAGCTTGGATTTATCCGCCGTCAAAAAGGCGGCAATGATGCTAGCCAAGATACACAACGCTTCGAAAAACGATCCGATTACACAGACCAAGAAGGGAACCATATTTTCCGAACTCGAAAGAATTGCAGCCCGCAAAGACGATGTCGAAAGAAAAATATCCGGTGGCAGTGCGTTGATAAAGGCGGTGGATACCTACCTGGGGTGGGGCAGGAATTACCGGTACGAACCGGTTTTGATATTTATTTTTTACTGGGTTAAAATTATCAAATGTTAGGTCCATTTTCTTCAGAAGGTCCACTGTTGTCTTACAGAGGCAATAAGCTTTTTAAGCCGATCGATGAGGTGAGGGGCGTGAAGGCTCCTGATCTTTCTCTCCGCTACAAAGAGGTGGCAAAGCTTCCGCAATGGCCCGCCTTGATGAAGATTTGGGGAAAGACATTCGACGGCATAGTTGATTTTATGAGAGAGAAGGAAGTGCTTCTTTTTGATTTACCCGTCCTCACCAGGATGATTTCCTCTCCCGGTGCCCTTACGGGAACGATCGCTTCGGATGTCCACCCTTTCGAGGTTCCCTTTTTCAATCAACAGATGTATTTGACGCAGTCATCCCAGCTTTATTTGGAATTTGCCATCGGGACGCCGGGTGTTGAGCAGGTGTATTGTTGGGAAAAGAGCTTCCGCCGCGAGCGATCCGATTTCCGGCACCTGCCGGAATTCACTCATGTTGAATATGAAGGACGGATCGATTTTGAGCATAACCTCGCTTTTCAAGAAGATTTTTTGCGTTACCTCATTCGGTACATCCTCGAACATGCTCCGGAGGAGGTCGGAATGTTTGTTTCGCATGAGGATATTACTTCTCTCGAGAAAACGATCGAGAAACCGTTCCAGCGAATCACATTTACCGATGCCTTTAAAGAGCTTAAGAAAGCCACGGGTGACGAGAGGTATGCCGTTCCAACGATCACGGATTTCGGGGCTTGGGAAGAAGTCCTTTTAACTCAGTTAATGGGCAACGCTCCAGTCTTCGTTACGGATTACTTGGCTGAGGAAGTGGCGTTCTATCACCAGAACCGAACAGAGGATCCGACGAAGGCGGTCAACGCCGATCTTCTTTTCCCCGGCTACGGCGAAATCATCGGAAGCGGTCAGCGAGTAGGTACCGAGGAGGAAACACGCCGGAAAGCCGAGCATTTCCAGTTGGATATGAAAGATTATGAATCATACATCCAGTCCCGTTCTGTTTCGAGCGCGGTTCACTCCGGTTGGGGTATGGGAATCGAGAGATTTTTGCAGACGATTTTGAAAATCCCGTTCATTTGGGAAACTAAGGCTTTCCCGCGGGTCGATAATTCGACGCGCCCCTAGCGGGCGACGGCTATCGCTAAGAGCATATTTCCGCGTGCCGCCGCCTCCTCGTTCAGGCATGCCTCTTTTTCGATGTCGAGGAGTAGTTGGTATGTTTTTTTATCTTTGAGTATCGAGATCGCCTCCTTGCTGTTGTCGCTTAAGCTTGTTTCCTCCATATTGGGATAGATCGAGATAGGGAAGCCAAAGACGCGGATATCGGCAAAACCCGAGTCCAAAAGAAGGGTTCTCAGTGAGGCGGGTGTAAATGTATGCATGGGGGGGACGTCATCGGTGAACTGGACAAGTGATTTCTTCAAATTGGTCTCCAGATTTCCGAATTTTCTCGTCAGCACGCTGAAATAAAGGGAGTGATATTTATTCGCGACGATCATCGCAAAAGGCGCACCTTTTTTCATGGTTCGTCTTATGTTTTCAACGGAGGTTTTGGGGTTGTCGACGAAACTCAGTGCGTTGTGAAAAGATATTACAGCGTCGAATTCTCTTTTCGTCTCCAGCGGTTTATCCAGGTCGCCGACCATCACCTCGGCGCTTTTTTGCAAGCCGTCTTTGATGATTTTCTTTTGGGCCTCCGCCAGCATTTCGGGGGAAATATCAAAAATCAGAGTGTTGCTTTTCAAGTATTGAGCAACCCGCAGGCCCCAACGGCCTGTTCCGCCCCCGGCATCCAGAAGGTTGGTTGCCTTCCCCTTGAAGGGATCCAGGAATTCTTTCAAAAGCAATTCCCAGAGAAGGTCGTCTGAAAATATCCAATATAACTGGTTATCGACGAGGTCATAATAAGGAGCCTTGTTCCGAAAATAACTCTTGACCGTTTCTTTTCTGTTGGTATCCATACTTCTCATAATATCCCCGAAAAAAAGAATAGGGAAGTGTGATGGCACACTTCCCTATGGGTTAGATTTCAGTCTCCTTGGTTTTCAAGCAGGAAACGAGCAACAATGTCCGGCTTCATTCGTATGCTGTTCTTGCTTCGGCGGTCTTTCAATTCGACCTCCCCGTCGTTTTCGAATGTTTTCCCAACGATTATCTTCCAGGGTATTCCGGTAAGATCGGCATCCTTGAACTTAACAGCCGGCGATGTATCGCGGTCATCGAGGATGCAATCAATACCTTGCTGTTTTAAATCATCGTACAGACGGACAGCGGCATTGACGGCAACTTCACTGGGCCGAGCCGGTATGACGATCGCATCGAAGGGTGCAATGGCGGAGGGCCAGATGATGCCGTTTTCGTCGTGCGATTGCTCGACAACAGCGGCTGCCAATCGGCTTATTCCCATTCCATAGCAACCCATGACGATTGGTTTCTCGGTACCCTCTTTACTGGTGAAGGTAAGTCCCATGTTTTTGGAATAGTACCCGCCCAGTTGGAAAATGTGCCCGATCTCGATGCCTCTGCTTATTCTGATCTCCGCTGACCCACATTTGGTGCACTGGTCTTTTTTTCCCGCTTTCTCCACATTGACTGCGGAACCGCATGATGAACAAAAGACCAATTCGTCTTCTCCGGCGTCGGCGATGGCCATGAACTCTTCGCTCTTGGTTCCTCCCATTTCACCATTGTCCGCTTCGACGATCCCAAAGTGGAGATTCAAACGGTCTAGAACGTTGCCGTAAGCATTCCTGAATTTTGCATACCACTCCTCGAGGTCTTTTGGGTTCTCGTGGAAGCTGTAAGCATCCTTCATGGTGAATTCCCGACCGCGCATCAAACCGAAGCGTGGGCGAATTTCATCCCGGAATTTTTCACCGAACTGGTAAATTACACAAGGCAACTGCCGGTAAGAAACGATCCGGTTGCGGATGAAATTCACCGCCAATTCCTCGTTCGTCGGCGACAGGCAGTACTCCGCTTCTTTCCGGTCCCGTAAAGTAAACATGAGACCTTGGCTTTTGTACTGATCCCATCGGCGGCTTTCCACCCACAATGATTTTGGCTGCAAAATGGGCATGCTTATCTCCTGGGCGTCGATGGCGTCCATCTCGGTTCTGACCACGTCGGTTATCTTTTGGATAACCTTCGTGAGGAAATGGCCGATTATGTAGATACCGCCGGTGACCTGGAATAACATTCCCGCCTGAACCATCAGGCGATGGCTGGTGGTTGTGAGCTCATCGGAGTAGTTCCGTTGAGTCACAAAGAAGCTTTGCGATAGTCTCATCGGTGTACTCCTTTGGTTAAGTTCTCAATTGTGGTCACGATGTTTTCGATCGGGACCGTGGTTTTGTTGAGTCCGTTGCGCCGTTGCACATCCACTTCGCCGTTGCTGAGACGATCGCCAACCACTATTTGTAATTGGGCGCCTACGAAGTCGAGGTCTTTCAAACGTTTGCCGAATGATTGAACTCGGTTGTCGACATACGTTTCGAACCCGAAGGCGGCTTTGATGTCACGGGCAATGGCAGAAGCGACGGACACTTGATTTTCATCGGTTGGCATAACCGGGATGACGGCAATCTGAATCGGCGCCAAGTGAAAGGGCCAATTCATGCCGCAAGCATCCATATACTGCTCAATGATTGCAACCGGTATTCTTGAAACGCCGATTCCGAAATCACCCATCCAAATGGGGAATAGGTGGCCGTTATTGCCGGCAACCAATGCCCCCATCTTTTCCGGATAATGCGGTCCCAATTCAAAGATGTGCCCGAGTTCCAGAGCGGTTATGGGTTCTGTTGCAGTGTGACATTGCGGGCAGTAAGGAGAACCTTCGTAATTTGCCGTGAAACCGCAACGTGTGCAGTGGATGAAGGACTCTTCTCCTTCTGTGGTCCTTGCCATGTACTTTTCAGCAAAAGTACTGCCAATCGAACCCCTTAAATCGCTGAAGACCACGAAGGATATTCCGCACCTTTCGAAGATTTTGCCGTAAGCCTTTCTTGTCTCCTGGTAAGCCAAGTGCATGCCGTTTTCATCCAGATCAAAGCTGTAGCCGTCTTTCATGCGGAATTGCCGAGCGCGTACCAATCCAAACCTCGGTCGAAGGTCATCACGGAACTTTTCGGAGATTTGGTAGAGCCTGAAGGGAAGTTGGCGATAAGAAGAGATAAGATGCCGACAAAGATCAATCAGCACTTCTTCATACGTCGATCCCATACAGAATTCCTGGTCTTTGCGATCTCGAAGCGATAACATCGTATGTTCCCGCTGGAAATGTTCCAGCCGTCCACTTTCGCGCCATAAATTGGTGGGTTGCAGTGCTGGCATCATCAGTTCCTGAAAGCCGATAGCGTTCAATTCTTCCCGAATGATCTTCTCTATCCGCCGAATGACAGACCAAAGAAGAGTGGAAAAACTGAAGATACCCGCGCTCGTTTGCTGAATGAAGCCTGCTTGCACCATCAATCTGTGACTGCGCGCTTTCGTGTCGTGCGGTATTTCCCGTTCCACTCGGAGCGGTAGAGATGTGAGATACATAGAAAACTCCATTTCTGATTTTTAGTTTTTAAAAGATTTTAGAAAAATCGTGCTGGCAATACTGTGCCATAAAATAGCAAAGTTGTAAACCCTCCTGAAGCGCGGGCGCTGATAAGATTAATAAGTTAAAAAACGGCCGATTCGAGCAGTTGTAATTCCTTCTTTTCCGTTTCGAAAGACGCTTCAATGCCGAGTGGGAGGGTGAGCATCGGATCGGTATGGCCGAAATCCATGTTCATGATGATGGGAAAGCGATACCCCTCAGTTGCGCGCAAAATCGTCTCTTCTACAGCTTCATCGCTTGCTCCCGAGACGTCGAACATGCGGCCGACAAGCATGCCCTTGATTTGCTCGAACAAGCCGAGTTCCCGTACGTGCCAAAGATATCGATCCATTTCGTCTATCGAAGAATCGGTTTCTTCCCAAAAAAAGATGCGGCCTTGGAAAGAGGGGAGGTATTCTGTACCGACCAGTACGTCAAGCGAACCAAGGTGGCCGCCGATGAGTTTTCCCTTCGTGGAGCCTTTCTTGATCGCCTTCCACGTTCCGGACTTCGTAATGCGTGCTCGCGTGTCGAGGTTTTTGCCCCAATCGAGGAATTCGTCGGTCCAGTCCGGCGAGGGGGTGAATTGTATCGGCGCTGCCGTATTCATGAGAACGCTCTGAAAGGATCGTTCCGTGTAGGATAAAATCTTTGGTATTTCTCCAAACTGCGTCATGACCATCGGTCCCGAGAAAGTGACCATACCCGTCTTTGCATGGATCGCTGCCGTAAGCACGGAAATATCGCTGTAGCCCATTATGATCTTGGGATGGGATTTGATCAGTTCGAAGTCCAAAGAGGGAAGAAGCTGGTTGGTGTTAAAACCGCCAATTGCGCAGATGATCGCCTTTACATCGGGGCGGCGAAACATCTCGTGCAGATCGGTTACCCGTTCGGCGATGGTTCCAGCCGTATGGCCGTCCCTGGAGAGAGCGTGATCGCTTATGATTGTCTTGAAACCGAGGGATTCAAGACCGGCCACTCCTTGTTTGAAGCGGCGCTCGAAGATATTCGGCAGGGGCGAAGAGGGGGCGATTATTCCGATCGTGTCGCCGGCTATGAGTCGTGGTACTTTGATCATTTGAATTAATGATATAACAAAAATCCGATTGATTAAACTTTTCTCCACTAAAAACAGAATCTGCTACGCTTGGCGGCGTAGCAGATGTAAAAACGGATATTCGCATCAACTTTTTTTCAGGGCATTCAAAATCTTTTCGATCTCATCCGCGTAGTTAATGTGAAGATCTTTCGCGATGGGAAAGATGAATTGTCTGGTCTCCGTGATGTACCGGTCGCGGCGTTCATCGTCCCAAACCCCGCAAGTTTCCAGGTTATTGAGTCGATCGGCGCATTTTACCGTTCTCACCATGGCGGAAGCCTTGGCGAGCTCGCCGTAGTACTCTTCGATGATCTTCTTATGTCGATTGATGGTCTGGCCGGTGACTGGATCGAAGACCGGCATATAGCGAGAAAGTGTTTCAAGCGATCTCCAGATTTCCGGGCCGAAGAGATCGACGATAACGCTCCATGGAGTATTGGTATCTTCAACGACATCGTGGAGAAGACCGGTGACGATATAATCAGTTTCTCCGAAGCCGTGTTTTATCAAGGAAACCGCAACTGCCCGCGGATGCTCGAAATATCTATCGCCGTTATCTCTTTTGAATGGTCGATGAGCGTTTTTGGCCAACCAGTATGCCAATTGTATTCTCCCCAGTTCAACGGTGGGCCTATCGGACACGAGGCTGAAAAATTCATTTCTGTTCATGGCAAATCCTTTCTGAAATTTATCTTGTTCTGAAGATACCGTACTATCAACAACTGATGTTGTCAATTTTGCTATAATGAACTCAATCAAGGTCGAAAAAGAGGGGAACAATATGGAAAATTTATTCGGGGAACGGAAAGCGGAACTCGAGGAAACGAAGAGCCGCTGGCTCAAGTGGTTCGTCGTGAACATCCTCGTACTCTTCATTCTCGCGATCCTTATTTTCGTGGGCCCGATGGCAAGCGCCGGTTTCAGCAAAGCAACGTGGCTCGAGTTTGCCATTGCGCTGCCGCTCGTCTATTCGGCGATCTTCTTCCACGCCCAGCATTCGCGGGCCCGGGAATACGCCGAGGAGTATGCGTGGAAATCGCTCGTCGCGAAATCGATGGGCGGGTATCTCGAACTCTTGAAGAAAGAAGTGAACCACGCGAAAGCGGAAGAGCAAAAGAAATATCTCGACTTCATGATCGACGCGATCGGCATCCTCTACGCATCGCCGCGGGAAGCGATATCCAAGCACCCGATCCGGGACGAAGAGGACGTGAAGGTGGGCATCGTGGAAAAGCTCGGGGACGT
>CAZMFA010000017.1:0-11983 GCA_964565515.1 uncultured Candidatus Saccharibacteria bacterium | reverse complement strand
TTCGGCGAGTTGATGATCCGGTACGGGCGCACGATATTTTTCAAGCGTTCCTCCTTGAAGCGTTTTTTCGTCTCCATAAGCGTCCGATAGTTCCCGAGATTCGTAACGCCCACGAGCTTTTTATACTCCTCGGGCGTTTTCCGCTCGCCGAAGTAGTAGTACTTCTGATTCCTGAGATTCACCGATCCGAAGCAATCCGTGCAGCCGTTCAAGTCGAATCCGAATTTCACGTCGACGCAGTTATTGAGGAATCCGCCGAACGCCGACCGGGAAATATTCTCCGAATCGGTCAGCTCGTAGGAAAGCTCAGCCCGCGTCACCCAGTAGAGCTCCATCGCGTTCTTGCAGTGGAAATTGAACGTCGCATGGAGGCAATCTTCGTTGAAATCGCCGCCGAAGACCATATAGCAGTTCTTGTTGCTCTCGGTGAAATTGCAGTACTCGCTATTCACGCCGTTCCAGTTATTGAGCGACGAGAACGGCACGTCGTGTATCAGCTCCTTGATCTGCTGAAACAGGGGCCGCGAAAAATCGACGTCGCGCCCGTACTCGGTCGGGTTCCACGAATCGCCGTGCCAAATGCTCTGTTCATATACCTTGAAATCTTTGTCCGGCGAATAGATGGAGAGGATATCCTTCCCGGTCTTGGAATCCTTCCGCCGATAGAGGTTCCGCTCGTTCCGGAATGCCAATCTTTGCTGAAGTCGGCAATCGGGGCAGAGCGTCGGCTCCGGGACTTTCATCATTTCGAAGAAACCAAGGTCGTCCTCCTCGAGCGTGAATTGTTGCCTACAATTTTGGCATTGCCGGGTTTCTGAACTCATTACTTTTATTCTCTATCAAATCTCATACCAAGCACCTCCCGAGCGGCCTTCGGTGCTCGGGAAGTACAGTTCTGGCATTGTTTGGTTTCAGTATTCATTTAGAGCAGCCGCTCGTATGTCGCAAGTTTTTTCCTCACCTCCGTCATAGCTTCCTTTATTGATCTTTTGTAGTTCTCGTCGTACTTGAGTACTGACGAGTCATTGAGAGCATACCGTAAGCAGTTATTGGCATACTCGAAAACATCGTTGTAAAGCTCTTTGGCATATGGTTTGCCCTTCAAATCATCCAAGAGTTCGAAAACCTGCTGGTCCCACGCTCGCACGTAATGATCCCCCGTCATGTCGATCTGATACGTGCTCAAGTTGAAACCGATCCCGATCGGATCGAATATCTTATTCCGTCGCGCTGCAATGTACTCTTTGAGGTAACCGCTCTTCACGTGCGCCAGATAATCCTTGAACGTCGAAACATGATCGGCAAGCCCCAACCGCTCGTATTCCCCAATGATATCCTTAAGGCCGGAAATGAGATCAAGCAAACGATTGTCGGCTTCATCGAGCTTGTACACCTCCATCACCTCCCGGGAAAGTTTTTGTGAGACCATGGTGAGCAATCTTTTCTCGGCTCCGGTGATCTTATTGGCATCAATTGATTTCAGGAATGAGATGAACTTCTCTTTGTCTCCAATATGCGCCTCCAGGCTGCCGACGGCGTATATCTCGTTCTCATCGATATTCCCCTCCTTGTTCGGCGATTCCAATTCCAGGCCGACCTTTAAAAGGGCAGCCTCGTGTCTTTTCGATATCTCTTCAATCGTCAAATTCGACTCGACGTCTTTCTGCAATTTCTCCATGCCCTCGTCATCCTCGAAATGCTGCATGACCATCGCTGCTAATCCGCGTCCTCCCCACGTTCCCTCGCTGTGCTCGCGATCGTATTGAATAAGATCAGCAGCGAGGGATTCAATTTCCTCGGGTGCTACAAGATTACCGTTGACCCTGAAGTCGAGATTATCTTTCTCTCTCATACTCTTATTTTAGCAGATGTTTCATTTTTATTGCGACCAGAACCCATCTCAAAAACAAGGTGGTATACTATAGTATACCACCTCATCAGACGGTCTCTGCCTGGTAACATGCTTCGCAGTAAATTATCTCGGGCCTTCCCGGGGCATAGGTTGTCTCGAACTCGTTCGGGCAGCGGCCCCCATGGCCATGATTCACTGTCGCCTGTGGTGAGCCCGTCGAACCACACATGCAGGAGCGATGCCAAAGCTTCATCGGATTCCGCCGTTTCAAGCGTTCATGGTGCCGGCAGTTCGGGCAGAGGCGCGGCAAAGAGACCCCGAGTTTCCGATAAAGTTGGAGTTCTTGAAGGATTATCTTAAAGGCCCTCGTGCACTGGTCGTTGCATTTTCCCTCGTGAGCGCAAGCGATCACCTCGTTCGTTATTGAATCAGGTATTCCGCTTGTTCCACCTGGAACGCTTTCGGCCCTCAAGGTGATCTTGTAATCCCGCTCTTCGGTATCTTTCCACCTATATCCCGAGTTGACCGCCTGTTCCTTCGTCAAAGGAAAATGCTCATGAACGGCGGCCTCGTTGTAAGCGAATGGCGAAAAACCCATCGGGAAGAACTCACCATATCGGTAAACCCTCTTCTTCTCGTCCACGTAAGGCGTTGTATTCATCTGCTCGACGATCTTCGGAACGAGATGCTCGTATTCCTCTTTCGAATACTGCTTGTTTAAAATGCAATGGTGCTTATTGCGCAATCCGACGCAACCGAAACAATTCGAGCAGTTCCTTAGAAAATAGCAGTAACGAAGTGAATAACTGTCCCAAACGTTGCCGGAAAAAGCGACATCCTGCATATTGCTCCCGGCATCCATGACGTCATAGCTCTTTTCGATGTTTACCCCGACGGCATAAGCATCGTAAAGATCTTTCATATCCGTGACGCCGTAGACGACAAAACGGGAATCCTCGAGCGGCCCTTCGATGTCGAAACAATCCCGCGAATTCTTAACCTCTTTGAGGTAATCCCCCGTCGAATTCACCGTGTGGCGGGAGTTGGAATATTTTCGAGGGCGCTCGAGCATCAACTTCTCGAACCGAATCAGAAAATCCTCCCGGCCCGACCGGGTATTCAATTTAAGACGCGCCGCTTCTTTCTTGTAATCTTCCTCAGAATACTTCTTATTGAGAATGGAGAACTTGGCGGTTCGCAAACCGACGCAACCCAAGCAGTCCCGGCAATTCCGGCAATCATAGCAGTATTTCGAATCGATGCACCCCTCCGAAAGCGCGAGATGTTCGCTTCTGTAGCAACCTTCGCAATCGGCCAGTTCGCGGCAATCCTCGTTTTTGCTCGAACCGAGCATGTCGGTGCAGTTCTTGTTGTGAATGGAATGATAGAGATACGCCGAATCCTCATTCATGTCGCTCGCAAAGTTCAAATAGCAGTTCTTGGATTGGTACGTGAAGTTGCAATAATCGCTTTCGACGGCATCGATATTGATGAGCGCGGGCGTGGGTACCTCATATAAAAGTTTCCTCCATTGCTCGAGGAACGCTTTTCCAAAATCAAATTCCCGGCCGTACCGCATCGGATCCCATCCATCACTCCACCAAAACTTATGGTCATAGACCAGGATCGGCGATTCCGGCGCATACATCGAGATGAGCATTTCCTCATGATCGGGCGCATCGCACTTCCGCCTGTAAAGCGTCCGCTCGTTCCGCCAAGCCAGCCGCCGCCGAAGCCGGCACTCGGAACAGAACGTGGGCGGCGGGACTTGGACTTTCTCATAGAACGAGAGATCCTCCGGTTCAATGACGAACTCTTGGTGGCAGTTTTGGCAGATTTGAGTTTCTGAGTTCATATCTTTATTCTACATCCAGTTCAGGTTTAAAGCCCCCCGAGCGCCAAGGGTGCACGGGAGGTCATATCACTTCTCTTTGATAGCACTCTTCGCAAGCAATCTTTTGATACCCCCACTCCGGCGGGTAGTAGTGAACAATCGGCTTCGAGCAAAAAACACACGTTCTCTGGTATGGGTGAGAAGTTTTTCGCTGGACTTCCGCATATTGTTCAAAAAAGGTCCTTGAGAAATCGTAGGGTTTTCCGTACCGCAATGGATCCCAAGTATCGGATACCCACTCGTCGTAATCATAGAGCGGGAAAGGGGTCGCTTCCGAGAAGGTCGTGATGATGGTTTTCCCGGAAAGAGCGGATGTCGTCTTCCTGAATTTGCCGAAGACCCAAAAGGCTGTAAGATTTTTCCAAATGCAAACGTGGCATTCTTGAGGTACCGGGATGCCGGTCTTTTCGTATAAAACAAGACTGTCCGGCGGAACCGAAAATTCCTTCCCGCATGTTTTGCAGATCTTCATTTCTCCCCCTTCCATGAATTCATTATAAAACAAATGCCTCGCAGAAAGCCGCGAGGCACCGAAAAATTGTCACGAAGGACTACAGCTCCAGGGAGCTGACCATGACGATACCGCCAAGCATTAAATCTTCCTTCTCCTCGGACTTGAAAGAAATGATCTTCCAGTCCGGCCGTAAATTCAAGTCGTCATATTCGGCATCGCCGAGTTCGGCGTGCACTGACGACCAGAAAGATTTGCGAAGGATATCCGCTTTGTCCATGAGGGCACGGTAATCACGGAAGACCTTTTCACACTCCTTGCCATCGCTTCCGAAGAGGAATCGAGCGTGTTTTTGCTCATGATCCTTCTTCATTTTGCTCGCCTGTTTGGCGAGCTTGGCATGGAGAGAGTAAACCCGTTTTAGATCGTCGTTGACTTCCATTATTACGCGACCTTCCGGGTAGGGACCTTCCGCTACCGGCTTGACGATCTCTGTTTTATTGATCTCCTTTTGGAGATCTTCAAGAAATGTGGCCATACGCCACCTCCTTATTTAGTGAGAGAATATGTTTAGTTACAGGACTATATTATAAACTATTCTTAGATAATTAGTCAACTCCCCCGGATACCCATCGATTTCTTCCAATGCCCGTTCATGACGGTATAGATAAAGAACACAATAAAGAAGCTCGCAACGACGTCGATGGTGTAGTGCCCCCGCGCTGCGATCATGACGATCGATTCAAAAAGAGCGAGCACCAACATTCCATACTTGGTTTTTTTATCCTTCCACGATACGAGGAAAAACAGCATGAAGAGCTGGCCCGCATGGCCGCTCGGGAACGTTCCGCCCGTCACGAGGAGATTGCCGAAAAGACCGAAGTTAGCCGATTCAATAGGCATTGGGAGCGGCGTCAAGGGAAGGATGGCGGCACGAAATAGTTGAAATATTCCCATACATGCAAGGTAGAGCGGAATGCTTTCATAAAACTTCTTTACGAGGATGTAAACGGCGAATCCGACGTCTGCGGCAAAAAGGACGAGATCGGCTATGTCGGGATACACAGGATTGAATCTCAAGAGCTTGAAGCCGAGGTCGGATAAAACCGGGCCGGTAGCAGTAGCACTTGCATAGCGCGTTGCAACTGCATCGAGATAGCACCCTACTACAAAGAGAACGAGCGAGACCGCAAGAGCAATCCAGTATTTTTTTGAGTAACGCCCCTTCATGCCATCCTACGCCGTTGAACGACCGCGCTTCTCGCCGAAAAAGCGGATATAGAGATACATATTCGCGGCCATAACGACGCCGTACGCAAAAAACGGGATCTCGAAGAGCGCGGAATCCATAAGATATCCCGCGATGCCTGTGCCAGCCGAGGAGGCCGCGAGACGCGCAACTTGGTTCACGCCGAGTGCGCGGCCCATTTCATCGCCGTCGACCCGCCGCGTAAGTTCGGCTTGCTGGATCGGGAGTGCCATAATACGGAGTGCCGGACCGAAAATATAAATGAGAACGGCAAGCGGCAAAAATCTGATGATCGGGAAGAGAATGAACAAGACCGTCCCGATCCCCCGCGTCCAGACCATGCTCTTCACGAATCCGAGGTGTTTTTCGAGGAACGGCGCCGCAAGAATGGCAAGGGACCCGACGACACCCGAAAGAAAGGCGTATTCGGCCATTTGCGACTTCGGAACGTCATAAACCAAAAGGAAGAACGGAATAAGGAATGGGACAATGAGGCCCTGCGAAAATCCGTTCAAAATGCCGGTCAACGTGAACTTTCCGATGGTCGTTTTCGTCTTCAAAACACGGAGCTTGCCTTTCGATTCCGTGACTTCGATGAACGGCAATGCAACGACGCCCAACGCCGCGACAACGGTCGCAATGAGAAAGATGTCTTGAACCGAAAAAACTTTCGCAAAAAGCGCGCCGATGGCCGCTACAATGCCGGAGAGGAACGTAAAGAACGAGAAATACTTGGTGCGCTTCTCGCTCGGCGTGAGTTCCGTGATAACGGTGTTTTGGATCGGCTGGACTGCGCCGCCGATGCCGCCACCGGCCAAGGACCCCGTCGCGGAGTACCCTCCCACCATTGCTGCGAGAAACACCACCCACAAACTCGATGAAAAATATACCAAAGCGGAACTCACCGGCAAGAGCACGCTTGCAATGAAAAGCGTTCCCCGCTTCCCCCACACATCGGTTGTGATGCCGGCGAGAAAACTCAAGACCGCCGTCGCAATCGTCGCTGCGACATACATAAGGCCGATCATCCCGGCACTTTGGTGAAGGTCCACCAACACGTAATACGGGAATGCAATATTGATCATCCCGGCCGCAATGCTCCGGGTAATCCTCGAGACCACGATAAGATAAATGCCCCTTTTCTTGGGTCTCAGTTCAGTTTCCACGGCAATGACGATTATACCATACCGAGAGAGGCCGGGTGGTATAATAATAGTGATGAAAAGCCGCGAGAATGTCATCTATGACACCGCCAAACTCGCTAAATTCTTCGGTGTGACCGAACGGACGGTTCTCGAATGGTGCCGAAAAGGAAAATTGCCCGCTTTCAAGATCGGCAAACAATGGAGGGTGCGGGTCATCGATCTCCAAAAGATGATCGACCGCAAGGTGACGGTCGGACGCGACTCGCGCTACACCACCTCGCTGTTGTAGCACTTGTTGCAGTAGACAACCGGGGCTTCTTGTTCGGTATACCGCGAGACGAATTGCGCGCCGCACTGCGAACACGTGCGGGGATGCTGCGCCATGTTCCCGAGCCACAGCTTGAATTGCTCGCCCACGCGGCAAAAGGGGCATTCGCGCGGCAGCGGCAGATTCATTTTGCGGAGGAACGACAATTCCATGGGGATCAATTTGAATCCCCGGCCGCATTTCGCGCAACCGATGATCTTGTTCAAGATGCCATCCTTCGCATCTTTGATGTGATCCGGCAAATCGGCCGCCGGAAGCGTCACTTGATATTCGCTTTTCGGTAGATCGCGCCATTGATATCCTTGTGCCATAATTTCTTCTTTCGGGAGCGGGAAAAAATAATTTGCATCCGACTCGTTGTAGCTATTGGGTGAAAGTTCAATGGGAAAGAATTCGCCATAGCGGTACTCGCGTCCCTTTTTGTCGCGGTAGGCGTTCGTATCCATATGCCCTTTGATCCGCCGAACGAGTTTTTCATATTCCTCTTTCGGGTATTGCTTGTTCAAGATGCAATACTCGGCTTTCTTCATACCAACACATCCGAAACAATTGGAGCTGGAAACAAGCGTTTTGCAATACTCCAAGTTTTCACCTTTCATTATCTCCTGACTGAACTTGATGCCTGAACTTTGATTCCCAACTACCGAAGAATCATACGAAAGGGAAAGATTTTCGCCCCAATAGGTTATGTCGTAGCTGTCTCGGATGCCGTCGGACACCATACTGACATACCGGCAATTCTCGCCGTCGTTCACCTGGAATGAATCCTTGACGTTCTTGGAGTCATAGATATGAGCTCCCCAGCAGTTAACGTTCCGATCGCCGAATTCCGCTTTCGGTATCTGCGTGATCCAGAATTTTTCCGCTTCTGCGAATGTTTTCAGATACCCCGCGTACGAGCCAAGATTGTACTTCGCGATTTCCTTTTGATATTCTTCTTTGGAGTACTGCTTGTTTTTGATGCAATATTTCTTATTTTTGACGCTCGCGCACATGAAACAGCCCTGGCAATTCGACGCGTCTTTCATAAAGGCGCAATGTAAGAGTTCCACAGCGTAGTTCCTGAAACCGACGCCGTTATTACATCTCCACGCATGCATCGAGTTGTAGAGCCATTCAGAATTGAGGCAAAGCGTGCAATCCAAGACTGATTTGTCGTGCTCCACATAGAACCCATATGCTGAATCTTCAACATAGTTAGCTTGATAGAGAAGATAGCAATTTTTCAAATTGGCAGCATTGCTGGTATAAGGGGAGTCTTTCGATGTTTGAATGTCGACCGATAACCCTAAGAGCGGCACTCGGCGCATCAGCTCGCCGAATTGTTCGAGAAAGGGACGCGACGGATCATATTCCCTCCCCTCAGCATATTGGTCCCAGCCGTCTCCCCACCAACACTCGGGGCAATAGACGACGTAAGGTGCATTGGGAGCGTAAACAGAAATGACGCTTTTCTTGCAAAGATCGCACGGCCGCTTGTAGAGATTGAACGTATTGAACCACGCGAGCCGCCGCTGCAATCGGCATTCCGGACAAAAAGTCGGCGGCGGAACCTGGATTTTTTTGTAGAACGAGAAATCCTCCGGTTCGATCGTGAACTCTTTCTTGCAATTCTGGCAGGTTCTTTTCTCGGTCATACTAAATACCATATACCAAATACTTTATACTATCTCCCGTTGGTAGCAATTTTCACAGTAGACGATCTCTTTGCGGTCGGGGGCATAGGATGTCTCGAACTCATTGGTGCAATGGCCCGAATGATCATGACTGGCTTTGCCGCACATGCATATACGATGCCATATTTTGTTCGGCCCCCGCGCTCTGAACCGCCGCTCGTGCCGGCAGTCGGGGCATTCGCGGGGCAACGGGATCCCGAGATGTTTATAGAACTCGAACTCATTCGGGATGATGCGAAAGTTCTTTTTGCATTTCACGCAGACAAAGATTTCCTTTGGCACATCGACGCTGCCGATGTCGCGGATTGAATCCGGCACCTTGCCCCATGATATTGTTTCCTTGCCGTATGTCCCCCGCGGGTAATCTTCCCAAGAAAATCCCTGTTTCAGCGCTTCTTCCTTCGTCAAAGGGAACTGGCCCTGCGCGGCCGTTTCATTGTACCCGAACGCACTGACTGATTGCGGGAAAAATTCGCCGTAGATTCCCTCTTCTTTCATTTTTGCGATAATTTCCTTTCTCAGCTTTTCGTACTCTTCGGGTGAATATTGCTTATTTAGGATGCAATAATTTTGCTTCCTGAGGCCCGCGCACCCGAGACAGTTCGTGCAGTTGAAACAATAGGAGGAATATTCCATAAAACTCGATGACCAGCACATATTGGATGAAACGTAGTGCGAGACATCGATCCCGGAATTCATTGAATTGTAGAGCAGCTCCGCGTTCCGGCCCGCCGTGTCGCAGTCGACGCAGTCCTTGGCGTTCCGCCAAATGTGGACTCCATACTTGCTGTCTTCGGAAGCATAACAGTGGAAACATGACGTGCAGTTTTTCGCGTCTTCGATGTAATTCCCCGAGGAACCCGGCGAGTTGTAGACCTGAGCGAACCGCCGCGGCTCTGCCATCGCGAAATCCTCGAACTTTTTCCTGAGTGCTTCCCGACCGTTCCATGTGTCAAAATGCACTTCGGCCAGAAATTTCTCATATTCTTCTTTTGAGACCGGTTTATTAAAAATATGATACTGTTTGTTGAACAAATTGACGCATCCGATACAGTTTGAGCATCCCCGGCAATCAAGAAGAAAATAGCCGTCGTGGGAATCATGGCATCCCTTGCTGTAGAAGAGGCGGTACGAGTTGTAGCAATCATCGCTCTCGTACGAAAGTTCCGTCTGGCTCGCGAAAGACGTATCGACGCAATCCTTGCACTGCTGGATCCAATAGCAATGCGTGCACCCCTCGTTGTTCGAGGATTCCACGAGCATGTAGCAGTTTTTGTTGTCGGCTGAGATGTTTACATACTCGGAATTGACGCTCCGCTCGTGCATGAGCCCCGCTTTCGGAACTTTGTTCCAGAGCTCGGCGAACTGGTCTAAAAAATGTTTTGCAGGATCATAGTCGACGCCGAGATCTCGCCCGTCCCAATCGTCGGAGAACCAGCAGTCGTGGCACCACACGACATACGGCTTCTGGGGACTATACATCGAGATGCCATCCTTGCCGCATTTGTCGCATTTCCGCGAATAGAACGATCGTTCGTTCCGAAACGACAATCTTCTCTGCGCGCGGCACTCCGGGCAGAGCTTCGGCGGTAAAACTCCAATTTTTTCATAAAAAGAAAAATCCTCGGGCTCGATGACAAACTCGTGATGACAGTTTTGGCATTTTCTTGTCTCTTGATTCATGGTTCGTTCGGCCTCCGGGGCGCCTCCGGTGCCCCGGAGGAACCTCGCTAAGCCGTTAATTCACTGTAACATTTCTTGCAGAGAATGTTCTCTGCATCGTGATTCACGACCGACGTCATGAACTCCGCGCCGCACTCGGAACACTTCCGCTTCTCCATCTTCAAATTATTGACCCAGATGTTTATCTTTTCGTTGATGCGGCAGAACGGGCATTCGCGCGGGAGCGGATAGTGCATGTTTCTCAGGAACCCCAGCTCGTCTTTTGTGATCCGGAATCCCCGGCCGCATTTCGCGCAGGCGATGACTTCCTGCAAAACCGAATCCGGCGCATCCTTGATGTGATCGGGCAAATCGGCGGCCGTTTTCGTCACCTCGTACTCCCGCTTCTCGGCATTCCGCCACCCGTAGCCTTCGGCGCGGGCGGCAGCCTCGGTCAGCGGAAAAAAGTTCTGGGCCAGGGTTTCGTTGTACGCGAACGTGCTCATTTCGACGGGGAAAAACTCGCCGTAGCGGTACACCCTGCCCTTCGCGTCGGTATACGGCATATCCATCATGTGCCGCCTTATCTTCGGAACCAGCGCTTCATACTCTTCCTTTGAATATTGCTTGTTCAGGATGCAATATTCCTTCTTCTTCAGGGAGACGCACCCGAAGACGTGCGCTCCGCCGTAAATGAGGAATGAGTATTCGGAATCGATCAAATTCAAGCCCGAGCCGTAGTTGAACTTCACCTCGCTCGCGTTCTCGCCGACGTTCGGCGAATCGTAGGAAAGCGCGAGGTTGTTCCCCCAGCTCGTGATGTCATACGAATCCCTGGTCCCCGGAAGGTACAGCATAGCGAGATACTTGGAATTCTCGGCGCCCAAAACTTCATAGCATTCTTTACAGTTTCTCGACTGGAAAACGTTGTTTCCCGTGCAATTTTCGGTGAATTCGTTGAAGACCGGCTTCGGCGGGAATTTTTTCCAATGCTCTTCAGCCAACGCTTTTATTTCTTTATACTGCCGGTACGACCCAAGGTCCCATTTTTTGATTTCCTTGAAATATTCTTCTTTCGAATACGGCTTGTTGAAAATATAGTATTTCTTATTTCTCAAGTTGATCGAAGCGAAGCAGTTTTGACATCCCCACGAATATTTCAAGAAGTACGAGTCAATCGATTCCGTCACTTGCCCCCGAAGACCGGCTGATCGGTTGCAGCGGTACGTATGCATCGAATCGTAGCAAAGCTCCGAATTCATGATGAGCGAACAATCGAAAACCGACTTGCTCTCGGTAACGTAGAAGCCATAGGCCGAATCCTCGTCGAAATCGGCATGGAAGAGCATATAGACATTCTTGTTGTTACCGCTCAAGTGAGAATACGGCGATGTTTTCAGGGTCATAAAGTCCGTGGAGAGCGCCGGAAGCGGCGCTTCGTGCAAAAGGTCCTTAAATTGCTCGAAGAAGGGCCGCGAAAAATCGTAATTGCGGCCGTAATCACGAGGATCCCATTTGTCGCTGAACCAGCATGGTACGCAAAAGACCCGATACGGGGCATCGGGTGCGTAAACGGAAATCGTATCCCTGCCGCACAGGTCGCACTTCCGCTTGGAAAGATTTATGACATTCATAAACGCCAAGCGCCGCTTCTTGCGGCACTCGGGACAAAAGGTCGGCGGCGGGACTTTTATCCTTTCATAAAAAAGAAAATCCTCGGGATCAA
>CAZMFA010000016.1:10009-12418 GCA_964565515.1 uncultured Candidatus Saccharibacteria bacterium | reverse complement strand
TGCAATCGACATAAGCTTCCTTTGATTATAAGATAAGACCGATGAGCAAAAAAGTTTCCATCATTCTCCCTTGCCGAGACGAACGGGAAACCGTTGGATTCGTGGTGAAGGAAGCGCTGGAAACGCTGAAGAAGAACGGCATCGAGGGGGAGGTCATCGTCTCCGATTCGTCGACCGACGGTTCGGCCGAGATCGCCCGCAAAGCGGGCGCCAAAGTCATCGAACACGGCAAAGAAGGCTACGGGCTCGCGATCAAAGAAGGCCTCAAAGAAGCGATCGGCGACATCACCGTTTCAGCGGACGCCGACGGGGCCCATGATCTGGAAGCATTGCCGGAACTCGTGAAGGCGCTTGACCACGCCGATATCGCGATTGGGAGCAGGTTCGACGGCGAGATTGACGATGATGCTATGCCTTTTCTCCATCGCATCTTAGGAACTCCCCTTCTGAATTTCCTCCTCTTTGTTTTCTTCGGCATCAAAGTCTCCGACAGTCAATCCGGCTTCAGAGCGGCAAGGACTTCCGTATTCAAAAAACTCGACCGAGAGACGAGGAGTACCGCCTTCACCTACAACACCGAGACGCTCATCAAGGCCAAAAAAATGGGCCTGAAAATCAGCGAAGTTCCCATACACTCCCGCCCCAGAAGAGGCAGCTCGAAATTGAGAACGTATCGCGATGGGACCGCCAACATAAAATACATCCTTATGCTCGCCCCCTTCTCCTTTTACGCGATTGTGGGCGGCGTTCTTCTTCTCCTCGGCGCAGCCGAACTTGCAGCGGGAAATTTCCTGCCCGCAATCCTTGACCGGCCGACCGTAACGATCTTCTTCCCTATTCTCGGCGTGCAAATCATCTTCCTCGGGCTTTTCATTAAAACGTACGCCGTAACGAAACTCGGCGAACGGATAGGCTTCATCGACTCATTTTACCGCGCCGGGAAACAAAAGCTCCTCCTTGCTCTCGGCGGCATGCTCATTGTCATACCGGCAGCGCTCCGCCTCGTCGGTTTGGCCGGAGACAACTTCGACTTGCTTCTCGTTTCGGCCGTCATCGGAGTTCAAGTGGCGTTCAACGTCGGTCTCCTTTCCACGCTCTCCGTAAAATAACGCCATGAAGACAGCTCTCTTCCATCAGGCACTCGACAGCATCGGCGGCGCGGAACTCGTGACGTTCACCTTGGCCCGCGCGTTTCATGCCGACATCTACACGACGAATATCGATCGCGCAAAAATAGCAGAAATGGGTTTCGAGGACATCATCCCCCGCATCCACTCGATAGGGGCCCTCACGGCAAAAGCCCCCTTCCGCCAAGAGATGGCGCTCTGGAAATTCGGGCACCTCGACCTTTCGGGGCAGTACGATCGATTTATCATCGCCTCGGACTGGGCGACCGGCGGCGCCGTCAAAAACCATCCGAACCTGTGGTACGTTCACGGACCCTTGGACGAACTTTGGGCACTAAAAGATCATGTGAGATCGAACATGCTCGCGTGGTGGATGCCGCCCGTTTTCGACCTTTGGGCCGCCGTGAATCGGCAGCTTATAAAATACTTGGCTGCCCGCGTCGATCGCTTTGCCTGCAACGCCGAAAACACGAAACAGCGGATCCGGAATATCTTCGGCGCGGAAGCAACGGTCGCCTACCCGCCCACCGAAACAGCC
Organism: uncultured Candidatus Saccharibacteria bacterium; assembly: GCA_964565515.1. Taxonomy (GTDB): domain Bacteria; phylum Patescibacteriota; class Minisyncoccia; order UBA6257; family GWB1-50-10; genus JAKAHT01. The sequence continues at coordinate 10,753 of CAZMFA010000016.1, read as the reverse complement.
CTCTATCGCTTCGAAGCTCCGAAAGGATATTGGCTTTCGGTAAACCGCCTGACGAGCCACAAACGCATCGAGATCCAGCTCGACGCCTTTCGCCGCCTTCCCGAAAAGCGATTGATCGTCGTCGGCGACTACGAAAAAGGCGCCCGCCAATTCGAATCATACCAGCGAAAACTCGAACGACTGAAACCGGAAAACGTCGCATTCCGGTACTGGGTTTCCGACGAAGAATTGAAAAAACTGTACGCCGAATGCACCGGCTTCGTGACGACCTCGGAGCATGAGGATTTCGGCATAACCGCCGTCGAGGCGATGGCCGCAGGAAAGCCCGTCATCGCGCCCGACGACGGCGGGTATCGCGAGTCCATCATTCAAGGAAAAACGGGCGTACTTATCCATGAGATGAATGCGGAACGACTCGCCGAAGCGATTGAAACCACCGGCCTCGAGTTGCAAAAAAACCCGCTCCGCTATCGCGACGCTTGCAGAGCGCGCGCGAAAACATTCGACGCCTCGAACTTCATCCAGAAAGTGAGCTCATTGCTTTCCTGATATCGCTCAAAGCTTCTTCCCTCGTCCAAACGAAACTTTCATTCCTGCCATCCCACCTCGTTTCTTCGTACGACCTGTCCGACCCATCCCTCCTCGCCAGAACCCGCAGGGCACCCCGGAGCATTGCAAGCGAATGCTCTATTCCCGTACGCTCCAAGACATACGCGCGGGGGGAAAAATCGGTACGATGATGCT
>CAZMFA010000016.1:5390-9909 GCA_964565515.1 uncultured Candidatus Saccharibacteria bacterium | reverse complement strand
TAGATTTTCGGGATGCCGAGCGGGCGGAACTGGTCGGTGTCCACGAAGTCGCCGTTCGCGAATTCGAGGACGACGGCGCGCGGGAACTTCCGCTTCGTTTCCTCGAGCGTCGTTGGATCATCAACGAGCTTCACGTCGGCGGTCTTTTCACTATTCATCCAAAGCCATCCCCGCCGCTCGACGAGGTAGAAATAATCCTTAAGATGCGGCACGATCTTCGAAAGCCGGTCGCACTGGTTTGCGACAATGACGCCTTTTTCAAGGACGCCGTTTCCCTTCCGAGGCTTCGCGATGATCGCGAGCGATAGCTCCATACGAAACCATCATAACACACCTGAACAGTCGACTTCCTCCCGGGCAGCTTCGATTGGCTTCAAGACAACGTTTCCCGCGATGATGTGCTTATAGCTCGGCTGGAAAGAATGACGACTATCCTCTCTCTGATAGCGTTCGTACCGCATCCGCCGCCGCTCGCTCGTCATATTGCCGTAATGCCGCACCATAATGGGCCGGCGCTCTTCCCGGTCAGTTTGATACGGTATGAGCGGAAAATGAAGCTGCTTCGAGGAAACGATATGCATACTGCCTTTCTTCCGGAACAAGCGCGGCCGCCACAAGACGCCGTTCACGGACGGCGGGGGTTGATCGAAACGAATGTGGCCGTCATCGCCCCACAAATTGACAATCCCCACTTCGACAATGTCGGCATCGCTCCGCTGCATCGTTTCCCGCAATGCGGCGCGAGAGTGCTCATCAACGACTTCATCGATGTCGAGGAAAAGGAACCACCGTGCGGGGATATGTTCGGCCAAAGAAAGCAGCACATTCCTGTTGTCGAGATCCCGGAAACCGGTGTGCGCATTCTTCCGCACCTTCACAACGATCTTATCGTGAACGGCTTTCTCGTTCGTGCCATCCGTGCTTCCGTCGTCGAGAAGCACGATGCCGTCCGCAATCGCCCCCGCCCCTTCGAGGAACTGCGGCATAAGCTGTTCTTCGTTGTATGCTGCGGCGAGCACCACCAGGTCGTAGGTATTCTTTTTCAACCGGAGCTCCTTTATTTCGAGACCATGCGAAGCCGCCGCTCCGACAATACCATCCATACGACCCTTGATCGGCAAGCCCATCGTACGGAACAAACACAAAAGCCACATTCTCGAGAGAATCGCGATATTCGCCGACCACAACTGCAATCTACTTGCTCCATCCGCCGTGCGCCGGCTTTCACCGGAAAGGGTGGCGCGAAGGCGGCGATAATATTCCCCCGCGCTCGAGAGCAACCGAAACTTGAGGCGTCTCAAGAGCGGAATGTATTCCTTCACAAAACTCCGCACATCGAAGTGTGCAGCAAAGAGTTCGCGGGAAAATCTCTTGTAGCGCTTTCGGCCGGCGCCGGAACGCAAAAGTTTCATCAATGCGGTATAACGCTCATCTTCGTCCATTTTGAAGTCGGCCGGACGCGGGAAGGTACACCGGAAGTTGTAAAAGAAGAACTCGTCGAAATTATTCTCATCCACCAAGACGGGATACTGCGCAAACGACGGGGCAGTGAGGAGTATCTTCCCGAGCGATGCGGCCGCCATAAAACTGTTGCCTGCTCCGATGACGCAGTCAGCGGCGTCCATAAGATTGTCAGCATCAGAGGTATACTCGTCTCCAGTTACGACGCGCACCGACGCGCTTTCATAATGCCTCAATTCTTCGGTAACCTTCGGATCTTCGTTCGCGCCGACAATAAGGAGGTTCGCCCGAACGCCGTTCTCCTTGAGCTTCTCGACGAGAGCGATGCTCTTCAAAAAACTCTCCCGGTATATTTCACAAATCCGCGCTATCCGCAAAAAAACGAAACCGGGAGGAAGCTGCAATTCTTTCTTTAAACGCGCTATCCGCGCCTTGTCGGGAATGACTTGTGCCGCCCGATTGGGAAAACAAAAAAGCTCCGTCGACCGATACCTCGGATCGTTCTTGAAATACGCTTCGCCTTCCTTGCTGTACACCATGCAGTACGGAAGGTGGGGAAAGTGCGCTCCCGGCCCCATACCGTCGAGTTGCGTATGGAGAAGCGGTATCCGGTAAATGCGGGAAAGGTACATCGCCGCAAACAAGGCGGGGCTGCCGTAAGAATGAATGACATCCGGGCGTTCGACGCGCACCACCGATTCCAATTTTTCGAGAACTTCCCCCATCTCGTCGGCGCGACGCATAAGGAAAAAATACTTCCTGCAATCGAGAGAATCAAAAATACGCGTCGCTTTCCCGTCGCCCACGACGGCGATGACCGGTGCAATACCGCTTCCCCGGAGGTTCTCCACAAGGTCCCTCATGCTATGCAGATGTCCTCCTTCCCCCTGATTTACCGAGGCAACAACATATAGCCCCCTCAACCCCTCCATAGTACTATATAATAGACGGAACACCGCAAAATGAAAGACACCGTTCTCGTAACCCTGGCTGATAAGAACTTCATTCCCCAAGCGAAGCAGCTTTTTTCGTCCGCCTACTGGAAGGGAGGATGGAGCGGCGATTACCTGCTCTTGGCGCATGAAGATGTTCCCGAAGAAGAACTTGCGTGGTTCGAGAAGAAGGGAATCGCTGTTTTCAGATGCAAGAGATTGACAGTGAGGAACCGCATCGGCTATCAACATCCCCCCGTCGTTCTCGATAAATTCTACCTCTTCACGCCTTTCTTTAAGCAGTGGAAGCGCGTCGTCTTCCTCGATGCCGACATCGTGGTCGAAGCGTCGCTCGACCGATTCGTCGAAACCAAGGGATTTTGCGCGCCGAACGCGACCTGCGTCAGCTTGAAGAAAGAGTTTTTCCGAACGGATCGGGTGCTCCGAACCGAACTCGAGCGGATCTATCCCCTTCGCGGGAAAGCGTTCAACACGGGAGTATTCGCCTTCGACACCGCGGAAATCACCGACGATACCTTCGAAAAGATGACGGCGCTTTACGGTAAATTCGGAGCGCTCAATTTTTACGGCGAAGAAGGAACATTCAACCTTTTCTTTTACAAGAAATGGACGATGCTTCCCATTATGTACAACGCTTACCCCACCTATATGCGGGACACCTATAATTTCGACTACGGTAGGCTGAAAAGCATCATCGTCCACTTTGTCGGTGAAACGAATGCGAAGCCGTGGCTCGAAACTTCTCTCTGGCATAAAGAGTGGATCGAAAACTTGCAAAGAGCCGAAGCCATCGATCTTGCGCATCCCCGGAAACCTGCAAGAATCTGGACGCACGAAGAAGAGCGAAACTATGTCCGCGCCCTTCCCGCAAAGCGCCTGCACCATCTTTTCCGGCGAAAGATCTCGATGCCCGCCGCCTGTACACTCCGCAAAACAGGGGAACGCATCGAGCGCACGATCGGTCAAATCGGCCTCCTTATCAAAAAAATTTCCCCTCGCCTTTATGAACGAATCCGCATCGGGCACGACTAATGTTCTCGTAACCCTGGCTGATAAGAACTTCATTCCCCAAGCGAAGCAGCTTTTTTCGTCCGCCTACTGGAAGGGAGGATGGAGCGGCGATTACCTGCTCTTGGCGCATGAAGATGTTCCCGAAGAAGAACTTGCGTGGTTCGAGAAGAAGGGAATTTTGGTCCACCGGTGCCTGGCGCTTACGAACACTTCTCGATACGGAAGGGTGCCACCCGCCGCGCTCGACAAATTCTACCTCTTCACGCCATTCTTCAAGCAGTGGAAGCGCGTCGTCTTCCTCGATGCGGATATCATGGTAAGGGGGTCCTTGGAATACCTCGAACGGTGCAAAGGTCTCTCGGCGGCCCCCGACGACTACAGCGGAAGATTGTGGCACGAATTCAAGCATCCCCATTTGCCCCTCTGGCGAAACCGCAATCTCGGTTCCCCCGTTTTCAACTCGGGAGTCCTCGCTATCGACACCCGATCGATCATCCGCGAAGAAACATTCGGCGAACTGAAAGAATTGAGCGAGCATTACGCTCCGCAAATAAAATACGGGGAGCAAGCAATTTTCAACCTCTATTGGTTCCGCAAATGGAATCGACTTCCCCGCACTTACAACTTCCTCGCAAACTTCGGGCCGTTTCAGCTTATGAAATCGGCTGCCGTTCGTGCGGCTATCGTGCACCTTGCTTCCCAATACAAGCCGTGGAACCCCCGGAGCAGGTTTTATGAAGAATGGATCGCAAATCTCAAACGGGCCGATGCCATCAATCTTCGATCCATCCCTCGCCCGGCAATGACCGTAAGCGAGGTGGAAACACGAAAATTCGACGCTCTTCTGCGTCGACGGAAAATAACCCGCATATATCAAAGAGCCGCAACCTTCTTCAAGATACGGGCATTGGTACGATGGAAGATACTTTGGAAAATGAACGCGATATCGCACAAGGCGGCGGCTACGATAAAACGAGCAAAGGATCGGCTCGTGGATCGGACAAAATATCGGATCGGCCGACTCATCAAATTCTTTTCCCCCCGCCTGTACCGCAAGCTCGGCGGAAAAAGCTAAACCCATGAAAGACACTGTT
>CAZMFA010000016.1:0-5290 GCA_964565515.1 uncultured Candidatus Saccharibacteria bacterium | reverse complement strand
GTTCTCGTAACCCTGGCTGATAAGAACTTCATTCCCCAAGCGAAGCAGCTTTTTTCGTCCGCCTACTGGAAGGGAGGATGGAGCGGCGATTACCTGCTCTTGGCGCATGAAGATGTTCCCGAAGAAGAACTTGCGTGGTTCGAGAAGAAGGGAATCGCTGTTTTCAGATGCAAGAGATTGACAGTGAGGAACCGCATCGGCTATCAACATCCCCCCGTCGTTCTCGATAAATTCTACCTCTTCACGCCTTTCTTTAAGCAGTGGAAGCGCGTCGTCTTCCTCGATGCGGATATCATCGTCCGGGCGTCGCTCGATAAGCTCGCACACGGCAAGGAGCCCTTTTCTTCGCCGAATGCCCACGGCACCTCTCTTCGGAAGGAGTTCATCAAGAAGACCAAAAACAACCGACAGCTCTTCGGGCGATTGAAAAAGGAGTATCCGCTCCGGGGAAAAGCTTTCAACAGCGGCATTATGGCATTCCAGACCAGCCTCATCGAGAGCGATTCATTTGAGAAACTCATGGATCTCTACCGCCGCTTCGGCGAACTCAATAAGTACGGCGAGGAGGCGACCGTGAACCTTTTGTTCTATCAAAACTGGAATATGCTCTCCTCCCTCTACAACACCTACCCGTGGCGCACGCATCATCTGTACGACCTGTCCTACAACAAGATCCAAGCCATCGTCCTCCATTTCGTCCGCGAAACAACGGCGAAGCCTTGGCTCAAAACTTCGCCGTTTTATGAAGAGTGGAGCGCGAATTTCGAACGGGCCGATATGATCGACCTCACGCATCCTAGAGAAGCTCCAAAAACATGGACCCCGGACGAAGAAAAACGGCACCTTCGATTCCTCGCCGTACGGAAATTCCTCACCTTCTACCGGCGGCTGCTTTTCGCCGCCGACTGGACGATCGGAAGGGTCGGGCTCGTGGTAAAGAAACTGTCCCCCGCGCTCTATGAAAAAGTCCGCATCAAACAAGATTAGCGTCGTCATTCCCGTGCGAAACGCAAGCGGCACGCTTGCGGATTGTTTGGCTTCCATCCTCGACCAAACGGAAAGACCGCTCGAAGTGATCGTCGTCGAGAACGGATCCGACGAAGCGACACGGAATATCATGCAAGACTTCGCATCACGGGAATCTTCTCTCGTGAAGGTCGTACGCGAGACCGTTCCCGGCCGGTCGAGCGCCCGGAATGCCGGCATCGCAATGGTACAAGGCGAGGTGATCGCCATGACCGATGCCGATTGCATCGTGCCGCGCGATTGGCTGGAACGCATCACGCGCCCCATCCAAGAAGAGGGCGAGCATGCCGTCATGGGATTCGAAAGACCGGCATTCGAAAATTACTGGACGCGCATGAGGCAACAAGAGGATGCGGAGCTCGTCTTTTCGAAATCCAACGGTAACTATGCAAGCCACGTCGACACGAAAAACTTCGCCATCCGCGCCGATCTCATGAAACATACGATGTTCGACCCGGAGCTCCTTGCTTACGAAGATTGGGATCTCTTCCTCCGCCTTAAGAAAAACGGCGTGAAGATCAGGTTCCTCCCCGACCTTGTCGTTCGGCACCGCCACGACGCTTCGCTCGGGGAGCTCTGGAAAACTCAGTACGCACGGGCGCGCGGCATGGAACGGGCTTTCATCGTGCACTGGAACGATCCGTCGTTCCGGAACCGCTTGAATGAGGATGCAAGCGCCCGCTCGCACCGGCTTTGGAATTTTATTGCATTCGTCCCGTGGGCCTTCTTTCAATTTATTGCACACCCGGCCAAAGCGGCGTTCCGCATCGCAGCGGACAGCGCATGGAAAACCGGCCTTGTTAGAGAATCGATCTCGATCCGCCTTGCACGGATCCGCATCGGGATCATCCGTAAAACTCTCGGCATCCAAATGGAAGCGCCCGAGATCCTCGCCGTCTTCCGGACCGTCCGGCCGCCGATGAACCTCCTCGTCTTCGGCGCAGGAAACGATTCGGCATTCTGGAAAACGGCGAATGCCGGCGGAAGAACGGTCTTTCTCGAAGACGACCCCTCGTGGTTCGAACGCATACGCAAAGACCATCCCGACCTCGAAATACACCGCGTCACATACGGCACCCGCGTCGACGAGTGGCGGAAATTGATGGACCAGCCGGAAAAGCTCGAACTTAACCTCCCCGCCGACATTCGGGAAACGGCATGGGACATAGCGCTCGTCGACGGCCCTCAGGGTTACGCGCCCGAGAAGCCCGGCAGAATGAAAAGCATCTTCGAAGCGTCGCGGCTCGTAAAACCCGGCGGATCGGTCTTTATCCACGATTCCGAACGGGAAGTGGAGAGAGAATACGGGGAACGATATCTCGGGAAAGGAAGCATCGTCGAGGAAGTGGTCGGCCGCGCCGTTATGCGTCGGTACCTTCGTACTGCTCGATGACTTTTTGAGAGTTTCCCTCCGCGGCGACCTTTCCATCCTTCAAAAGAATCGCCCGCGAACAGTATTTTTGGATGGGTTTCATGTCGTGGCTCACCATAATGACAGCCGCGCCGGACTTCATGAATTCCTCCATCTTAGCCAGGGCTTCCCGCTTGAATTCCGCATCGCCCCCGGCGCCCAAAACCTCATCAAGAAGGACGACATCGGGCTTCTTGTGATTCACGAAACTGATAATGGAAGAGAATCCGAGCCGCGCCACCATGCCCGACGAAAACTGGTAAATCTTCGTATCTAAAAAATCCTTGAGACCCGAAAACCGGACGATATCGTCGAAATAGCGATGCACATCTTTCTTCCGAAGGCCCATGATGGAACCGACGAGGTAAATGTTTTCGCGCATCGTGAGTTTGCTTTGGAGGCCGACGTTGAAGCCGCTCAAGTACACGACGCGCCCCGGCGCATGGACGACTCCCGTATCCTGGCGATAGATTCCGGCAATGATCCGAAGGAGCGTGCTTTTGCCGCACCCGTTCGGTCCGATGACGCCGAATACTTCCCCGGGCTTCACGGAAAATGAAATATCGTCGAGAACCCGAAGTTCCCAGGTATTTCCCCTCCCCTCGATCGCCGAAATGACATGGCTCAAGACGCCTTCCGTCGGCCGCGCTTGGATGCGAAAAGTTTTCGATATATTTTTAACTTCGAGTCCAGCCATACTATTACACTTTTTCGGCGAGTTCGCGCTTTTTCGCCTCGAAGATCTTTATGCCGACGAAGCAAGCAAGAACTCCCATGCCGAGGATGACGCCGAACATCCAGAGCGGCGGAAACGCCCGGCCGATAAGGAAACTCCGTGAAATACTCACGAAATAAAAGACCGGATTGAAAAGGTTTACGGTGTAAATCATCGTCCCCGGTTCGGCGGTGTAAAAAACCGGCGTCACGAAGAAGAGGAGCTGGCTTGCGATCATCCAAATATTGTCCAAGTCGGTCGTATAGACGCCGACCGCGGCGCAAAAGAACCCCGCGCCGAGAATGAAGGGGAAAAAGGCGAGAAATGAAAGCGGATACAAAAGAATACCCAGGATGGGGACGCCGAAATAGATCATGAATGCCGCAACGAGCGCAATTTCGAAGATATGGGAAAAGACCGATTCCAAGATCGTCGCAAGAACGAAGGTCTCGAGAGAAATGTTGTTGATGGACCTGATAAACCCCGCGTTCATGGTGATTGCTTGAATGGACGTCGTAATGCTTTGTCGGAAGAAATTGAAACCCGTGATGCCGATCAAGAGATAAATCGGGTACGAAGGAGCGGAAGCACCGGGGAACGCCGCACCCCTCACGAAGAGAATGATGAAAAAAAGCGCAAGAGGGCCCAATAGGTACCACATGATACCGAGGTAGCTTCCCTCGTTGCGCAATTTAAAACTCGTCTTCGCGAGCGAAAAACTCAACCGGATGACGTCTTTCATAACCTCTTCATTATAGGGGTTCTAATTTACAATTTTCAATTCTCCCCCTATTGGAGCACCATCGTTCCCTGCATCGTGCCACTCTTCGGGCAGTACTGAATGCAATGGAAGGTATAGTCGCCTGCCGTTTTCCCGGTCGTATCGAATCCGAATGCTTGCGTTTCGCCCTTCTTCACCACCACGTCGAAACCAATCTTGGGATCTGCAAAACCGAAGTCGTACGTTCCGTCAACAGCCGTAAAGTTGATCATAAGGACTTTGCCGGCCGCCACCGTAAAGGTATCGGGAATGAACTTGCCGTTCTCGGCCCGGATATTGACAACACCGAAGTGATCCTGCGCGACAGCCGTCGCCACCACATCGACAGTCGAAGTCGATGAAGCATTCGACGGATTGTTCGGGTTTTGCGATTTCTTGACGCTCTCAAATATCCAAATGCCGATCAAAACCACTACGATCACCCCCAAGGCAATCCATTTGACCGCTGCACTACCCTTCTGTTTCTCCATAATCTTATTATAGCACACAGGCTTTTGGCCTTTCCCTCATTATAGCAAATTGCCTTAGAATGACTTAATTGAGAATTTTGAATTTCGAATAAATGCTTTTAATTATTTAATGATTTATTCCTGTTTAAGGTGGATAATATTTTGCCGAATATTAACACCAACTCGCCTGCTTCTTTATCTAATCCAGCTAATTGACTGCCTTTATTGCCATCATAACTCCTAATCATCCTAAACCAATGCCTTGTTTCCTGAGTCCGAGCTGTCCCAGTTATCCGTTATAGCGGATAACTGGGACAGACAAAGCGGAGGGAGCGGAAAAAAGTTAAACCGGGGAAGCGGGGTCAAAATACGCAAAATTAAACCAAATTGAAATATTCCTTCACTTCCTTGATCCAGCCAGCGGACTGCGTGGTGAAAATATGAACATAAGCCCCGATGCCGAAAACAGATATCAAAAAGTCGATTTCTTTCTCGCAGGGATAAGGGCTGACGAAAACGCTGTCTTGCAGGCGGTAGAAACCCATTTGGTTCAGTTTCCAGCGAAAGCCGTCCCGCTCCACCTTCTTCCTCTCGGGAATGTCGAAAACCACCACTCTCCATAACCCGTCCCGCTTCGCTGATTTCCCCAAACGGAGATCGCGGTACATTTCGCCTAACGCGCGCTTTTCCCCCTTCTCGGTAGCGAAAATTTCGAGCGCCGAATCGTCTCCCTGTTTACATTTAACCAACCCCTGCTTTCTGAAATTCCTCTTACTTTTACGGAAATCATCCTCGCCGATAAACATTCTCCTCCGTTTCTCTTCGCCGAAAACAACAAAAACCTTCGGGGCAACCATCATAACCGTGAAGACCCCTCCCACCGCCAAAAAACCCAGGAGTATCTTGCC
>CAZMFA010000015.1:0-12533 GCA_964565515.1 uncultured Candidatus Saccharibacteria bacterium | reverse complement strand
CTTGAATTTTTAGACAAATCGGGAACAAGCTTCGCGCACTAGGCCACTCTGCGACCCCTCCATCGCAAATGTATTGTATCATCGGAAATGGATTGACTCAACCATATCCATCCCCTACCATAAAATGACATGCGTATAAAGGTGATCACCTTCAACATTTGGGACCTGCCGTTTTGGTTTATCAAGGACCGCAAGAAAAGGATCGCCGGCATCGTGGAGTATCTTAAAAATTCCGACGCCGACATCATTTGCCTCCAAGAATCGTTCGATATTTACCATCGCGCTTTCTTGCGCGATGCGTTGAAGGATCAGTACCACGTTGCCGGCGATACCAAGGACCATCGCCGTATTTTATTTTTCAAGCTTTTCGATGTTACGGGCGGACTCGTTATCCTTTCGAAATTTCCCATCCTGTACAGCCGCTTCGTCCCTTACAACCGCTTTTTAAACTCGGCGATAACGGAAGCACTCGGGCGGAAGGGATTTCTTGAAGTGATTCTTGAGACCCCCCGCGGAAACCTCAAGGTAGTGAACACTCACATGCATCAAGAAACCCTCTTCTTCAGCAGGAAGATACGATTGCGCCAAACGGCAAACGTGCTTCGGCGGACCAATCACGATCAGTTGCCCACGATCATTGCCGGAGACTTCAATGAGAATTACATGATCCGGGAGCATGAGTTCGCCGAACTTTTCAAGCTTACGGGATTCCTCGTTCCTTCCGTCTCTGGGCATCACTCAGATTCCGAACCGACCTACCGTCCTGATAACCGCTACGTAGATAATTGGTTAAATCAGATTCGATTTCCCAAGCGGTACGACTATGTGTTCGTCAAAAATATGGAAATCGTTGGTCTTCGGGTGGTCCGTTACGATCCGGAGTACCTCAAGCCTCCCCTTTCGGATCACGATCCCGTGATTCTCGAACTTGCCGACGGTCGTCCTGGTGATTAAGCGGCAGTCGTATTTCGTTCCCTGCGATTGTTCTTGAATCTCCGATAAATGTGCCAAAGCCACTTTATGACGACGAGGACGACGAAGATGCTTATAAGGATACTCATAAGCTCCGAGAAATCTTCCCAATAGTTCCCCGCCCAAAGACCGATCAAGAGGATGCCGAGGTAATACACGAGGTTACCGGCAAAATCGAAGATGAGAAATTTTTTGATCGGTATGTCGGCAGCGCCGGAAAGAAAATTGACGAGCGGTCCCAATTCTCCGGCAAAACGGGTTATGAAGATCGTCGATCGCGCATGGGTTTTCATTTCCTGCTTGATCTTGGCAAAGAAGCGGGATCGATCGAGCCTGATCTTGTGAACGATACCACTGCCATAGCGTCTCGCAAAAGCATAGTCGATCAAGTCGCCGAGGACATTTGCGATTTGCGCGGCCGCAAGCGAACCCCAAAAATTGAAATAGCCCTGGCCGACGAAAGCGCCGATCGCAAGCATGATCTCGCTTACGGGAAGCGGCACGATGATGGCTGCAAGAAAACTGATGATGAAAAGCGCGACGTATTTATAGAGTAAAAGAGAGGAGAGAAGAAAACTCACAATGGACGTCATGCTATTGGGTTCCGGTTAAAAATTCGCGAACTGCGCCTTGGACCTCGTTGACGAATACGGCGGTATTCACGCGATGCCGTTCGGCATATCTGAACAACGTTTCCCGTGGATACGAAGCGTCGGTTATGCCGAGGTTCATTTCAAAATAGTTCGATGGGAGCCCGAATATTTTATTCACGTAATCGAACGTCATCCAGCCTTGGATAAGCGAAATGTCGCTTGCCGTAAAGGGGCCGCGATGGTTCAGGATATCCGTGAAAGTTTCGTGCGGACTCGGCGCCTCAAGCTTTTTTATGCCTTCAAATTCCTTGATGAAAGTCATAATGAGAACGAGAAGAATAAGAAGGAGAAGGACGAGGACGATTTTGATATGCCGATTCGTTTGATTCATTGGATGATCGTTCCCTTGAAATCTTTCCCCCCGAGAAGGCTTTGAAAATTCTTCAAGTCTCTCCCGTCGAGGACGATCGATCGTATCCCCGCATCACTTGAAAGCTTGGCGGCAACGGGATCGACCGGCGAATGGGATCCGGGAACCCATTTCCGCGGAATGAGGCGTCGGTAATCTCTCCAGCTGATGATTTCGAAGGGCTTTGCATCCCGGTAAGCGGAAGGGTCCTTATCATAAACATAGTCGGGCTTCCCCACTTCCAAGTATTCGCCGACTTTCAAGTCCTTTGCGATTGCCGCAGCCACAAAGTCGGTCGACCAGCCGGGCCGCCAGCCGGAAGCGATGGTCACCGGATGCGTGAGTTTTGTTATTTTCTTCCGCTGATCGAAGACGACCGGGTCGGCGATTTTTTTGAAAACGGTCCGAAGGAGCTGCGCATTCAAGCGCGTTGCATGGATGCCGATCCAGTCCTTGTCTTCGTCGGTGACCGAGCCAACATGCTCCGCCGTTTGCTGGAAGATGCGCGCTAAATACCCGCCGCCGATCACGATGACGAATTTCCTTCCTTTTCGAATTTCCCGCTCGATGAGTTTCTTGAAGTTCTTTAAAAAAAGAAGATCGATGTCCTTCGGATAGACGATCGATCCGCCGAGCGAAATAACTACGATTTTACCGAATTGGTATTTCATAAAGACATTGCCCTCAATTTCTTGATCCGCTCCTCGATCGGAGGATGGGTCATGAACAACTTGATGAAGAAAGGGGTTTTTTTCTCGTTTCCCGCATCCGCCTTGAACGGGTTCGTGAAATAAAGATGGGCGGTTGCGGAACTTGCTCCGGCGGTCGGATACGGATTTTGTTCGATCTTTTCAAGTGCGCTTGCCAAGCCTTCGGGATATCTCGTGAGAAGCGCCCCCGAAACATCGGCCAAAGATTCGCGCTTTCGTGATATGGCAAGCTGGATCAAGGTTGCCGCAATCGGCGCAAGGACGGCGCCCACGATCCCCAAAAAGAACATAAGATTGCCGTTTCCTTCCCGGTCATTCCTCCGTCCCCCGCCCCAAAAGCTCATTCTGAGGAAGAAGTCGGCGAGGAGGGAGATCGTCCCCACAAGGACCACGACGACGGTCGAAATGAGCATATCTTTGTTGCCGACGTGCGAAAGTTCGTGCGCCAATACGCCCTCCAATTCATCCTTGTCCATGATTTGAAGGAGGCCGGCCGTGACGGCGACGGATGCATGTTCTTTGTCGCGCCCGGTCGCAAAGGCATTCGGTGCCCCGGTCGGAATGATGAAAAGCTTCGGCATGGGGAGCCCGGAAGCAATGGAAAGATTCTCGACGATTCGCCAAAACTCCGGATTATCGCTCTTTTGGATCTGTTTCGCGCCGGTCGATGCCAAAACGATCTTGTCGGAGTACCAATAGCTCGTTACATTCAAGATGATGCTTAAGAGGATGGCGAAGACGAGGATGCCCGGCGAGTCGTAAACCCGCGAAAAGATCCAACCGAGGGCGATGATCAAAACGAAAACGCCCGTCATGAGCGCCCACGTCTTCCTTGCGTTGGACGACGCTTCCGTATACAAAGTCTTCATCGATGAATTTTAAAACTGAACTTTGACGGGCTCCTTTTCGGCCGGGTTGTCGATGTCAAAGAGTTCTTGTTTCGTGAAGTGGAATGTTCCGGCGATCAAATTCGTCGGGAACACTTCGATCGCGGTATTGAAATCACGAACGTTCGCGTTATAGAACCTTCGCGCCGCTTGGATCTTGTCTTCCGTATCGGTCAGTTCGTCCTGTAGCTTCGCGAAGTTCTCGTTCGCTTTGAGGTTCGGGTAATTTTCCGCGACGGCGAAGAGCGATTTCAAGGTGTTCGATAATTGATCGTTCGCTTGCAGTTTCGCTTTGGGGTCCACGGCGCCCATTGCGGCCGTGCGGGCGTTCGTTACGTCTTCTAAAACCGTCTTTTCGTGCGTCGCGTACCCCTTGACCGTTTCGACGAGATTCGGGATCAAGTCGTACCGTCGTTTCAGTTGTACCTCGATGTCGGACCACGCTTCTTGAACGCGGTTTTTCTTTCGCACGAGGCCGTTGAAGGCGAAGATAAGCCATAAGACGACGAGAACGACGACGATTAGAATTATTGTTGATATTGCCATAATGCTTCTATAGTACCATAAATTCTCCCGGAATCAATTTCCGGTTTTCTTCTTTTCGAATACGAAGAAAGCATGGGGGTGGGGGTTCTTCTCGTCGACGATCCCCCGCTTTTCCGACATCTTCTTCCATTCCAAAGAACTCACCGCGGGGAAAAAGGCATCTCCCTCAAAATCCTCCTTGATTTCCGTGAGGTAAAGGCGGTCGGCGACGGACATTGCTTCGCGATACAGCTCGGCTCCGCCGATAATGAACGTCTCTTCGGCGCCGCTTTGTCGCGCGGCATCGAGTGCATCGTCGAGCGTATGCACTACCGTGCATCCCGGCGCTTCATAGCGCTCTTTTCGGGTCACGATGATATTGTCCCGCTCCGGGAGGGGCTTGCCGATCGATTCATAGGTTTTCCGCCCCATGATGACCGGATGGTGCAAGGTGGTTTCCCGGAAATGCTTCATGTCGTCGGGGAGGCGCCACGGAATTTTTCCTGCATTCCCGATCACGCCGTTCTTCGCGACCGCGGCAATAAGAGATATTTCCATACTATACCGAAATAGGTGCCTTGATGGCGGGATACGGATCATAGCCGGTAAGTTCGAAATCCTCGTACTTGAAATCGAAGATGGATTTCACATTCGAATTGATCCTCATTTGCGGCAAAGGCCGCGGTGTCCGTGAGAGCTGCTCCTGCACTTGTTCAAGGTGATTCAAGTAGATATGCGCGTCGCCGAAGGTGTGAATAAATTCGCCGGGGCTTAGCCCCGTGACTTGTGCGATCATCATCGTAAGCAGCGCATAGGAAGCGATGTTGAACGGGACGCCGAGGAAGAGGTCGGCGCTCCGCTGATATAGCTGGCAAGAAAGTTTCCCGTCTACCACGATGAACTGGAAAAGCGTGTGGCACGGCGGCGGTGCCGAGTGATGATTGCGCACCAGCCCCTGGATCTCCCCCACGTTCCAGCCGCTCACGATGATCCGGCGGGAAGTCGGATCGTGCTCGATGAGGTCGATGACGTTCGCGATTTGATCCACCTCTTCACCGTTCGGCCCCTGCCATCGCCTCCATTGCTTTCCATAGATGGGGCCGAGTTCGCCCCATGCTTTCGCGAACGTATCATTGTTCTTGACTTGGCCGATGAATTCCTCCATCTTCTTTTGCCAGCTTTCCGAATAGCGGGGATATTGCTCCCGCAGATTGTTCTTTGCGAGGTACACCTCGAATGCCCACTCATTCCATATCTTTACGTCGTTCTTCACGAGGTATTGGATGTTCGTTTCTCCCCTAAGGAGCCATAAGAGTTCGTGGATCACTCCCTTCAGGTACAGCTTCTTCGTCGTTACCGCCGGAAACCCTTCGCTGAGATCGAAACGGATCTGCCTGCCGAAGATCGAGATAGTCCCGGTTCCCGTCCGATCGCCCTTTTTCGTGCCGTGATCCATCACGTCGCGAAGCAAATCGAGGTACTGTTTCATGCCATCAGTATAAGTCAAAACCATCCATTGTGCGATGAACGGTTTCTTTTGACTTATCCACAGAATTGAAGGCCCCCCGCTCTCCTCGAATTTTTGAGGGAGAGCGGGGGGCCAAAGATTTCCTGATCCTTCCTTAATAATCTCCCGACATATCCCCCATGTTGGGCACCCCCCCTTCTTTCTTTTCCGGAATGTCCGTGATGGCAGCGCCGATCGTGAGATACGTTGCCGCTACGGAAACGGCATTCAAGAAGGCTGTCTTTGTGACTTTCAAAGGATCTATGACCCCGGCCTCTTTCAGATCTTCAATTTTATTCGTGAAAGCATTGAAACCGTTCCAGCTCGTTCCTTTTTGCCAGTTCGCTTCGAGCTTGTTCGTGATGCTTTTCGCGTTTTCGCCGCTGTTCTCGATGATCGCGGTCACGGGAGCAAGAAGCGCCCGCGAAAGGATTGCGGAAACTGCGGCTGTGATGGAGTTTTCCGTTTTCTCCGATGTTGTCGAAGGAATGGCATTGAAGAGCGCCGTACCGCCGCCCGGAATGATTCCTTCTTCCATGGCCGCGCGCGTTGCACCAACGGCATCCTCGACCCGCTGTTTCAATTCCTTTTGCGCCGATTCAGTCGGGGCACCGACTTTGATGACGGCAACGCCGCCCGCAAGCTTTCCGAGTCGTTCCTGCAATTTTTCCTTGTCGAAATCGGAGTCCGTGGTCTTGATCTGCGTCTTGATCTGCTTGACGCGGTCTTCGATAACTTGTTTATCGCCCATGCCACCCACGATCGTCGTTTTGTCTTTGTCGGAAACCACGCGGTGCGCATGGCCGAGTTCTTCCAGTTCGACATTTTCGAATTTCTTCCCGAGATCATCGGATACGAACGTTGCCCCCGTCACGACGGCGATATCTTGGAGCATTTCCTTCTTCCGATCGCCGAAGCCGGGTGCTTTCACGGCAAGCACGCTGAAGATGCCCCGGATCTTGTTCAAGATGAGGGTTGCCAAAGCTTCGCCGTCCACATCATCGGCGACGATCAAGAGTTCCTTCTTCCCGCTTTGGACGATCTTTTCGAGAAGCGGCAAAAGCTCATTGATCGAAGAAATCTTCTTGTCGGTCACGAGAACATACGGCTCCTCGAGGGCCGCTTCCATTCGTTCTTGATTCGTTACCATATAAGGGGAAATATACCCGCGGTCGAATTGCATGCCCTCGACTACTTCGTACGAATTGCCGATGGTATTCGAGTCCTCCACGGTCACGACGCCTTCCTTGCCGACCTTCCCCATGACTTCAGCGATCAGTTTTCCGATCTCCGCGTCTTTCGCCGAAAGCGTTGCGACCTCCTGAACCTTCTTGTTGTCGTTAATCTCTTCTTTTTGTTTTTCAAGGGCCCTGATGACCGCCTCGCTCTTCTTCTTCAGCTCTTCCGCAAGCTGAATGACGTTAAATCCTTTTTCCATGATAGCCCGTTCGCCTTCTTCGATCATGGCATGCGCCAAGACGACGGATGTCGTCGTGCCGTCGCCGACGTTATTGTCGGTCTTGTCGGCTGCCTGTTTCAAGAATTCGGCTCCGAGATTTTCGTATTTGTCCTGCAGTTCTATTTCTTTGGCGACCGTCACGCCGTCGAAGGTGACCTGCGGTGCGCCGTATCCTTTTTCGATGACGGCGGCGCGTCCCCGGGGACCCAAGGTCATCCGGACGGCCTGTGCCAGCTTATCGATTCCCCGCTTCATCGAAGCGCGGGCTTTTTCGTCGAATAGTATTTGTTTTGCCATACGTTTAATTTTTGAATTATTTAGTTTCGAATTTCGAGTAAATTATTTAATTCCATAATTCTCGAATTCAATCGAAATTCAAAATTCTTTAATTCTTTCATTCGCGATTACACAATAATCGCGAGAATATCGTCTTCGTCGACCAAGAAATACGTCTTTTCACCTTCTTCGATTTTCTTGTCGTCACCCCACGGCTTCGAAAAGAGCACCCGGTCGCCCGGTTTTACATCCGGCGCGACGCGGGTTCCGTTCTGGAATTTTCCGGGACCGACGGCAACAACGACGCCTTTTGTTTGCTCCTTCTTATCGACCGTGTCGGGAAGGACGATCCCCGATTTGGTCATTTTTTGCTCGTCCACGATGAGTTCGACGAGCACGCGATTCGATAATGGTTTTATGTTCATGCAAACTTTAGCACTTGTGACCTTTTGGTGCTAATTCTATTTTCCGTCCCGAAATTTGTCAACGGCTTCTCTGAGCACTATAATTTGAATGATATGTCAACTGCTTGGCTTGAAAAGATACATTCTCCGCTTCTCGAGAAGGCATACGAAATCGCCCTCAAGGCCCACGAAGGCGAGAAGCGCATGAATGGCGACCCGTACATCATTCATCCGCTCGCCGTCGCCGAAGCCGTAGCGTCGTGGGGCCTCGACGAAGATTCCGTCGCCGCAGCCCTCCTTCACGACGTCGTCGAGGATTCTTCCATCACCATCGAGGATATCCGAAAAGAGTTCGGGGACGAGATCGCCTTTCTCGTGCAAGGCCTCACGAAACTGCAGAATATCGCCATTCCCAAAAACCAAGATGCGGAAAACTTGCGGAAGTTCATCATCGCCTTCAGCGAAGATCTCCGCGTTCTCATTATAAAGCTTGCGGACCGCTTGCATAATATGCGGACGCTCCAATTCCTACCCGAAGAACGGCAAAAACCGTTTGCGCTCGAAACTGC
Source organism: uncultured Candidatus Saccharibacteria bacterium (assembly GCA_964565515.1). GTDB lineage: Bacteria > Patescibacteriota > Minisyncoccia > UBA6257 > GWB1-50-10 > JAKAHT01. The sequence goes on along the minus strand of CAZMFA010000015.1, from coordinate 4,222 downwards.
GGAAATTTACGCCCCGCTCGCCTACCGTCTCGGCATGCAAAAGCTTTCCGGCGAACTCGAGGATCTTGCTTTTCCCTACATTCACCCAGAAGAGTACCGCTGGCTCATCCATGAAGTGAAAGATACCTATGAAGAGCGGCAGGAGTATGTCCGAAAAGTCCTTCCGCTCATCGAGAAAGCACTCGCAAGCCACCACATCAAGCCGATCGCCATCGATGCCCGCGCCAAGCGGTATTTCAGCTTGTACAAGAAACTTCTCCGGCACAACATGAACTTGAACGAGATCCACGATCTCGTGGCACTCCGCATCGTCGTCAAGACCGTCGAAGAATGTTATGCCGCCTTGGGCGTGATCCACGCCCTGTGGCCGCCGATGCCCGGCCGCTTCAAGGACTATATCGCGCGGCCGAAGCCGAACGGCTACCGGAGTTTACATACGACCGTCTTTTGCATCGACAACAAGATCCTCGAGGTTCAGATCAAAACGAAAGAAATGCACGACGAGAACGAGCTCGGCATCGCCGCCCACTGGGCGTACGAGCAGGTCAAAAGTTCGCAAAAAATCCGCTCCAACTGGAAAGGCGTAAAGAATAAAAAGGAGCTTATGTGGGTGCAGCAGCTGCAAAACTGGCAAAAGAAGTTTGCAAGCCAAGAAGAGTTCTTGAACGCTGTGAAAGTCGATTTTTTCAAGGATCGAATCTTCGTCTTTACGCCGCATAACGACGTGATCGATCTGCCGGCCGGTTCGACGCCGGTCGATTTCGCGTACCGCATCCATTCCCAGATCGGCGACAGTTGCGTCGGGGCTCGCGTGAATGGGAAGATCACACCCTTGGATTATGAATTGAAATCGGGCGATGTCGTCGAGATCGTGACGCAAAAAGGCAAGAAGCCGACCGAAGGGTGGCTTCGATTTGTGAAAACGAGCGAAGCCAAAAAGAAGGTAAAGAGCGCGATCAACGAAAACGAACGGAAGCTTGTCGGCAAAGCGGCGCCAAAAGGCGTCGAATTCAAGGTTGTGAACGCCGACCGCTCAGGATTTTTGAAGGACATTACCGAGGTTTTTGCCAACTCCAAAATAAACATAACTTATCTCACGAGCGAAACAGATCACCGATCTGCGTTTTCGACCGTCATGCTCCGATGCCCCGTCTTAGCACAAGGCAAAATAGAGACGCTCATCGTGAAGTTGAAAAAAATACCGGGCAGCAAGGAAATCAGCTACAAGTTCCTCAGATAACGATCCCCACGGGGCAGTGATCGGATCCTTGTACCCTATTTAAGATAAAGGCATCTTTCAGTTTTTTCGAAAGCGGCTGCGAAACGAACACATAATCGATGCGCCATCCGAGGTTCCGCTCGCGGGCGTTCGCGAAATACGGCCACCAGGTATAGTTGCCGCCTTCTTTGTGGAACTGCCTGAAGGTATCGATAAAACCATTATCGATGAGCATATCGAGTTGTTTCCGTTCCTCCGACGTAAACATGATGTTGTTCCGATTCCTCTTTGGCCGATCGAGATCGATATCCTCATGGGCAATATTGAAATCTCCCGCAAGGATCACGTTTTTATTTTTTAACTTTCGAAGATGATTGAAGAGATGCTTGTAGACCTCCAATTTGTACGGGAGGTTTTCCTTGAATCTTCCGCCGTGCGGCAGATAGAGCGCAATAAAGATGAAGTTTTTATATTCTAACTGCACCATTCTCCCCTCTTCATCGAAACGTTTGAGACCGAGTTTATAATTTTCCTTGAGCGGCTTTTCTTTGGTAAAAACCGCGACGCCGCTATAACCTTTCTTTTCGGCTGGATTGACATAGAGATAGTATTCCTTGAGCGCAAGCACGTCCTCGGGAATCTGTTCTTGTTGAGCTTTGATTTCCTCAACGCAGACGATGTCGGCGCCGCTTTTCTTAAGCCACGCCGAAAAACCGTTCCTTTCGACCGACCTCAATCCATTCACGTTCCACGCGATGATCTTCATTGATGCAGTACTCCATCGATCCACCCCAAGCGCAGCCATCGCTCTATTTCTTCACGTGAGGCAACTTTCTTAGATGGTATGTAAGCAAGGATGATTTCGATATTCTGTTTATTTGAGACTTTTTGGATCACTGCGAACGCAAGCTCGGCAAATGCCTCCGGACCGATGTAACCTGCGATGCCATTTTTCCTCTCGTTGGCGAGAAAAAAGATATCAGCCCTCAGAATATCAGCGTAGAACTTCTTATGGACGCCGGGATATGTTTTAGTAAAAGTCTTTTTAGAGATGCTCCGCGGGAAATCAATCACGGCATAACCTTTCCCTTCCCAGTAGGAAATCCATTTCTTTATCTCCTTTTGAAGTTTTGCGCTCCCCGCAATGATAACTTTCTGCATGGATTTACATTCTCGGTATTCCTAGATTTTCAAGAACAACGGCATTGGGCAGCTCGGCGAGAAGTTTTCCGGAGAGAACAAATTTCGACTTTCGAATGCCGCTTCCAACAACAATTCGTTCCGTTTCGACAACGGCAAAGTCTACGAGGAGCGGCCAGTCTTGCGGCAATCCGATCGGCGTCACGCCGCCATACTCCATACCCGTCAGGGAAACCGCCTCTTCCATCGAAGCGAAAGAAACCCTCCGCGCGTCGAGGTGCCGCCGCACCAAGCTGTTGACATCCGCCTTTGTTGTCGCGAGAACCGTGCAAGCGGCGTACCATTCCCGGTCTCCGCGTTTTGCTTTCACCACGACGCAATTTACTGTTTGAACTGAATCGATCTTGTACTTCTCGCAAAAAGCCGCCGTGTCCGAAAAAGACGGGTTTATTTCGGCGACACCGATATCTTTTTTGTCTTCTAACTTGTTCATTGCATCAGCAACCGGCTGAACCATAAGATCCAGCCGGCTTATCGCTGGAACAATATTCAAGATACCGCAGTTATCCATGTCAGCTATTTAGTCGTTTTATTATTATCTCCTCCTGTAGCCCATCGGCTTTCAGGTTTTCCAAAATTTTTCCGGCGACAAACGACGGCTGCATATACTGATCAATGTCGCCCGGCTTCTTCTCGTCGAAGAGATGCGTTTGCATGCCGCCGGGATAGACCGCAATAGCCCTCACGCCGCTCCCTTGAATTTCGGCTTGGAGGGATTTCGTAAAACCGGCCGCTCCATACTTGCTCGCGCAATATGCGGAAGATCCGGCGCGCCCGCTCAAGGCGCTCGTCGAGAGAATATTGATAACAATGCCCGAGTTCTGTTTTCGCATAAGGGGCAGCACCGCTTTCGTTCCGTTCATGGTTCCAAAAAGATTCACCTCAAACATCTGGCGAACCCGTGCCATATCAAGATCTTCGATCGGACCGTGCGGGATCCAAATACCGGCGTTATTGATCCAGATATCGATACGTCTGAACTTTTCCACGGTTTCATCGACGAGCTTTTTCACATCTTCTTCTTTTGTTACATCTGCCGGAACACCAAAAGCATCCATTGCTGCAGCGATGGCATTCGTCTCATCCTCGTTTCTCGAACTTACAATAACCTTTGCACCTTCTCGATTAAAAGCTTCAGCGAGGGCCTTGCCCAATCCGCTTGTCGACCCCGTGATGACGACAATTTTTTCTTTCAGGTCCATGGCTATATCCCGATTTCCACTTTCCACGGCATCGGGATGAGCGAGAGATTGATGGGATGTGGATACTTTTCTTTCTTTTTCCACTCCGCGATCCGAGTCTTGAATTCGCCGATAAGCTTATCGGAATCAGTTATTTTATGCGCACTCATCTCAACAAAGATCTCGATTGGCGCAACCTTTACCTTGATCGCGCTCGAATTTCCGTAGACGAAGACGTCTTCTATGCCGGTTACTTCCGACACGATATCCCGCACCGCTTCCGACAATTTTACGGCATCTTTTTCACTAACCTTCTTGTCGTCATACTCGATTCTAATGAGAGGCATAAACATATTATAAAGAACAAACTCCCGAGCGCCAAGCGGGTGCTCGGGAGGCAGGGTGGTATACTATAGTATACCACCCCCAAATAACTTATCGAGACTTTTCTACTCTAGACTTCTCTACTCCGCGCGACGGAGGTAGCGGGATCACTATTTCTCTATCGCCTCGGTAAGTAATTTCAAGCAACTCCCGGCGTCAGTATAAAGGATCGAATGAATACCGATATCTCCAGCTACTTTTACGAATCCGAGTCGTTATTAATGAAGATGGTTTCCTC
>CAZMFA010000014.1:0-12555 GCA_964565515.1 uncultured Candidatus Saccharibacteria bacterium | reverse complement strand
TTTCGTTCGTTAAGGGCTGCATCCGGGTTCCGAGTCCGGCGGCCAAAATTACTGCTTTCATCTCTTTTCTCTTTTGCGCGGGCGATGGGGCTTGAACCCACGACCTTCCCCGTGACAGGGGGACGCTCTAGCCAGCTGAGCTACGCCCGCAAATCTTCTTTTATAGTATTTGAAAATTTCCAGCTTGGCAATATTTGCGGAGCCTGAACGCCGTTCGAACGTGTGGACTCACTCAACTCCAGCCATTCAGCAATCTCGTGAAGGTATTTTTGCAGAAAGATGATTTAAAGTAAAGGAGGGTAAAAGTGACGGAAGAGAAAAGTTTGTGGTTTGATTAATCGACTCCTTACGTGTTCCATGATATTCTTGAGGAGTGAACAAGGATGAGAATAACTACGCTTTCATCGACAGCCAGAATGTCTACCAAGGCGTCAAGAGTTTAGGCTGGACTCTCGATTGGGGAAGATTCAGGAAATATCTCAAGGAAAAATACGGCGTCACGACCGCCTATCTTTTCATCGGCTTCATGCCGGAACATAACGATATTTATGACGATCTCCAGAAAGCCGGATTCGTCCTCAAATTCAAACCGGTTCTTCCGAACAGCGATGGTGGTGTGAAAGGCAATGTGGACGCTGATCTTGTCCTCCAAGCCATGCTGGACTACGGCACCTACGACAGAGCGGTCATCGTTTCAAGCGACGGAGATTTCTATTCCCTCGTGCGGCATCTGTGTCAGAATAACAAACTGAAACTCGTGATGAGCCCGTATGTGAAAACCTGCTCGACGCTCCTCAAGAAATCCGCCAAGGAAAAGATTGTTTACATGGACAATCTCGAAAAGAAACTCGGTAAACCCCGTTAGATCCCCCATTTAAATACTGCAAAGTCTACCTAACGTCTGGCAGGAGTTCGCATATTCAGGATCTAACGGGGTAAAAGAAAAAGCACCGCTTAGGGACGGAACCCAAAGAGGTGCTCTTCCATGTGGATGCTGGAATTATAGCACACGGCGTGGTCCGGTCAAGGACCGACCCTCTCAACGCCCACACTCTTGTTTTCCGGGGCATTTGGCCAGAGTCTTTCCGGTAACCCGCCCAGATTTCCTCGGTCTCTTTTGCAATCTCCTCGTATAAAGCTTTCTTCTCCTCAGGGATCGGAACGCAAATCACCTTCACGTGTTCAAGGAGCCACAACGCCGCCCCCTTATAGAAAGCACTAAGAAGAGGACGTTACATTGCAGGACACCCATCTTGTAAGGTGGGTATTTTTGCCGAAAAGGGAAATTTTGTTGCGGGGGCCGGAATCTCATGTCACTCGCCGCTCTCCAGCAGCTCGTTCCCATGAACCCAGCGGTTCGTGTACTCCGCCACGGGAAAACTCCCGTTTTCCCGACCCCCTTCCCGTTCGAATCCGTCTCCACAATAATTTAGCTAAAAACAAAACATCGCCACAAAGGGCGGTATTTCGTTTTCAGTAGTTGCGGGGGCCGGATTCGAACCGGCGACCTCCGGGTTATGGGCCCGACGAGCGACCGCTGCTCCTCCCCGCGATATGACCGCATTATACTTGTAAAAATGATTTCAGTCAATTTATAATAGGAATACTTGCCGGCGTAGCTCAGTGGTAGAGCGAGGGACTCATAAGCCCTAGGTCGCAGGTTCAATCCCTGCCGCCGGTACTGGAACTATGGCAGATATCATCATCGATCGATCGGAAGAAAATAAATTGCGGGCCGAGCTCGAGCATCGGACGGATGCGAATGCGCTTCGCATGCGGCGGTTCCTTGAAATGCCGGATCTCTCGCGGACGCCGGGGAACCCGCTCTATGAGCTTGTGGCGAAAGCTCGGGAAATCCCGGTCCTGAAAGGCTTCGACAACATCGTGATTCCCGAAATCGTACCGGCCGACGTAAGTTTCGATCTTTTTGATTTCACCCTCGACCACCCCGCGCGGAGCCGGTCGGATACCTACTACGTCGACGACAATCACATTCTCCGAACGCACGACACCGTCATGTGGTACTACTATACGAAGCTTCCGGAAGTGAAAGAAAAAATCTCCCGTGGCGAGAAGTTCGGCGTTGTCTGCTACGGGAAGGTGTATCGCAAGGACGAGATCGACCGGAACCATATGAACGTATTCCATCAGTTCGGGGGGTGGTATTTGACGCCCGTCGCGACGGACCCTTTGACGCTCGAAGACCTGAAAAACGCTCTTTCCGACATTGTGAAAGGCCTCTACGGCGCGGACGCAAAATACCGCTTCCTTGATGACGCGTTCCCGTACACCGACCCCTCGCTCCAGGTGGAAGTCGAGATCGGCGGCCGGTGGATCGAAATTTTGGGCGGCGGCATGACGAAGCAGAATGTATTTAAAAATTTCGGCGTTGAGGGATACAACGCCTGGGCGTTCGGCTTCGGCCTCGAGCGGCTTGCGATCATCAGCATGAACCTTCCCGACATCCGGCTCCTCTGGTCGGAAGACCCGCGGGTTAAGCAGCAACTGAAGCTCGGAAATCCGTATAAAGAAGTCAGCAAATATCCCTCGATCATCCGCGACATTTCATTCGTTGTCGATGCGAGTTTCGTGCCGAACGACTACTTCGACGTGATCCGCGATGTAGGCGGCGATCTTGTGGAGGAGGTGTTGCTCTTGGATAAGTATGAAAATGCCGAGAAATTCGGCGCTGGAAAAGTGAGCTATACCTATCGCATCGTCTACCGCTCGAACGAGCGGACGCTCACGAACGAGGAAGTGAACAAGATTCAGGAGGGGATTATCGAAGAAACGAAGAAGCAATTCAAGGCGGAAGTCAGATAATCACGGATAGGAACGGGATAGTACGGATACCTATTTCCGTTTTATTCCCAATGTATTTCTTTTTCGAAGGTGCCGAGCCGCTCGCGGAGAGCGGGATATTTTTTGAGCGCGTGATCTTCCTTGAGGATTTGAAGCGCCGTATCGCGCGTGGCTTTCACAAGTTCCGGATTTTGGATCGCTTTCATGGCCAAATCCGGCATGCCGGTTTGGGAATCGCCGAGGAACTCGCCGGGTCCTCGCTGCCGGAGATCGTATTCGGCAAGTTCGAAGCCGTTCTTTGCTTCGACGATAGCCTTCAGCCGGCGGTTGGCGTTTTGCGTATCCGATTCCGTGAAGAGGAAGCAGTACGATTGATGCTCGCCGCGTCCGACACGCCCGCGAAACTGGTACAATTGGGCGAGGCCGAAGCGGTCGGCATCCTCGATCATCATAATCGTCGCATTCGGCACGTCGATGCCGACTTCGATGACGGACGTCGAGACGACGATATCGATCTTTTTGCCGAGGAAGTTCTGCATCGTTTGCTCTTTTTCGGCGGGCTTCATTTTCCCGTGGAGCATCGCGACCTTGAGATCGGGGAAAACCTTTCGGGAAAGCTTTTCATATTCTTCCTTGACTGCTTTCATTTGAGAGAGGAGCATGGCTTGGTATCCGGGCCGGCCGGCCGATTCATCTGCCGGGTCGATCCGCGGGCAAATGACGAACGCTTGGCGCCCGCTTTTGATCTCGCTCCGGATGAATTGGTAGGTACTGCCCCGTTCCTTCGAGGGAACGACCTTCGTCATGATTTTCTTCCGATTTTTCGGGAGTTCGTTGATGATCGAAAGGTCGAGATCGCCGAAGAGCGTGAGGCTCAAAGTTCGGGGGATCGGCGTTGCGGACATCGAAAGGAAGTGGGGGACGAGTGAGGCGCGCCTCCCGCCTAAAAGTTCCGCCCGCTGACGCACGCCGAAGCGGTGCTGCTCGTCGACGATGACGAGCGCAAGGTTGGGGAAATCGACGTATTTTTGAAGGAGCGCATGTGTTCCGACGATGATCTTGATCTTGTCTTTCTTGATCTCATTCGCGAGATTCTTTTTGGAAACTTCGGTTGAGAGGTCGTGGCCGTAAAAAACCTCGCTTTCATGAGAGGTTAAGAGGGCAACGCCGCCCTCGAAGTCGCTGAAGAGTTTGACAAACGTATTGTAGTGCTGGGAAGCGAGGAGAGAAGTCGGTGCAAGAAATGCGGTTTGGCGTCCCGCGCGGGCGGCACCCAGCGCCGCAATCGCCGCAACGACCGTTTTCCCCGATCCGACATCTCCTTGAAGAAGCCGGTTCATGGGTATTTTCTTTTCGGTATCCTTCAGGATCTCCCAAAGCGATTTCTTTTGCGAGTCCATGAGCGAAAAAGGGAGATTGCCGATGACGGATTTGACGTACTCAAGGTCGATTGGGATATCGATTGATTCGCTCTTCGCGAGCGTTACTTTTCGTTTCAGGTTGAGGAGCTGGAGAAGGAAAAGATCTTCAAAGGAAAATCGTCGGCGCGCTTCGAAGGCATCGTCGACGGTATCGGGGAAGTGGATGGTCCTCAGACTCCCGTTGATTTCCGGAAGCCCCATCGTGGACCTCACTGATTCCGGCAGTGGGTCTTTGAGCGAGGGTACGCTCTCGAGCGCCGCAGCGACCATGTTCCTGAGACCTTTGGACGTCAATCCTTTCGTCTCGGGGTAAACCGGCACGATGCGGCCGGTATGTTTGGTTTCCGTCTCTTCGTTCCGCACAATTTCGTAAGTGGGATTCGAGAGGTAGAGATCGCCCCCCCCCGACGTTTTTCCCGAAAAGTTCGCGGTGGTGCCGGGCTGGAGAACATTTTTGATGTATGGTTGATTGAACCACACGGCGCGAATGGAAGCCGTGTCGTCGGAAATCAAGGCTTCGGTGATCGAGAGATTTTTCTTCCAGCTCCGCCGGGTGTCGATTTCTTCGACGATACCGCGGATGGTCGCCTCTTGTTTCGGAATGAGATCGGCGATCTTGTAGATTTCCCGGAAATCCTCGTAGCGGACGGGGAAGTGGAAGAGGAGGTCACGCACCGTCTCGATGCCGAGTTTTTTGAGTTTGGATTCCCACCTTGCTCCGACAAATTTGACTTTGGATACCGGGTCATCCAATTTGAGGAATCCCATGATATTGCGGCTATTATACCGCACATTGACCCCCGGTGCGAAGCCCCCGGGAGTCCGTAAAGAGGATGCCTTTTTGTGCCCCCACCAGGATTCGAACCTGGGACCTTCTCCTTAAGAGGGAGCAGCTCTACCAACTGAGCTATAGGGGCGTTTTATTGGTATTGTAGATGAAAAATCGGAAATTTCAACCCGGTGCGCCCTGCAGGAATCGAACCCGCATTCCTGGTTCCGAAGACCAGTGCTCTATCCGTTGAGCTAAGGGCGCCAGACGTTTTTATCGTATACCGTTTGCCGGTGTTTGGGAAGTTTCATTTTATGTCCGCCTATTTTAAAATGAATGGTGATGGCGTTCAAAATTCCGAAAGAAGTGAAGGACGCAGCGAAGAAGCTGGAATTGGCGGGATACGAGGCATATCTTGTCGGCGGCTGCGTTCGCGATCTCGTGATCGGGAAAAAGCCGAAGGATTGGGACGTTGCAACCAATGCGCGCCCAAAGGATATCCAAGAAGTATTTCCTGACAGCGTCTATGAAAATAATTTCGGGACGGTCGGCGTGAAGACCGGATCGGAAGACGAAGCGCTCAAAATCCTCGAGGTGACGACGTTCCGATCGGAAAGCGTCTATGAAGACCGCCGGCACCCCAAGGATGTGCGGTTCGTTTCGACCATCGCAGAGGATCTTTCCCGCCGCGATTTTACCGTGAATGCCCTCGCACTCAATCTATCGAAGTCGGACTTTGATATCATTGATCCGTTCGACGGTGAAAAGGATTTGAAGAAAAAAATCGTGCGGGCAGTCGGCGATGCGCATCAAAGATTCAAGGAAGATGCCCTCCGTCTCATGCGCGTCGCTCGATTTGCCGTCGAACTCGATTTCAAAATAGAGCCGAGAACGCTCGAAGCCGTGAAGAAAAATGCCGGCCTCATCGAAGAAATCGCCAAAGAACGGATCCGCGACGAGCTCACGAAGATCGTCATGGCCGACCGGGCTGCGGAGGGGATCATCCTCCTCGAGGATACGGAGCTTTTGAAGTACCTTATCCCCGAGCTTCGAGAGGGGATCGGGTGCGGCCAAAACAAGCACCATATTTATACCGTCTTCGAGCACAACGTGCGGGCATTGAACTATACGGCCGAGAAGGGCTATTCGCTGAAAGTCCGCCTCGCGTCGCTCTTGCACGACGTCGGGAAGCCGCGCGTGAAGCGGGGAGACGGGCCGGATTCCACATTCTATAACCACGAGGTCGTGGGTGCCCGGATGGCCTTGAAGATCATGGATCGCTTGAAGTTCCCGAAAGAGCTCGTCGAAGAGGTTGGCCACCTCGTCCGCTACCATCTTTTTTATTATAACGTCGGTGAAGTAACGGAAGCGGGCGTCCGGCGATTCTTGGCGCGCGTGGGGCCGGAAAACGTCGATGACCTTTTGAAGGTCCGGGAAGCGGATCGGATCGGCTCAGGTGTTCCCAAGGCATTCCCCTATAAGCTCCGCCACCTTCTCTTTATGATCGAGAAAGTGAAGCGCGACCCGATATCCCCGAAGATGCTCAAGGTCAACGGGACGGACGTGATGAAGATTTTGAACATGACACCGGGGCCGAAGATCGGCTGGATCCTTTCAGTCCTCCTTGAGGAGGTTTTGGATGATCCGAAGAAGAATAAAGCCGAGTATTTGACCGGTCGCGTCGAATATCTCGGTGCAATGCCGGATAAGGAATTGAAAAAGATGTCCGAGAAAGCCCGCGAGACAAAGGAAGAGTTCGAAGGCGGCGTCGAGGACGAAATGAGAAAAAAGTACTACGTTAAATAGTTTTTGAAAACCGTGTCGGGGAGCCGGGAATTGAACCCGGTCTACACGCACCCGAAGCGTGCGTACTACCGGCATACTCCTCCCCGCAACGCCCTATTAGGATAAGGACATTTTCCTCAATTTGCAATACTCGCAATCCTTGTCGCCGCAGGAGTCGTTCCAAAAAGAAAGATTGAGAATCTTTTGCGTGGCGTCCTTGATCTCTTCCGAAACCTTCTGTACATCATCGTCCGATAGCTCGAATGCGTACCGCCGATAAGCCCCGCTTTCGGTCGGTTCTATGAAATCAATGATGCCGGACGCCATGATGAACCGCTCGGTTTTATGGTTGTCGAGGAGGAGTTTGTAGAAGGAAAGCTGGCGGAAATAGTTGCCGTCGCCCGATTTGGTGAGACCCCTCACCTCGTTTTCCGATTTCGGCTTTCCAGTCTTGTAGTCGACGACGTTGACGTGTCCTCCGATATCCAATAGTTCCATTTTGTCGAGTTTTCCGGTGAGCTTCACGCCGTCGAGCTCGACGTCGTTGATACTCTTTTCGACGAGGACGAACGGGCTCCAGGTACCCTCGTAGCGTTCGTAATAGCCGGTCAAAGCTTGCTCGCCGCGTGAGAGAAGGCGCTCTTCGTCGGTCTTTGCGAGGGGTTCATGGGCAAGGCCGAAGCGGAACATCTTCAAGAGATATTCTTTGTCGGGTTTCTTGCCGTCCTTCAAGGCCTCGAAGAAGTTTTTCATGGCATAATGCACGGCGTTTCCGAATGCCAAGCTCGGCTCCGGCGCTTCGGGAATGCGGACGAGGTTGCGGTAGAAATATTGCCACGGACAGGCAAGGAAGTTGTTGAGCGCCGTGACCGAAAAGCTCTGTTCCCGGAAGAGGTGGTTCAAATACCCCTTTTCCGCGAACGGCGGCTCGGTATGCGGCCGCTTTGCGAACTCGATTTCAAGGTGCGCTTTGAATTCCTTTTGATAGCGCTTTGTGTCGATCGGTTCCGTGAGTTCGGGTCTGATCTCGGCGATGAAATGCGTCGGATCGGCCGGCTCGCCGGAATCCTTGAGCGATGCATAGGTAAGATACACTTCTTTCTTGGCTCTCGTGAGCGCCACATAAAATACATTGAGTTCTTCGTCGGTCTTCGGTTCCGATTCTTCTTCGGTTTGGTTGAATGAAAAGACGCGGGCGGGGAGCTTGATAGGTTCTGGCCGTTTCCGGGACGACCCCCATTTGCCCTCGACGGCATTCACAATGAAGACTTCGTCGAATTCGAGGCCTTTCGACCGGTGGGCGGTCATGAGGCGCACTCTCCCGGGAACGGGGCTTGCCGACGGGCTTTTGATCTTCACGTTGTGTTCCTCGAGAAGCCGGAGATATTCCATGAAGTCCGTGAGGCGGTATTCGCGGTGCGCTTCTACAAGCGTCCGGAGGTGGTTGAAGAGCGCATGGAGCTTTTCGAGCTTTAAGTTGCCTTCCGGATCGTTGAGGATTTTCGTGAGGAACCCCGATTCGCGGACGATGTCGGAGAAGACGTTCAAAACCCCCTCCTTTTCGGAGGCGTTTTTCCAGAGGGAAAGTTTCTTTTCGAAATCCATGATGGCGCCGATTTGTTCGATGCCCGCTTTTTCGAGGAGTGCCTTCGACCGTGCAAGGTCGAGAACGGCGTGATTTTTCTTGGTTTCCCGCCTCAGGGCTGCCGCCGCGGCCGAAAGTTTATAGCTATCGAGCGGGGGAACGTCGAGGAATCCGACGGAAAGAGCTTTTAAGAAGGCCGCATCGTCGCCGAAGTTTTGAACGGCCTCGAGGATCGTTTTGAACCGCTCGAAGTCGGGATCGCTCATAACATCGTCCTCGGATTCGATGTTCGCGAGGATGTTTAGGTTTCCGAGCATCCGTGCAGCAGGTTCTGCGTCCTTGTTCTCACGGAAAATGACGGCGATTGCTTCGGGCTTCTCGCCGTTCTTGATAAGCTCCGCGATTTTCTTGGCGATGAAATAGTTCTCCTCGTCACGCGTGTCGAAAGCGCAGATCTTGATGGGGGATTCCTGATGCCCCGCCCGGGCTTTCAGGGGCTCATCGCGCTTCGCGACGGCATAGGCGGCGTCGAGGATGACTTGCGTCGAGCGGTAGTTATCCTTGAGGTTGATCAGTTTCACGTCACGATAAAGTTTTTGAAAATGGAAGAAGTTCTCGATGGATGCTCCTTGAAACCGGAAGATGGCCTGCTTTGCATCGCCCACGATGAAGAGGTTCGGATTGCCGTAGAAGCTGGCCAAGAGCTCGAGGATTTTATTTTGCGCTTTGTTGGTGTCTTGATGCTCGTCGATGAGGAAGTAATGATATTTTTCTTGGAGCGTTGCGCGGAGATTTTCGCGTTTTTCGAGCGCTTCGGCAACCTCCATGATCATATCGTTATAATCGTAGTGGCTGCCGCCCTTGAGTTCGCGTTCGTATGCCTCGTATATCGCAGCAAGTTCTTTGTTTTTCTTGATATGCCGCTCGTCGTCCAGATGCTTGGTTTTTACTTTTCCCGCCGCATTTCGGACGTCGTCGTTGGAGGAAAATAGCTCTTCTTCTCGTTCTACGATGCGACGAAAATCATCGGGCAAAACGCCTTCGCGCTTCAAATCTTCGATGGCGCGCTTGATCTTTTCGAGGTAGTAGTACTGGTTATTTTTGGTCTTCAGGTATTCGAACGGCGTTTGGTCGAGAATGTTCCGGAGCATTTTGATCTGTTCCGCTTCGTCGATGGGGGAAGCGCCGACGATGTCGGGGAAGTATTCGGGATAGTCTCGGATCACCGAATTGGCGAAGCCGTGGAATGTCGCGACGGTCACTTGGTATGCCCCCGAGCCGATGAGTTCTCGGAGCCGAAGCCTCATCGAATGGACGCCGGATTCAGTGAAGGTGAGGGCGAGGATTGCTTCCGGCGGCGTCCCGGTTTTTACGATGATGTTCGCGATCCGGACGGCCAGGACTTCGGTCTTCCCGGTACCGGGGCCGGCGATGACCATGACGGGGCCGTCCACGGTATCCACCGCTTCCCGCTGTTCTTTGTTGAGGCGGCGGTACGCCTCTTCGAAGGTTTTGGTTTTCATCTCCGACATGCAATGCCATTATACCCCTATCGGTATGTTAGAATAAAACTATGTCCTGGGAACTTTTTGAGAAGATAAAAGAATTGGGATTTCCGGCCGGCTCGTACGCCATCTTCGGGAGCGGCCCTATGGCCGTCCGGGGGCTTCGGGAGTGCGGGGATATCGATCTCATCGTGACCGATGAGCTCTTCGAGGAATATAAAAGCACATCGGGGTGGGAATTGAAGGATGTCGGCGGAAGGGAAATGCTTGTGAAGGACGGGATCGAAATGAGCTCTGGCTGGTGGCCGGGCGAATGGGATGTGGAGCAGCTTATCGAAAATGCGGACATCATTGAAAACCTTCCCTTCGTGCGCCTTTCCGAAGTTTTGAAGTGGAAAAAGCTTGCCAAGCGGGACAAGGATATGAAAGACATAGAAATACTCGAGAAATACTTCAAGGAGCGGGGGATAAAACCGTAGGGTAGCAAAACCCCCACACCTAAACGAAAGTAATATTCTCGTACGCACACTCTCGCTTAGGTGTGGGGGTAAATTTGTAAAATATGGTAGATTGACTACAATAGGAAAAGTTTCTTCGGGCCTATGGTTTAGTGGCAGAACACGGCATTCGCATTGCCGGGACGGGAGTTCGATTCTCCCTAGGTCCACCAAAGTTGGGGGCATGTCCAAAATCAAAAGGGTTTGGTATTATGAATTTATGAACAATTCTTTCGAAAAACCATTTGTTGGCGATGGCCAAAGCGAAGAGAAGATAGAAGAGGGGAGGAAGCTGTATGAAAAGAATGTCAAGGAGGAGAAAAAGTATGCCAATGAAATTGGCGATACTTTCGTTTACGAAGGTGTTCATGAGGGAATACAGAAAGCCAAAACCGCTCTTACTGAAAAAGAGATAATCGAGGATGACGCGCACAGATTGGATCAATTGAAAAACAAGGAGAAAACTGGTTCTCTGACCGATACGGAGAAAAAAGAACTCAAATTCAGGGAAAACTCGGATCTATTTATGTCAGAGTATGAGGCTAGAGATAACAGTTTTTCCGCGGTTTCCTCCGCCAGCCGAGAGGGATTTCTTAAAGAGGCTTTCTATCCGTACTACATAATAGATGGCATTACCGATGGCAAGAAGGTGAAACTTTCTAAAACGGTTTATCCCGACTTCTCCCAAAAACAGTTGACAGAAGAATCCGCAAAAAATGATCCTTTTTATATGGCTAAGTGGAAAGGACCCGTTAAATACGAATATAAGGGGTTGGTTGACGGCCTGGAAATAAGCGGAGAAGAAGCCGAGGAGCTATTCGAAAAATACTCGCCTTTTGCGAAAAGAAGAACTGAAGAAATAAAGGAGTTGAAGGCAGATAAAGAAATCAATGAGTACGGCCACGAAATAAAAGGAAGTGAGGCGGATCGTCTACGGAGGGTTGAAAACAAAGATGAACTCCAATTTTAATGAAGAAATGCGGTTACCTATTAAAAAGTTTTTTTGAGTGCCTTAGGGACGTTCGTCTTGTTTTACTCGTCGTTGTTGCGATACTTTTAGTGAAATAGAACCAGTAGGAAGAAGCGGCTTCTCATTTAACAAATACCTGCTTTCGCCTGAAAAGAAAACCTCCCAGCTGACTGGGAGGTTTTGACTATTATCTGTCGTAGAATTTATTGCTGCATCGGCGGCATTCCGGATTTCTTGTTCGTGTTCATCTTGAGTGCGGAATACAGCGGGCACATACCGAAGAGGCCCGTCAAGAGAAGGATGACGGCGACGATGTAAAAGATGACCGAAAGCGCTCCCATCGCCACTCCGCCGAGATAAACGAATATCAAGCCGAGAATGATGCGGATGACTCTGTCGATTGCTCCAACGTTCTTTTTCATGTGTTTTTGTCTTTCTGCGACCTTTTTGATTTCAGCAGGCCTAATGCTGTTTTCCCTATTATACCCCAAACGTAGGTACTCCAAAACCGGGCGGCAGGGGAGACGTTCATAAACCGACCTGCCCTCAAGGCCTCCAAAACCGATGCCGTCGAGGAGTTCTCCGCATCGACGACGGTGTAGCTCGTCCCGAGCATCGCGAGATCGTGAGCGTCGGACGTTGCAATGAAGGGAAGCCGGTGCCGGCGGGCGACGTCGCACGCCTTTATGTTCAGATCAATGAATTTGAAATGGAACCATGAGCACTCGATCGCGTCGAAGAGATCGATATATTTCACGAGTTTTTTCCCGAGGGAATACCCGCCGTCGAAGAAAGGATGCGGCGCCATGATGAAGGATTCGGGGTGATCCGCGCGGTATTTTTTCAAATCGTCGAATGTCTCCACTCGTTCGGCTGCCTTTACGGCGTTCAAAATGAGGACGTCTTTCCCCTCCACCCTCTTTTCGACGCCGCTTATGAGATTGATGCCGAGTTTTCGGGCGTATTCGTAATACTTCGGGTCATCGGCCACGAAATCATGGCACGTAACGGCAAGAATATCGAACCCGAGCCTTTTTGCTTCGTCGAGTCCCCGAAAAAGATCGTAATCGGCCACCATGGCCGCCTTTTCCTTGTCTTCAACGTCGTCTTTCGTGTGAAAATGGAGATTCGCTTTTATTTTCATGTGCTTTGGAGAGGCGCAAGCGTATGGTATAATGGAATCAACCCTAAAGGTCGTTAAAAAATGATAGATGATAAGAG
>CAZMFA010000013.1:0-13502 GCA_964565515.1 uncultured Candidatus Saccharibacteria bacterium | reverse complement strand
CGTTAGAAGTCGCGTACGCAAACCAAAAGAAAAAATCATGAAAAAGCAATCAATCGAAATGGTCAAGGATAATATACGCAAAGCGCCCGGCGCGTATGCGTACTATTTCTAACGGGATAAACCTATGGCGATCATGGTAGAACAAGACAAGAAGCCGGTAAATTGGGTGAACATCATCGCAATCGTGGTCTTCATCGTGCTGGTATTCGCGGTCGCCTATTTCATACTCTTCAACAAGCCGCAGCTCATCGATGTGGTGCTGCCGGGGAATTTGAAGAGCATCAATACGTTATCCCAGGTTCAAATAGACCCGACGCCGGTCGTTCAATCGCTCCAGAAGTATTTCACGACGAATTACGGCTCGTCGCTTACGCCGCCGACACCGGGGAGAACGAATCCGTTCACGCCATTTTAAGGGAATAACCAGTAATCAGTAACTAGTAACTAGTAACGAGAACCAGAATCCAATCCCTCACTACTTATTGCCAGTTACTTGTTACTTTTTTCATGACCGATCAAGAACTCATCAAAAAACTGGTAGAAAAAAAAATCATCGCCGATGACGTCGGCAGAAGGGTACTCCGCGATGCGGGACTTCGGGGGCAGCCGGCGGAAGACTTGATCTATCAGGGGCGGCTGGCGGACGAAGTTGCCGTTGCGAAGGTGAAAAGCGAAATGCTCGGCATTCCGTACAAAAAGGTGAATGTCGATGCCGTGACGGATGCGCTCGTGGCGCTCATTCCAAAGGAAACCTCGAAGACGTACCAAGTGATCCCGGTCGAGAAGAACGGGGATATGCTCGTCGTCGGAATGCTCCGTCCGGATAATTTACAGGCTCAAGAAGCGTTGAAATTCATTGCAAAACAAGAGCGCGTAAGTCTCGGGGTATACCTCGTGACGCCGTCTGATATTGCAGCCGTTTGGAGGAAATATTCTCCGTACAAGAATGAAGTCGAGTCGGCGATCGAGGAAATGGGAGACGTGAAACAAGCCGATTCGCTCCTGGTCTCCTTGGAAGAGGATCGGGGAGCCGGCGAAGAAGCCCCCATCATCAAGATCGTCGCTGCAACCTTGCGGGAGGCGGTGGAGCGGAAAGCTTCCGATATTCACATAGAACCCGAACGGCTGCGTTTGAGGATTAGGTTCAGGATCGACGGCGATCTCGGCGAAGTTTCATCGATGTCCTTGGCGCTCGCGCAGCCGGTTATTTCGAGGGTCAAGGTTCTTTCCCGCTTGAAGCTCGACGAGACGAGGATCCCGCAAGACGGCAGGTTTCGGGCCGTGATATCGGGCCGGGATATCGATTTCCGGGTTGCAACATTTCCGACTCCTTCCGGAGAAAAAGTGGTACTCCGCGTGCTGGACCCGACGACGGGGCTGAAAAGCCTTCAAGAGCTCGGCTTCAGCGATTACAATTTCGAGATCTTGCAGCACGCAATCGAATCTCCGTACGGCATGATCCTCATTACCGGTCCCACTGGGTCCGGAAAATCGACGACGCTTTACGCGATCATGCAAAAGATGAATTCAGAAGAAGTGAACATCGTGACCTTGGAGGATCCAGTGGAATACTTCATGGACGGCGTGAATCAATCCCAAGTGAAACCGGAGATCGGCTACGATTTTTCGTCCGGCCTTCGGCAAATCCTCCGACAGGACCCGGACATCATTATGGTCGGCGAAATCCGCGATGCCGAAACGGCGAATTTGGCCGTGAATGCCGCCCTGACCGGCCACCTCATGCTTTCGACGCTCCACACGAACAATTCCATCGGCGTCGTTCCGCGGCTCATTGATCTCGGCGTTCCCGGATTCCTTTTGGCGTCGTCCTTGAATCTTATGCTTGCTCAGCGCCTGGTGGGCCGCCTTTGCCCGAAGTGCAAAAAGGAACGGCAAGTGTCGGGAGAGGCCGAAGATATCATCGAAAAAGAATTTGCCAATTTGCCGGAATCGGTGCGGTCTGGTTTGAAGTATAAAAAGCCGTATAGCTCGTGGCATGCGGAGCCCGATCCGAATTGCGATGTGTGCAACGGAAAAGGAATATCAGGCCGCGTTGCGCTCTTCGAAATATTCAAAATGACACGGAATCTTTCGGATATCATCAGCCGCGGATTTACGGAAAATGCCCTGGTCGCGGAGGCGAAAGCACAAGGCATGATCTTCATGCGGCAGGACGGGATCTTGAAAGCGCTCGCCGGGGAAGTTTCGCTCGAAGAGGTACTGCGGGAGACGGAAGAATAGGGGGAGATAATGGTGTATAATGAGGAAACATGACCCAAGACTACAAACAGAGGCTGGATAGTTTATTGGTGACGACGGCGAAGCAAAACGCTTCCGACCTTCACTTGGCGGTCGGACGAAGGCCGACCATCCGGGTCGACAGCGTCTTGATTCCCATTGCCGAAGAGCCGATTTTAACGAAAGAAGACGCTGAAGGGTTGGTTCTTGCGCTTCTCACGGAGGACCAAAAGGTCTCGTTTTTAGATCGGAAACAGCTCGATTTTTCCTATAATTACGAGGATAAAGCAAGGTTCCGCGTGAACGCGTACTTTCAGCGCGGATTCGTTGCCGCCGCACTCCGCTTGATACCGGCCAACATCAAGACGGTGGAGGAATTAAACTTGCCGCCGATCCTCCATGATTTCACGAAAATGAACCAAGGATTTGTCTTGGTCGTGGGTCCCGCCGGACACGGAAAATCGACGACCTTGGCGGCACTCCTCGATGAAGTGAATCATAAGCGGAACGACCACATCATCACTATTGAAGACCCCATCGAATACATTTTTTCGCAAGACCGCTGCATCATTTCCCAGCGGGAAGTCGGCGCGGATACCATTTCGTTCAACTCGGCCTTGCGGGCGGTTTTGCGGCAAGATCCGGACGTCATCATGATCGGCGAAATGCGCGATGCCGAGACGATTGCAACAGCAATGACCGCGGCCGAAACGGGCCACTTGGTCTTTTCGACGCTTCACACAAATTCAGCTTCGCAGACCATCGACCGGATCATCGACAGCTTCCCTCCGAATCAGCAGGGGCAAATCGTTTCGCAGCTTGCGTCGACTTTGGTCGCGATCGTTTCCGAACGGTTGATTCCGAGGGTCGGCGGCGGACGCATTCCCTCGATGGAGATCATGATCGTGAATCCGGCCATCAGAAACTTGATCCGCGAACGGAAGATCTACCAAATCGATCTCGTCATTGAAACGAGCGTCCAAGAAGGAATGATATCGTTGAACCGCTCGCTCGTAACCCTCGTGAAGAAAAAGGAAGTATCACTCGAACAAGCCGAATCGTATTCCTTGAATCCGGCGGAACTCCGCATTCTCCTCGAAAGAACGTGATGATATAATTTAACGGAGGAGATGAATCCCGTTAGAAACCATAAACTTATGAAAAAAATGATCGCCGAAGGAGTCGAGTCGGCCGCGCATCATGGGCAGTTGCTTATAAAAAAGGCGTTTTGTTTCTAACGGGATGAAGTTTAACTACAAGGCGAGAACTAAAGAAGGCGAATTGCAGGTTGGGAACGTCGATGCTGCATCGAAAGAGGCGGCCCTTGCAATCTTATTGAGCCACGGACTTTTTATCTTGAGTCTCGAGCCGGTGGTGGAAAATACGTGGATTTCAAGGATTTCGGAGTTCTTCAAGCGGGTCAAGGTGCAAGACCTCATGATCTTTACGAGGCAGTTTTCGACACTCCTCGCTTCCCAGGTGCCGCTTTCCGACAGCTTGGTAAGCCTCTATAAACAAACGACGAAGCCGGTCCTAAAAGAAGCAGTCTATGAGATAGCTTCCGATATCGATGCCGGGTTTTCCCTTTCGCAAGCGCTGGGGAGGCACCCCGGGATATTCTCGGAATTTTACGTCAATATGGTGAAGTCGGCCGAGGTGACCGGCCGCTTGAGCGAAGTTCTGGACTTCCTTGCCGATTATTTGGAAAAGCAATCGGGGCTCGTTTCGGAGATCAAAAATGCCTTGACGTACCCGGCGTTCATCATCGTCCTTTTCGTCGTCGTCGTCATCATCATGGTCACCATGGTATTCCCGCAAATCACGCCGATCCTCCAGCAATCGAACGTTGCGCTCCCCGTTACGACTCAAATCCTTCTCGGTCTCAGCAACTTCATGATGAAGTGGTGGTGGACGATTGTCATTATGCTCGCCGCTGTCGTTCTCGTTCTGGCCGATTATTTTCAAACCAACGAAGGAAAGGTGGTCCTTGATACCATTACCTTGAAAACCCCGATCGTTGGAAAGATGCTGCAAAAGCTCTATGTTTCGCGGTTTGCCGAATCGGCGCGGGTCTTGATTAAGGGCGGTCTTACGATTCCGCAAGCCGTGGAGATTTCCTCCCGCGTCATCGGAAACTCCATTTATCAAGAACAGCTCCACAGCGCGGCGGAGCAAATTCGGAAGGGGAGGCTGCTCTCCCAAGCATTGGAAGCAATGCCGGAGTTTCCGCCGCTCGTTTCGCAGCTCATTTCGGTCGGCGAGTCGACCGGACGCCTCGAGGAACTCTTGGGGAAAATCAACGATTTTTATTCGCGCGAAGTGGAAAATACCGTCGAGAACTTGGTGTCGCTTATTCAGCCGATCCTCATGGTCGTGATCGGCGTCATTATCGCGTTCCTCTTTGCCTCGATCCTGCTCCCGATTTACAACATGTCGCAGGCATTCTGAGTGTAACCCTCCGAGCACCGGAGGCCGCTCGGAGGGTGATTTTGAAGATATGTCGCGTTGATTTCTCGATGTGCTATAATAGAGTAAACATAAAAACGGTCGAACAATATACGAACAAACGCAATGAATAAAAGCAAAAAAGAGGGTTTTACACTCATCGAAATGCTCGTCGTGATCGCCATGATCGGTCTTTTGTCAGCCGTCGTTCTGGTCGCCTTGGGGCCGTCACGGAATAAGGCGAAGGACACGAGGATCATCTCGGATGTGAACCAAGCGAGGTCGTACATGGAAGCAACCTATGACCCGACTGCCGGCGGATACCCGAATTATACGACCGGTTTTACCGCGAGCAGCAGCTTGGTGACCTTGAGTTTGGATGTTGCAGGTCAAAACGGGGATACGAGCGGAAAGAACAGCGGCGGCCTTTATCTTAACGAGGCGCAATCCGGATCGGTTTACTCCGCGTATGCCTTTTATGCCAAATTGGCGAGCGATAGTTCGAAGGCGTACTGCGTCGACAGTGCCGGCAACAGCGGAACGGTAACGTACTCCTCCATCGGTACCGCCGCGGTATGTCCGTAATGATTTCGTAAAATTCCTGAAGCGACGTAAAAACATAGTCCTTCAAAGGACTATGTTTTCGTTTGGCCGGCGAGAGTAGTATAATGGATACGATGCCGAAAACGAAACAAGGAAAGAGCGGCTTCACGCTCATCGAAATGCTCGTCGTCGTGGCCATCATCGGCCTCCTCTCTTCGGTTGTTTTGAACGCCTTGGGGCCCGCGAGGAACAAAGCAAAGGATGCCCGCATCATGCAGGAAGTAGGGCAAGTGAGGGATATCGCGGAAACGGTATATAACGGCCATTACCCGGAAAGCATTGCGGTAACACCCGGGGTTACGCCGTCGAACGGCGATCTTGCGTCGCTTGATTCCGACATTGCGACCCAGGGCGGCGAACTCCACGTCGTTTTGTCTTCCGATTCAGCGACCTTCATCGCCTATTCGAAGTTGAACACGTTGGCAACGGATCAATCGGGGACCGAACAGACCCAATACTATTGTCTCGACAGCGGCGGAAAGGCAGTATTCCTTCTTTCGCAGCCCAACGATGCTGCGGTAGGGGGATCCTCTCCGGCAACCTGCGAATAAAATGGGGTTTGCAATGAGTCCTGCTTTTATCGGTTATCTCCTGCTTTTCATCCTCGGCTTGGCGTTCGGGAGCTTTTTCAATGTTTTGATCTTAAGATACTCGCCCGAAGGCGCGCTGTTCGACCGCAAGAGGTTGAGCGGGCGATCGCACTGTCCGAGGTGTTTCCATGAGCTTGGCGCGAGAGAGCTCGTTCCGGTTCTGAGCTTCCTCTTTTTGAAAGGAAAGTGTTCCCATTGCGGCCAAAAAATATCGTGGTTGTACCCCTTTACGGAACTCGCAACTGCGATCCTTTTTGCCGGTGTCCCGTATTTTCTGAATTTGTTCTACGGCGTTTCCGGAGCGTGGTTTTGGAGCTTTACCGGGCCCTTGTGGTATTATCTTTTCGTCGTTGCGTGGCTCCTTATCGCGCTCACATTCCTCCTTATCGCGCTTATCGACTTCCGGTACTACGTCGTGCCGGACGAACTGAATATCCTCCTCGTTGTTTTCGGCGTCATCGTCTCGGTGTTGCTGTCGTACCACGCGAGCGGGCTTTTGCCGTTTCGGACGTCTTTCTTGAAAAATTACGCGATGATCTTCGCGCCGACGGGAAATGTCTTGCTTGATCATTTGATCGGAGCTTTCGGCGGCGGCATCTTTTTCGAACTCCTCGTCCTCATAAGCCGGGGAAGAGGGATCGGGTTCGGCGACGTGAAGCTTGCTTTCGCTTCGGGGATCGCGCTCGGGTGGCCGGATATCGGCCTTGCGGTTTTCATTTCTTTCGTTCTGGGGGGCATTTTGGGAAGCGTGCTCCTCCTTTTCAAAAGGAAAGGGATGAAAGATAAGATACCGTACGCGCCCTTTTTCGTGACGGGAGTATTCCTCACGGCTCTTTTCGGGCAAGCGCTCGTTTACGGCTACTTTAAGATGTTCGGAATGTGACTTCCCGAGCACCGAAGACGCTCGGGAGGTCTGTGTGTCGCGGGAGGTCTGTGATATTATTAATGAAATGAAGGAAGGATTCACGCTCATTGAGACATTGGTCGTGATCGCCATCACGGCGGTGCTTTCCACCATTTTTATCGTTTACAGTGGCTCTTCGAACAGCAATCTCAATCTTTTTACCAGTCGGGCAGAAGTGGTGTCGACGCTCGAAAGGGCAAAATCGCTTGCGCTCGATAAGAGCGCGTACGGCAGCTACGGAGCAGAGGGTTCTTACTGCGCATTCGGCGTCCACTTCGATTTGGCCGGAGGAAGGAACTATTTTTTGTACGGCGTCGCGACATCGTCGAGCAATTGTTCCGGTATGAGCTATGCTTGGCCGGGACCGTCGAGTAATATCCAAACGTCCACGTTGACCGGACAAGCTCAGTTCGTAGCGTCCACGCCCGCCGATATTTATTTCATCCCTCCTTATTTCTTGGGGAGTGCCACCGGAAAGATCGTTATTCAGGACCAAAAGACCGGCGCCAAGGTTGCGGTTGGAGTCGATGCCGGCGGAGGCGTTTCCGCTCTCTCGTCGCCGTAATTCGGCTATGGTTATGAAGGAATTTTTCAAGAACAAAGAAGGCAGCTTGATGATAGAATCGATGGTCGCCGCAAGCCTCGTTGTCGTGGGGCTCCTTGGTCTCTTTAATTTGATCTACAATTCCACGGAGCGCGACAGCCTTGTCATTCACCAGCTACAAGCAACTTACCTTGCGGCGGAAGGCATTGAGGTTGTAAAAAACATCTCGGATGCGGATGTAGCGAACGGCAATCCGTGGAACAGCGGTCCGGGCAATCAGCCCTTCGACGGTTGTTACGTTCTTTCCTACGACTCGAACGACGGGAATTTGCCGGCAACGGGGGGAGGGGTGAATCTTTTCTTTGCCACTTCCTCGACCGGCGAGGGGATCTTTGCTCCGCAAGCCGACCTTACCTTGAGTTATCTTTCATCTTTCCGGACGCTCTTTACGAGATCCGTCTGTGTCACGGTCGCGGGCGATGCCATGACCGTCAACTCCACGGTGAATTGGTCGGAACACGGCACGAATCAAGCCACGACCTTGTCGGACATCTTTTATAATTGGAGACCGTAATATGCGCAATTTCAAATTTCGAATTTCAAATTTCAAACTACGGGAAGGATTTACCTTGGCCGAACTTTTAGTTGCCATGTCCATTTTCGTGATGGTCGTCGCGGTTGCCAGCGGCATCTTCATCCGTTCCATGCAGGACGAGAACCGGCTCACCGTCCTCATGGGGACGCAAAGCAGCTTGAATTCCGCGCTGGAACAAATGGCAAGAGAAATTCGCGGCGGCTATTTGTTCAACGATTTGACGACGGGATCGCCGGATTGCAGTACCGGCGGAACGTTCATGAACGGCTATTCGTCCATGATGTTCGTTGGCCCCAACGGTACGACGACCTACTCCCTTTCAGGAGGGAGGATCGCAAGGAACGGGGACTTCTTGACGTCGCAAGACGTCGACGTGCAGAATCTCTGCTTCGTCATCGATCAAATCGGAAGCCCGTATCCGAATATCCGCCCTGCCGACAGCTGCAATCCTTGGAGGGTAAGCATCTTTTTAAATGCGGAGCCGGCAGCTTCTGGTTCGAGCGTCCAGTCGTTTTACCTTCAAACGACAGTAAGCTCGCGAGTTTTGCCGAAAGATATGTCGGCAACGACAAAGGCCTCTTACGACATACAAAACGGCGACAGAGTCTATGAATCATGTGAATAAAAAGAATGCTCAAGCAATGATCGTTGTATCCATCTTAATGGGCGGTCTTTTTCTTGTGGGGACGGCGATTGCCGGACTTCTTATGTTCTACCAACTCCGGCAAGCATCCGATGCGGCTTCGTCCGGTGCGGCGGTCATGGCAGCCGATGCCGGCATCGAGCATAGCTTGTACTGTTACTACAGGACCTCGACGCCCGCTACGTCGGTGCTTTGCCCTTCCGATGGCTCCACATTTTCCATGTGTCAAGAAGCAACGACATTGCCGAACGGGGCAACGGCATCCTCGTCGCTCAGTTTTGCCTGTAGCGGCGGCAGTCCGACCGGCTTTTGGGCCCAAAGTTTCGGCTACGCCGGCGGGGGGAAGGCGGAACGGGCCTTGCAGTCGTTCTTCTCCATTCAATAAGCGACTATGGCACGTTTAACAAAGGAAGGGGCGAAGCAGAGGATCGAAAAACTGAAGAAAGAAATAAACCGGTACCGGTATGCCTATCACGTACTGGATAAAGAGTTCATTTCCGCGGACGCCCTCGATTCCCTGAAAAAGGAGCTCTTCGATTTGGAGCATGAATTCCCCGAGCTTAGAACGCCCGATTCTCCGACTGAGCGGGTCGAGGGAAAACCCCTGAAAGCGTTTAAAAAGGTTTCCCACGAACGCCCCATGATCTCGTTCGACGACGCATTTTCCGAAGAGGATATGAGGGAGTGGCTTTTGCGCCTCGAGAATTTTCTCGGGAAGAGCATCGAAGAAGCTCACGAAGCGCTCCACGAGAAACCATACCGAAGGGGAGACCGGAAGCCGCCCCTCTTTTATGACGAGCTGAAGATCGACGGCTTGGCGATCGAGCTCGTCTACGAAGGAGGTGTTTTGGTACAAGGTTCGACCCGGGGAAACGGCCTGGTGGGCGAAGACGTGACGCAAAATTTGAAAACCATCGAAGCGATACCGCTCACATTGCTATCTCCCGAAGATGCCGCCGAGAATTTGAAGAACATGGGTGTCAACCCTGCTCCCTATACCCTGAACCCTCGTCGTCTCGTTGTCCGCGGCGAAGCATTTATCACGAAACAGGAATTCAATCGGATCAACAAGGAGCAAGTGAAAAGCGGCGGGAAACCCTACGCCAATCCGCGGAACATTGCGGCGGGATCAATCCGCCAGCTGGATCCGAAGGTCACGGCGTCACGGAAACTCGATTCGTTCCAGTATGCGCTCTTTACTGACATCGGCCAGCGGTTTCACGAAGAAGAGCACTTGCTCTTGAAGGCTTTCGGGTTCAAGACGAATCCTCACAACAAGGCGGTGAATTCCTTGAGGGAGATCTTCGCATTCCGGGATTTTTGGGCGAATCATCGGGGGGGAATTCCGTACGAAATCGACGGGACAGTCGTCGTCGTGAACAGCAACGCGATCTTCGATGCAGCGGGCGTCGCGGGAAAGGCCCCTCGCGGTGCCATGGCCTATAAATTCTCGCCGAAAGAAGCGACGACGAAGGTTCTGGACATCGTAGTCCAGGTAGGAAGAACGGGCGTTTTGACGCCGGTTGCCGTCATGGAGCCGGTCCAGGTCGGCGGCGTCACGATCACCCACGCAACGCTCCACAATGAGGATGAAGTGGAGCGCCTCGACGTCCGGATTGGGGACACGGTCATTGTTTCCCGCGCCGGCGATGTCATTCCGCAAGTGACGGAGGTCTTGAAGCATCTCCGGACCGGGCACGAAAAGCGCTTCACGATGCCGGAGCGATGTCCCGTCGATGGGGGCAATGTTCGAAAGATCGGCGCCCTCACGAAATGCATGAATCCCGATTGCGGTGCAAGGCACAAAGAGTCCTTGTATCACTTCGTTTCCCGCGCCGCTTTCGATATCAGGGGCCTGGGGCCGAAAATTTTGGATAAATTCTTGGACGAAGGACTGATAACGGACGCAGCCGACATCTTCGAATTGAAGGAAGGGGACATTGAAGCCCTGCCTCGGTTCGGCGAGAAATCAGCAGAAAATATCGTGCGCGAAGTTCTCGGGAAGAAAAAAATACCCCTGCCGCGGTTCCTGTATGCCTTAGGCATCCTCCATGTCGGAGAAGAAACGGCTATCGTGCTCGCGCACGAAATTTCGAGTTTCGAGTTTCGAATTTCGAAACCGGGAGACATCCTCAAAGCGTTCTCAAAAATATCACTGGATGATTTGCAAAATATTCCTGACATCGGGCCGATCGTTGCGAAGAGCATTTTTGATTGGTTCCATGCGGCGAAGAATGCCAAGTTTTTGGAGCGGTTGGAAAAGGCGGGCGTCGAGGTGGTAAAATCCCGAACCCCGAACCCCGAATCTCAAGAGCTCTCCGGATCGACCTTCGTGCTTACGGGAACACTCTCTTCGATGTCCCGCGACGAGGCAAAAGACAAAATACGGGAATTGGGGGGCGATGTATCGGAAGTCGTCTCGAAGGCAACGACGTATGTCGTTGTGGGGGAAAATCCGGGATTGAAGTATGATAAGGCGAAGAAATGGGGGATCAAGATATTAAATGAAGAGGAGTTCAAAAAAGTAATCAGTAACAAGTAAACGGTGTAGTTACTTGTTGCGAATTACTGGTTACTTTATAATCTTCCTATGTTGACGAAGAAAGATTTGGAGCATTTGGCCGACCTTTCCCGGATGCGTCTCGAGGAAAGCAAGGAAGAAAAGCTTCTCCATGACTTGGGGGGTATTTTGGACCACTTCGAGGAACTGAAGGAATTGAATACGGACAACGTCCTACCCCTGAACGGGGGAACATCACTCGTGAATGCCTGGCGGGAAGACGATCCGGGGGCAGCAAAACTCGACGGCGACCCGGCAAAAAAAGAATTTCCCGAGACCGAAAACGGATATTTGAAAGTTCCCGCTGTTTTTGAAGACCATGAATCTTAGCGAACTTACCATCAAGGAGTTGCATAAGGGGCTCTCGGAAAAGAGGTTTTCTGCGCGGGAAGTGGCGGATGAATTTTTGAGGTCCATTGATGTGCACGATGGCGACGTTAAAGCATATCTTTCAGTCTTTAGCGACGAAGCAAGGAAAACGGCCGATGTCGTCGATCGAAAGATCGCGTCGGGCGAGCAAGTGTCTGAAATGGCAGGCGTTCCCGTGGCTCTCAAGGACAATATGTTGGTCCAAGGGACGAAGACGACTGCCGCTTCGAAAATCCTTGAAAACTACGTCGCGTCGTATGATGCAACGGTCGTCGCAAAGCTCAAGGCGGCCGATGCGGTCATTCTCGGCAAGGCGAATATGGATGAATTTGCCATGGGATCTTCCACGGAAAATTCAGCATTTCAAAAAACGAAAAATCCGCGCGATCTTGAACGGGTCCCCGGCGGTTCGTCGGGCGGGTCGGCAGCCGCTGTCGCCGCAAGCGAAGCCCTGGTCGCTTTAGGGAGCGATACTGGAGGTTCTATACGCCAGCCTGCGGCCTTTTGCGGCGTCGTGGGCATGAAGCCGACCTACGGGACCGTATCGCGAAGCGGTCTCATTGCCATGGCTTCGAGCTTGGATCAAATCGGGCCGCTTGCAAAAACCGTCGAAGATGCCGAAGCGGTATTCCGAGAAATAGCAGGCCGCGATCCGCTCGACGCGACAAGCGTGGAGTACCGCTACCAGCCAATCGGCTTCGAAAATGCCCGAAAGCTCACGGTGGGATTACCGAAAGAATATTTCGTATCCGGCTTGAGTAAAGAGGTGGAGAAGGGCGTCGAGAAGGCGATTGAGAAGCTTAAAAAGATCGGCGTACGTTTTAAAGAGGTGAGTTTGCCGCACACGAAGTATGCTCTTTCTTGCTATTACATCGTGATGCCCGCCGAGGTAAGTTCGAATTTGGCGCGCTTCGATGGCGTTCGGTATTCGAGGAATAGCGAGACAGGGACGCTTCGCGATCTTTATCTTAAAAACCGGGGAGAAGGTTTTGGGACCGAAGTGAGAAGGAGGATTCTTTTGGGGACCTTCGTTCTCTCGGCCGGCTACTACGATGCCTATTACGCCAAAGCGCAAAAAGTGCGCCGGCTTATTGCAAATGATTTCGATGCAGCATTTAAGGATATTGACGTTATTTTAACGCCTACAACGCCGACCGAACCTTTCAAATTCGGTGAAAGATCCGGCGATCCGATTCAAATGTATCTTTCGGATGTTTTCACTATACCTGCTAACATGGCCGGCATTCCGGCGATGGCAATCCCCGTCGGAGACGACAAAAAGCTGCCCATCGGTTTTCAATTGATGAGCAAGCATTTCGAGGAAGACAAGCTCTTTGCGCTCGGCAAGCTTTACGAGAGGAGCTGATTCGCCTTGGCGAGATCTTCCGGTGTGCCGATCGGTATCCACTGGTCGGCCATGATCGCTTTTATCTTGTGGTCTTTCAGCATGCGAGAAAGGGCATAGGAGAGATATTTTTCCCTGCCGTTCTCGACGGCCGGCTCGTAATTGAAGATATCGTTTGAAAGGAGAAGGCCGTTCGCAAGGACGATGTTCGAAATCGGGCGTTCCGGTTTTTCTACGATTTCCTTGATGTTCTCGTCCTCATCGACGAGCACGACGCCGAACTTTTGCGGTTCTGGATGGGCTGCAACGGCAGCCGCAAGATCGTATTCCATCATTTCTTTGAGCGTCCCGGCGTCGATCAGATCATCCGAATAGAACACGAAGAATTTCTTTTCGCCGTTCAAATAAGGATGGCAAAGCTTCAAAGCTTCCATGGTCCCGGAAGTGGGATTTTCCTGGAAGACGTAGTTGATTTTCTTTCCTAAGAACTCGTTTCCCAGGGCGTTTTTGATCTGATCGCCCTTGTATCCGATGACGACAACGATCTCGGACACCTCGGAAGGGAAAGCGCGAATGATCCGTTCGATAAGGGAAATACCGCCGATTTTCAAGAGCGGTTTCGGAGTTTCGTTCGTTAAGGGCTGCATCCGGGTTCCGAGTCCGGCG
>CAZMFA010000012.1:0-13803 GCA_964565515.1 uncultured Candidatus Saccharibacteria bacterium | reverse complement strand
CGGCTGGTAAAGTGAAGAACATCAAAGAGGTCAAAAAGACCAAGGTGAGGATAGCGCAAATCCTCACGGCTAAAAACGCGCGCAAAGAGAATTAATACCATGAGAAAACTCCAAGGCATCGTCGTTTCCGACAAAATGCAAAAAACGAGAATTGTGGAGGTTGAGCGCCTGAAAAAACATCCCCGCTACCAGAAGTACTATAAAGTAACGCAGCGCTTCAAGGCACACGACGAGCACAACGAATACAAAACAGGGGAAAAGGTGATCATCCAAGATTCGAGGCCCTTGAGCAAAGACAAGCGCTGGATCATCAGCGGACGCATATAAAACCATGATACAGGAACGTTCCATATTAAAAGTAGCGGATAACTCGGGCGCGAAAATCGTGCGATGTTTTCGGATTTTGGGCGGCAGCAAACGGAGGTATGCGCGTATCGGCGATATCGTCGTGGCATCCGTCCAAGCCGCCGAACCGAGAAAACAGATTAAGAAGAAGGATATTGTGAACGTCTTGGTCGTCCGGCAGCGCGAACCGCTCCGGAGGAAAGACGGCTCGTATGTCCGGTTCGGGGACAATGCCGTCGTCATCATCGATAAAGAAAAGAAGGAGCCGAAGGCGACCAGGGTCTTTGGCCCGGTGCCGCGGGAAATAAAAGAACAAGGGTACGATACCATCGCATCGCTTGCTGAAGAACTGGTGTAACACGAACATGAAGATCAAAAAGGGAGATACGGTAAAAATAACGACGGGAAAGGATGCCGGAAAGAGCGGCAAGGTCATTAAAGTTGATTCACAAACCGGCAAAATCGTCGTTGAAGGATTGAATATATTCAAGAAACACGCGCGCCCCAGGACGCAAAACGAAAAAGGGCAGATCGTCGACGTCCCGCGGCCGATGCAAGCCTCGAACGTTTTACTCGCATGCCCTTCATGCCACAAGCCGACGCGTATCGGCGTGAAGATTGACGGAACGAAAAAAGAAAGGATGTGTAGAAAATGCAAAGCGACCATATAATGACCATGGAAGATCTCACGAAAAAAATTGAAAAAGTGGTGGTCAATTCCGGCATCGGGAGGCGCAGCCAGGAAGATCATTTCGAGGATAAGGGCTTGCCGGAGATCGAGAAGGATCTTGCGGCGATCACCGGCCAAAAAGCTTCCCGGAGGCAGGCGAAACAATCTATCGCCGGATTCAAAGTGCGCGCCGGCCAAATCATCGGGCTCAAAGTGACGCTTCGGGGAGCGCGCATGAAGAACTTCTTGGAAAAGACCATCAATCTCGCTTTGCCCCGCGTCAAAGATTTCCGGGGATTGAATCCCTCGAATGTCGACGCGAACGGAAATTTGAACATCGGATTCAAGGACCAGACCGTCTTTCCGGAAATAGAATTAGAGAAGACGAGGATCACCTTTGGTATCCAAGTCACGGTCGTTCCCAGGGACAAAGATCGCGGCACTGCAATTGATTTATACCGCAACCTTGGGGTACCATTGAAGAAATAAATTCATGTCAAAGACATCAACTTACGTACGATCCAGAAAAACGCCCAAATTCACGACCAGAAAAGTGAATCGCTGTTTTCGTTGCGGAAGAGCGCGCGGCTATCTTCGGGATTTCAACCTTTGCAGGATTTGTTTCAGGGAATTGGCAAGCCGGGGCGAAATCCCGGGAATTAAAAAAGCAAGCTGGTAATATGTACATCGACCTCATTATAAAAATCAAAAACGCTCAAAAGGCGAAAAAGGAAGTCTTTAAGAGCCGCTATTCAAAATTGGACAAAGCGGTTGTCGACATTCTCGAAACAAAGGGCTTCGTAAAGAACTCTGAAGTCAAGGGAAAAGGATATAAAAAATACATCGAAATGAACGTCATGGGGAGGAAGACGATCCAAGGCATACGGATTTTGAGCAAGCCTTCGGTCAAGCAGTACCTTGGCTACCGCGACATTCGGAGCGTTAAAAGCGGCTTCGGAACCCTCGTTCTTTCAACCCCGAAGGGGATTCTTTCGGGAAGCGATGCGAAAAAACTCGGCGTCGGAGGACAACTTTTGTTCGAAATTTGGTAACACCACCATGTCAAAGATAGGAAAACAACCGATAATCATACCCGAGGGCGTCATCGTGACGATCGCGGATAACCGCGTTTCCATAAAGGGCCCGAAGGGAGAACTCGCGATACCCATCCTCGCCGGCATTACGGTTTCTCTGGAGGGTAAAACGCTCACAACAAACACCGGATCGCACGTAAAGCAAATGAAGAGCAACTGGGGGACCGAACGAGCGCTTCTCGCGAATGCCGTAACCGGCGTCTTGAAGGGATTCGAAAAGACCCTTATCTTGGAAGGGGTCGGCTACCGCGTCATGAAAGACGGCGAAAACTTGACTTTAAGTTTGGGATTTTCGCATCCGATAAAGTTCCTGGCTCCGGAAGGGATTTCTTTCGAAGTCGAGAAAAATTCGATCTTGAAGATAAAGGGAATCGACAAGAATTTAGTCGGCAAAATAGCCGCGGACATACGGCAAATGAAAAAGCCGGAACCGTACAAGGGCAAGGGATTTCACTACGAAGGAGAAGTGATACGGAGGAAGGCCGGCAAGAAAGCGGCGACCACGTCAGCTGCATAAACCATGAAACAATCGTTAATCAACACAAGAAATAATCGAAGGGCGATACGAACCCGGACGAAGATCAAGAGCATCGGGAACGGCGTACGGCTTTCCGTTTTCAGAAGCAACGCCAATGTGTACGCTCAAATCATAGACGATACGACGGGAAAAACGATCGTTTCGGCTTCTTCGCTGGAAACGAAAATGAAAGGAAAGAAAACGGAAGTTTCAAAAAATGTCGGGAAAACGATCGCGGAAAAGGCATTGAAAGCGGGGATAAAGAAAGCGGTTTTCGATAAAGGGAAGTACAAATATCACGGCCGGATCAAAGCGGTCGCCGAAGGCGCCCGAGAAGCGGGTCTTTCATTATAAACGCCATGAATCCCGTTAGAAATCGCGTACCCGAACCAAAAGGAAAAAATTATGAAAAAACAATCAATTAAAAAGGTTAAAAGCACTATACGCAAAACGCATGGCGCGTATGCGTACTATTTCTAACGGGATGAATCCACGAAACCCACACATAAAAAAGAAGCCGAGCGAATTCCAGGAAAAAGTCCTCGAAATAAAGAGGGTTACCAGAGTCGTTGCCGGAGGAAAAAGAATGAGCTTCCGGGCGACCATCGTCATCGGCGACAAAAAGGGGAGGGTCGGCCTCGGCATCGGCAAGGGACTCGACGTTGCCGCTTCCGTCGAAAAGGCAAAACGGCAAGCGCAAAAGAACCTCGTTATGGTGAATTTGAAGGATGGGCGGACGATCCCTCATGAAATAGAAGAAAAATACAGCGCCGCCCGGATCCGCTTGAAACCGGCTAAGCTGAACCACGGCCTCATTGCCGGCGGATCGGCCAGAACCGTCCTTGAGCTCGCTGGAGTGCGGGACGTTTCCGCAAAGATTCTCGGCAGGACCACCAATAAATTGACGAACGCGCTCGCGACAATGAACGCTCTCCGAAAACTCACGAAGAAACCGGAACCGTCGGCTCCTGAAACCATTTAATATCCATGCAAATACACGAATTAAAACCAAAGCACGCCCTACGGAAAGAGAAGAGGATCGGCCGGGGCGGCAAAAGGGGAACGACGTCTGGCGGCGGACAAAAGGGGCAAAAATCGCGGTCTGGGCACAAGATACGCCCGGCTGGACGCGATATGATTCAGCGGCTTCCGAAACTTCGGGGCGTAAAAAATCCCTCGAAGAAAAGAGCGGTAGCCCTTGTCATCCACACGAGCCGGCTCGAAAGTTTCGCCGAAAACAAAACGCTCTCCCCGAAAATACTCAAAGAAAAGGGTATAATAAAGAAAGATTCCGATCCGGTGAAGATCCTTTTCGACAAAGAACCCGGAGCGGCTTTCTCCGTCACGGGACTCCGGCTTTCCGAAAAAGCGAAGGCTGCCATCGTAAAAGCAGGCGGGAGCGTAGCGTAAACCATCCGCATAGATCCCGCTAGAAACCACAAACGTATGGAAAAAATAATCATCAAAGGAGTCGAGTCAACCGCGTATCATAGGCAACCGCTTATGAAAAAGGCGCTTTGTTTCTAACGGGATGAAAAAATTCCTTCAGATTTTCAAAATACCCGACCTGAGAAGAAAGGTCCTCAGCGTCCTTTTCCTGCTTTTTGTTTTCCGCCTGATGGCTGCCATCCCGATACCGGGGATTAACGCAGCGCAATTGCAGCAATTCTTGTCGTCCAACCAGCTCTTCGGATTCCTGAACATTTTCTCGGGAGGAGGCATATCGAACCTCTCCATCATGATGTTGGGCGTCGGTCCCTACATCACCGCAACGATCATCATGCAGCTTTTGACGATCGTCTTTCCGCAGCTCAAGAAAATTTACTATGAGGAGGGTGCCGAAGGGCAAGCAAAGTTCAACCGGATTTCCCGCTACATTACGGTCCCTCTCGCTATCCTCCAGGCATACGGCTTCCTGAACCTTTTGATATCCCAAAAAGTTTTGAATCCGCTTCCGTTCTCGAGTGTCATCGCAAACGTCCTCGTCATTACGGCGGGAAGCGTATTCTTAATGTGGATCGGCGAACTCATTTCCGAATACAAGATCGGGAATGGCGTTTCCCTCATCATCCTTGCCGGTATCGTATCCGGCCTCCCCAGGGAAATCGGCGCTATGTTCTTCAATTATAACCCTTCGATGCTCCCGACTTATCTCGCCTTCGCCGTACTTGCCATCGTCGTAATCGCGGGAGTCACCTTCATCAACGAGAGCGAACGGAAAATCCCCATTTCATACGCCAAACAAGTGCGGGGGATGAAAATGTACGGCGGCGTCTCGACTTATTTGCCGCTCAAAGTGAACCAAGCCGGCGTCATTCCCATTATTTTCGCCATCTCGCTCCTGCTCTTTCCGCAATTCTTCGCACAAGCCGCAGCGATCATATCGCCGGGCTTATCGGCAGCCATGACGGCATGGTCGTCCTCCTTCTTCAATAATATTCCGCTGTACAGCTTGGCATACTTTATCCTCGTCGTCCTTTTCACGTATTTTTACACCGCCATTACCTTCGATCCGGAAGAAATCGCAAAGAACCTCCAGCGAAGCGGCGGATTCATCCCCGGCATCCGGCCCGGCGAAGCGACGGCCGAAACGATAACCCGGGTGATCCACCGAATCACGTTCTGGGGCGCGCTTTTCCTCGGCGTCGTTGCTATTCTCCCGAACTTGACGCAAATAGCGACCGGCATAACTTCTCTTACCATCGGCGGAACAGCGCTCCTTATCGTCGTCGCTGTCGCTCTCGAGGTGATGAAAGCGGTTGAATCGCAGCTCACTGTAAGGGAGTACGAGGGCATCATGTAGCATGAACAAAACAGCCGTCGCCATTTACGGTCCTCCAGGCTCGGGAAAGGGAACCCAAGCCGAACTTTTGGTACGGCAATACGGCTTTTTTCATTTCGACACCGGAGCGTACCTCCGCCGGCTTTTGAACGATCCCAAGAACAAACACGACAAGGAGATTCAAAGAGAGAAAAAATTGAACGACGAAGGAACGCTGAACACGCCATCGTTCGTCTTGAAACGGGTGAAAAAAGAAACGCAGCGGATTGCGCGGATGGGCCAAAGCATCGTGTACAGCGGATCTCCGAGAACGCTCTTCGAAGCCTTCGGGGACGAGAAGAACGAAGGGTTGCTCGCCTTGCTGAAAAAAGAATACGGATCGAGAAACGTTCTTATTGTCCAGCTCTTGGTAAATCCGAAGACCGCCGCAAAGCGAAATGCGGGAAGGCTTATGTGCTCGATATGCGGCTTGCCCATCCTTGCGGCATCGCATGTGAAAACATGCTCTTTTTGCGGCGCGAAAGCCGCGCGGAGAGTCGACGACAACCCGAAACTTTTTGCGCACCGCCTCGATCAATACGAAAAGCGGACCTTCCCCATCTTGGTGAAAGCGGTAAAAGCCGGCTATGCCATCAAAAAGGTGGACGGAGAACCGGCGCCGTACCTCGTTCATCGGAAGATAGCCTCGCTTTTGAAATTCGAAAAATAATGGTCCTCCTCAAAAAAGACAAAGACATCGACGGCTTACGAAAGTCGGGGAAAATTCTCGTTACCATTCTTCTTGCATTGAAAGAAATGACAAAGGAAGGAGTGCGCCTTACGGACCTCGAAGCGAAAGCTCGAGAGATGCTGAAAGATAACGGAGCATCGTCCGCGTTCCTCAACTATAAACCGGAAGGGGCGAAGAAGCCCTATCCGGCCGCTCTTTGCACGTCGCTGAACGACCAAATCGTCCACGGCGTCCCAACGAACGTCAAGCTTGCGGAAGGCGATGTGTTAAAAATAGATTTCGGGGTCATCTTCGAAGGAATGATAACCGACGCGGCCATTACCGTCGGGATCGGTAGGATAAGCGAGGAGGCGGAATCCCTCATAAAGACGACAAAAGAGGCCCTGGAGGCCGGCCTAGAGGCTATTAAGGCTCCCGGGAGCCGCATCGGCGACATCGGTTGGGCGGTTGAAAATATGGCTGAAAAAGACGGCTTCAGCGTCGTCGAGGGACTCACGGGACACGGCGTCGGATTCAAACTCCACGAAGATCCGATCGTTTATAACTACGGCAACAAGGGGGAGGGGATGCTTTTGAAAAAGGGGTTGGTTCTTGCGATCGAACCGATGCTTTCGGCAGGCTCTTCGCAAATCATCCAAGCGAAAGACGACAGCTATTACACCAAAGACGGATCGCTCTCGGCGCACTTCGAGAAAACGATCGCCGTGACCGACAACGGGATCGAGATCCTGACTTCTTTTTAGCCTTCTTCCTCTTCGGTGGCTGTGCCGGGCTTCTTCCAGCTCGACCAATCGCAATCCGGATACCGGGAACATCCGTAAAAGATGCGCCCCTTTTTTGTTTTCTTGAGATGTATTTCACCCTCGCTGCACTTGGGGCAAGGGCCGAATTTTTCGCTCGGCTTCACGATCGATTTCGTATTCTTGCATTCAGGAAAACCGGAGCAAGCCAAGAACTTGCCGAAACGCCCCATCTTAATGACCATGGGGCGGCCGCACTTGTCGCATTTTTCATCGGTCACTTGGGGAGCGAGCGCTTCTTCTTTTTGAACGCTCTCGTACTTTTCCTTCAATTCTTTCGAAAAAGGCCCATAAAAGTCCCCGAGAAGCTCTCGCCAATTTTCCTTGCCTTCCGCAACCGCGTCCAGCTGTTCTTCCATTTTTGCCGTAAATTGGATATCCACAATCTCGGGAAAGTTCTCGACGAGAACCTTATTGACCAGTTCTCCGGTCTCGGTCGGCTGGAATCGCCGGTCTTTGTTTTTTTCGACATAATTTCTCGTTTGAATGACGGATATGATCGGCGCATAGGTCGACGGCCTTCCGATGCCGTACGCTTCGAGCGTCTTAATGAGGCTTGCTTCGTTGTACCGCGCAGGAGGTTCGGTGAAATGCTCCAAAGGATCGAGTTTGACGAGATCGAGCACCGCGCCTTCCTGCAAATCGGGCAGGGATTTTTCCTCGAATTCCTGCGGCCAAACCCTCAAAAAGCCGTCGAATTTTAATGAAATGCCGTTGGATTTAAAGAGATACGTACCGGCGGAAACCTCCACGCTCACGGTATCGAAAACCGCCTGCGGCATCTGCGAAGCCATAAACCTCCTCCAAATGAGGTCGTAGAGCTTCCGCTCTTTTTCATCCTCGACGGTTATCGACTGGGACTGCACGAGAGGGTTGGTCGGCCGGATCGCTTCATGCGCTTCTTGGGCTAACTTTGATTTGTTTTGGAATTTTCGGGGCAATTCGATGAGATAGCTATCGCCGAATTCCTCCTTGACGAATTTCCGCGCCACAGCCAAGGATTCCGCCGAAAGATTCACCGAGTCCGTCCTCATATAGGTTATGAGTCCGTTTTCGTACAAACGCTGAGCGAACATCATGGTCTGCCGGGCGCTGAACCGCAAGCGGCGGTTCGCTTCCTGCTGCATCGTGCTCGTCGTGAAGGGCGGCAGGGGGTTCCGCCGGTACTCCTTGTTTTGAACCGAAACGACCTTGAATTCCTTGCTCTTCAGATCGGCGACGATCTTGTCAACCTCTTCCTTTCCCTTGATGCCGGGCTTTTCTATCGCTTTGCCGTCTACCTTATAGAGGAAGGCCTTGAATTCCCTGCCGGACTTCCCGTTCTTCAGGATCGCATCGAGCGTCCAATACGCTTCCGGCTTGAATTTCCTTATTTCCTCCTCCCGCTCTACGATGAGCCGCAAGGCGACGGATTGCACCCGGCCGGCGGAAAGCCCACGGAAGATCTTCTTCCACAAGAAAGGCGACAATTCGTACCCCACCAAACGGTCCAAAATGCGCCTTGCCTGCTGGGCATCCACCAAGTGCATATCGATCGTCCTCGGTTTTCGAAGCGCTTCTTGGAGTGCTTCTTCGGTTATTTCATGAAAGACGATGCGCTCGGCTTTCTCGTCCAGTCCCAAAACCTGGGAAAGATGCCACGCAATGGCCTCTCCTTCGCGATCTTCATCGGTCGCGAGAATGACGCCGTCGGACTTAGCCGAAAGCTTCTTGAGGGCCGTTACAGTCTTTTTCGACTTGACTGGAACGATGTAATGGGGCTCGAAATGGTTTTCGATGTCGATGCCGATCTTGCTTTTCGGCAGGTCCCGCACGTGACCGAACGATGATTCGATTTGATAGTCCTTCCCTAAAAACTTGGTTATCGTCTTGGCTTTGGTGGGGGATTCAACGATGACTAATTTCATTCTCTTGGCGCTTGATTCCGAATCTTCCTTCAATTTCCGCTATCGATCCGGACAAAAGGAGGAAGGTTAGCTTTTGATTGACTACGTTTGTCTCAAGATGTGTTATTTCGGATAATTTGTCAATGGTAACGAATTCGGGCGCCTCTGCGAGGATTTTCACGATCCTTTTTTCGTCGTCGTCGAAATTCAGCTGCAATTCCTCGGGCTTGGCGAGGTCCAAATCTTCCAAGACCTGCAAGGCATTCGAAGCAAGCCGTGCCCCGTTCCGGATAAGGAGATGCGAGCCTTCGTAATTCTTATTCCTCGCCCCGCCGGGCACGACGAACACCTCCCGGCCTTCTTCGGCCGCCAACCGCGCGGTCACGAGCGCGCCGGAACGCCGGGGCGCCTCCACAACCACCGTTGCGACACACAGTCCCGCCACAATCCTGTTCCGTTCCAAAAATCTGTAGGCAAGCGGGGGCTCGCCGGGCTCGTATTCGGAAAGAAGACAGCCCCCGAGATCCAAGATCCTTTCCGCCAATTTTTCATGCGCCAGGGGATATACCGAACGGAGGCCGTTCGCCAAAACGGCAACGGTCCTTCCCCCGACGTCGACAGCACCCGCATGCGCGCTTCCATCGATACCCAAAGCCAAACCGCTTACGATCGCAATTCCTCTTCTCGACAAGGCGCCGGCCATTTCCCCTGCGACCATTCTCCCTTCTTCCGTCGCTTTCCTGGTCCCCACGATCGCGATCATTATGCCAGCGGGGTCGGGCAAAACGCCCCGATAAAAAAGGGTGCGGGGAGGATCTTTTGTTTCCCGAAGAAGGCGGGGATAAGAATCATCCTTCAAAGAAACGGTTTTGATTTCGAAATCCTTCATTTCTTTGAACCGCCCTTCGGTGGTATAATAGAAGCGAAAGAATCAATGAACCACTTCAGTAAACGCCTCACCACCGAACTTACTGTATCTTTTATCATTATAGCAGCACTGATAGGAGGGATCTTCTTTTTCAAGGGGAATATCGATACCTATGCCAAGGATACCATCCTTGCGAGATCGAATTTACTGCACGTATCGAACGGCGTCCTTGAATCATCGCTCCTCGAATCGCAATACAATAAAATAGCAGATTATCAAAGCCTCCTCGACACTATCGTTCCGTCGTATTACGACCTCATCAATCTGAACAAAGACCTGCAATCGCTCGCAGCCGGGCAAAATTTGAGCTATTCCTTTTCGTTCGCCGGCGAAAACCCGAAAACCCAAAGCGGCTTCGGGTCCGTCAATTTCAACCTTTCCGTAAGTTCCACGGACCTGAATGCCCTCCTTTCGTTCCTCAACTCGCTGGAACACTTCAAATATCTGAATACCATCAACGGCGTAACTTTCCAGTCGGGGAACGACGGCTCCATCACCATGGCCGTACGGGGAGAGGTCTTTTATCACTAATCCATGGTCAAAAAAATAAAAAATTTCAAAACGTCCCGCCAGAAGCTTTTCATCATTCTCGCATTCGTAATGCTTACCGTAACCCTTATTCTCGTCATCTACTTCGTAGCCTCCCTCGCAAGCAGCATCGAAGTGACCTTAAAGTTGCCTCCCACGAAGGAAACGACAGTCCAATTTGACATCCAGGGGTTCCAAAAATTAAACTTAACGCAGTGACGGGGGAGTTTATACACAAGGGAATGGGCGCGTAGTTCAGGGGGTTGGAAGCAAATAACTTTGCTTCCAACGGGCGAATACTTATGGTAATTTGTATACAGTAATTTCGCCCTGGAAGAATGCTGCCTGACCCCGCACCGAAAATTGCGCATGTAGTTCAGTGGTAGAACGCGTTCCTGATAAGAACGAGGTCGTAGGTTCGATTCCTACCATGCGCACAAGCATCAAAAGCGCAATTTTGGTGTAGGGCAGGTAAGACAGAAGTCGAGGGTCCGATTCCTTCCACGCCCACCATGCCTAGGAAGGGCCTATAGTTCAGCGGTACAACACCTCATTTGCAATGAGGAGCCGGGAGTTCGACTCTCCCTAGGTCCACAAAAGTTGTAGAATGCACTCATAACCATGAAAAGAGGGAATCTGATTTCGAGAAGTTTCGTAAACGCCGCGGCTACGTTTATTTATGTGGCTGCCGTGGCGTGGTTCGGATTCAACAGCCGAACAATCTTCGGCAAGCAGTCCACTTTTCTTGCGCCGCTCTCCGCGCTTCTGCTCTTTGTCGTGTCGGCTTCGATAACGGGTCTTCTCGTTTTGGGGAAACCAATCCATCTATACGTGAGTGGGTTCAAGAAGGAAGCAGTAATTCTTTTCTCCATCACGCTGGGATGGCTCATTTTATTCCTCCTTATCGTCAGCATCGCGCTTTTACTGGAACGGTAAGCCCGCTT
The DNA here is from genome assembly GCA_964565515.1 of uncultured Candidatus Saccharibacteria bacterium. Classification (GTDB taxonomy): domain Bacteria; phylum Patescibacteriota; class Minisyncoccia; order UBA6257; family GWB1-50-10; genus JAKAHT01. The sequence goes on along the minus strand of CAZMFA010000012.1, from coordinate 2,579 downwards.
TTATGACTACCGATCCCCGACAATTCAAAAGCGACGAATACAATGCCCTCCGCGAGGCCATGAATAACGAGGACGAGATTATGAAAAAAGTGGAAGAAGTCCTCGAAACGACGCCCGACAAAGGAGAGGCGGAACGGGTCATTAGGGAAAAGTACCTCCCGCTCATCGAACAGGCAGTGAAAAGAACAAAAGAAGCCCTCAAAGAATTGAGGGAAATGGAAAAAGAGGAATTGAAGACGATCGAAGAAGAGACGAACGACCTCGTGGAGGAAGAAGGAGACTGAGGGACTATGAATTAGAGGAGGTTAGCGCGAGGCGACGTTCCCGGCGATGGCATCGCCGATGATCACGATCTGCGCTTTGTGAATGCCGAAGTCCTTGGCATCGGAGACCGAAGGCATCCAAACATCGACGAAGCCGGCCTTCCGCCTACTCATCCGATCCTCGACGGTGAACACCTTATCCCCGAAAAGGGAAGGAATAGTAACCTTCGTACCGAAGGGAAGGAAATTGGCCGCCAAGAAACCATCTTTCACATGCTTATTTGATGCCGTTATAAACGGCGTATCGTCGGTTTCTTCAGGAACGCTTGCATAAGCCGTAACCCAAACATTCAAAGTGTTCTGGGGGGCATAGACGGCCTGACTGACCGTGCTCGTAGCGGCGGCGGTTGTGATACCTGCTGCATCCACCCTATCTGCCGTATTCAACATCTTGAGGGGAATGAGCACGAGGGCAAGGACCAAAAGTATGTTTATTTTGCTCGTTTTCATAAAAAAACGCCCCGTTTAGGGCATATATCACGTTACGGTCTTATCCTATCACAAAATAAAAAAAAGTCAACCCTTTCAACCCTGCCAAAGCGAAAGGCAGGGGAGTATAATAACAGGGTACGATGCCAGAAAATATAGCTATAATCTACGAAAATAAGGACTTTTTGGCCATCAATAAGCCCGCCGGGTGGACCGTCCATAGGCCGAGAGTCGCCGGGGTGGACAAGGTGGGGGGGCTTTTCGTGACCGACTGGATCCTTGAGCGCTATCCGGAAGTGAAAGCGGTGGGGGATGACCCGGCTTTAAGGCCGGGGATTGTCCATCGGCTCGATAAAGACACATCCGGCGTGCTCCTTATAGCCAAAAACCAGCCGACTTTCGACTATTTGAAGCATCTCTTTCAGACCGGCCAAGTCAGGAAAACCTACCTGGCCTTGGTCTACGGGAAACTCCTCGGCAAAGGGAAGATCGACAAGCCGATCGGCCTGAAGTCCGGCACCGTCAAAAGGAGCACGAACGCCAAGGACATGAACCCCGTTAGAAGCTCACACGAGACATTGGACCCCAAGTTCGCCAGTCACTATTGGGGTGTTCGCTCTCGTGACAAGACCGCGGAGCATTTTGCTTCTAACGGGGTGAAGATGGTAAAGGACGCCGTGACCGAATACCGGGTCTTGAAAGTCCTCCGGGGCGGCGAATACACCCTCCTCGAAGTTCACCCCCTTACAGGAAAGACGCACCAAATCCGAGTCCACTTGGCTTCGATCGGCCACCCGGTCGTGGGGGATGGGCTTTACGGGAAAAAGGATCAGGGACTGAATATCAAAAGGCAATTCCTTCACGCCCAAGGGATTGAATTTCCCCTGAAGGACGACGGCCGCATGAAAATAGAAGCGGATCTGCCGTACGACCTCGAGGAAATACTCCAAAGTTTGGCGGTAAGCGAAGAACCGCGGATCGACTCCGTCGAATACGACTAGGAAATCGCTTTACCGTTCTCAAACACGCTATGCCGAACCCCGGCGAGATTCGACCACTCACTCTCGGGTTCGCTCGTCCTCGCGGACACCCTGCCCGCTTCACCTTGCGAGACGGTTTGTTCACGTCAAAGCGATTTTCTCTTTGGTTTATCGATGGCCCCCGGTGCGAATTCCCGGGGGCCCTATTTTGACATAACCGCAGGTAGCTGCTATTATAGGAACCATGATTCCCGAGGAAGCTTTGAAAAAAATCAAATCCGGCGCCCGGGTAAAGGTTTGGGAACGGATTAAAGAAGGCGACAAAGAGCGCCAATCTTCATTTGAAGGACTCGTGATCGCCCGGAAGCACGGCAGGGAAGCCGGCGGGACGTTCACCGTCCGGGCCGTCCTCCATGAGGTGTCCGTCGAGAAGATCTACCCAATCAATTCGCCGGCCATATCAAAAATAGAGATTCTGTCGTCGCCCAAGAAAGTCCATCGCTCGAAGCTCTACTACGTGCGCGAGCTTTCCAGCAAGCAGTTAAAAGAAAGGCTCAAGGTGAAAGCCTAAACGAATCTGGAGCCCCCGCTCGTCGATGGGCGAGCGGGGGTTTTTGTTTGAGGTATAATGAAAGCGAATAGGGAAGAGGGGAACGAAACCGCAGGGAAAGGTGGCTATTCGGTGGTCGCCTAATTTTGCCTGTGCGATCGGCCTCATAACAACTGACGGATGCCTCTCGTCCGACAAGCGTCATGTTTCATTTGTCTCTAAAGATAAGGAGCAGATGGATAATTTCGTAAGATGTCTGAAACTTTCTAATGATATCGGTAATCATAATTCCGGGGG
>CAZMFA010000011.1:0-14349 GCA_964565515.1 uncultured Candidatus Saccharibacteria bacterium | reverse complement strand
AACACTTTTTCCTTGCCTTTTCTCATCGTCCCGTCATTATCTTGAAATTTTCCCCAATTTTCAATAGAATAGGAGAATTATGGCACGATTATCATACAACGAGCTCAAGATCGGCACGATCTTCGTCAAGGACAACGCCCCCTACAAAGTCGTCGAATCGGCGTTCATCCGGATGCAGCAGCGGAAACCCGTCATGCAGCTCAAGATCATCAATCTCGTGAGCGGCAAGACCCAGGAATACGCGGCTCATCAAAACGAGGAATTCACGGAAGCCGAGATCGAGGTAATGCCGGTTCAGTTCATCTACGAAAACCGGGGCGAGTACTGGTTCAACGAAAAGACCAACCCCAAGAACCGGTTCCAGCTCAGCAAGGACATTCTGGGAGACGCGGCCCGGTTCTTGAAGCCAAACACGGAACTCACCGCGTACCAGTTCGACGGAAAATTCATCAACGCCGAACTCCCGATCAAAATGGATCTCAAGGTGACGGAAGCGCCGCCGGCCGTCAAAGGGAACACCGCCCAGGGCGGCACGAAACTCGTGACGCTCGAGACCGGAGCGAAAGTGGACGTTCCCCTCTTCGTGGAAGAAGGAGACGCCGTCAGGGTGAACACGCAAACCGGCGACTACATCGAGCGCATCCAGGGCTAAGATCCGATATTTTTCAGCGATTCTTTAAGAGATTCCCGCAATGATTCAATGTCGGGAATTTCGCCTTTCGGCCGCTGCGCCGATTTCGATTCTCCTTTCAAATCGGACAGCGAGATGGTCCCCTCGCTGCCGGACAGTTCTTCCGCGGCGTCTTCGCCGACAATGGTCTGCTTCCGCGTATTCGCGGGAGCGAATTTCCGCTCGGGCTCCTTCTTCACGAAGCGCTGGATGAACGGACGCCGCCGGTCGTGACTATAATTATTGTTATTGAAATTGCCGTGCGGGGCGCGGTCATGGCTCTGGGCGGCCGACGGCCCCTGGTTTTCCTGGAACTCTATCCCCAGCTTCGCGAGATCCGAGAAGCGCGAAGCGGTCTCCCGCTCGCGGGGTTTCTGTTCGAATTTCCGCTCCGCGGCTTCTTCTTCCTTCCCCATCATCACGCCGCTCCAGCGATTGATCTCTTCTTCCACCGCCCACCGCGGCCGCGCGTAGATGCGCCGCGAGGTTTCGACGATCTTCTCGGCGATGGCCGGCGATGAATCCAAATTGAACGGCGGCAGGGTTATGGCCGAGAACGGGCGCGACGTCACACCACCGACCAAGAGTTTCAAATACACGTGGTAGTTCGGCAAGTTCACGAGATCCTGCGCCATAAACTCGGGCTCGAATTCTTTTTCCAAAAACTCCGCGTCGGCTGCCCCGATCCGGAACGAGATCATGGTACCGACGTTACCAAACACGGCATCACGGACTTTCGTCGAAACGTCCGTTACCAGCTGCCCCACATACTGGTGCGCGAGAATAAGGTTCAACCGGTACTTCCGTGCTTCGGACAGGATATTCGCAAATGAATCAGTAGCAAAGTTCTGAAACTCGTCCACATAAAGGTAAAAATCGACGCGTTCATCTTCGGGGACCCTCACCCGCTCCATGGCCGCAAGCTGCATCTTCGTGATAAGCATGGACCCCAAGAGCGCCGAGTTATCTTCGCCGATCCTCCCCTTCGATACGTTCACGAGAAAAATCTTTCCCGTGTTCATAATCTCGAATATATCGATCGTGCTCTTCGACTGCCCCACGATATTTCGGATGAGTGCCGTCGAAAGGAACTGACCGACCTTGTTTTGAATCGGGGCGATGGCTTCGTTCCGGAATTGGTCGCGCCACTCCTCAAACTCATTCACCCAAAAGGCTTTGACGACCGGGTCTTTGATATTGTCGACGATCTTTTGCCGGTATTCCTTGTCGACTAAAATGCGCGTGATGCCGAGGAGCGTCGTCCCGGGCGTGTCGAGGAGCGCGAGAATCGCGTTGTTTAAAATATATTCCATTCTCGCCGACCAAACATTCGACCAAATTTTCGTGAAGATGCCCATGAGGCCCGAGGCGACCAAATGCTTGTATTTTGGATCGGGCAACTCCAAAACGTTGAAACCGATGTGAAAATCGGCATCGGCCGGATTGAAGTAAATGACGTCCTGCAACCGTTCTTCGGGAATCTTTTCGAGAAGTCCTTCGACGAGCTCGCCGTGCGGGTCGACGACGCACAAACCTTCGCCGTTCGCGATATCCTGTACGATCAAGTTATTGAGCATCGCTGTCTTTCCGGTGCCGGTCTTCCCGATCACGTACATGTGCTGCCGCCGGTCGCGGCGCTTGATGCCGAACAACTTATTCGAGTTCCGGAAATCAACCCTTCCGAAATAGGCTACGTCTTTATCGTCACCGTTCATTTATCTCTTTATTTTATACCACTAAAACGACTACTTCAACGACTCAACAAACTCCTGTACTTCTCCCATGTTTCTCTGGTTACGCCGTTTTCAAGGCATATGTCTTTGTATAAATGGGCCGAGGGGCGCATCTTCCGCTCCAACGTTTTATAATCTATCTCCACCAGGCCAAACCGCGGCCAGAACCCTTCAGCCCATTCGAAGTTGTCCATCAAGGACCAGTGGAGATACCCCCCCACATCCGCACCGTTTTCGATCGCCCGGTGCACTCGCTTTAATGTTTCCACGACAAACCACGACCGCTTGACGTCCCCCTCGTCGGCTAAGCCGTTTTCGGTGATGTAAATCGGCTTTTCGAACCGCCGCAAGTCCATAAGTACGTGCTCCATTAACTCAGGATGAAGCCGCCATCCCATATCCGAAAAAATCCTTTCGGGAAAATAAATGTCTTCCATTCATTTTCGGTCATAAGTTATCAGTTATTAGTTAATAGTTGTTTCCCCAAATCCCAAAAACTCGGATCGCCGTGGACCTTCCGCCAGTACCACCATTCAGAACCCCAGAGGTAAATGGGCGTGAGCCCGGTCCGCTCGGCAAACTGGAAATTGTCCTTCAAGGTCGTTGTCGAGAAATCCGACGTTTGGGCGTTCATACTTTCATAGGCCAACGGCGCGCCGTTCAATGACCACGGTTCAGCCTGGAGTTCGGATATAAAAATCTTCGAAACGCCCGTGAATTCCTTGACGAGGGCGGCCTTCACCGCGTAGAACGCCGGAGGAATGAAGAAGTAGTGGAACACGCCGATTGTCGGTGCCGCGACCACGCGGTAGAGCGTGGTGCCGAAGATATTCACTTGCGAAGCGGGAGTGACCCACGAGCCGAGTTCGCCGCTGTCGGTCGTCATAACCGGCCGCGTCGAATCGAGTTTCTTGACGAGCGCGATCTCCTCGCTGAAGAGATTTTGGTCGAACGGCGGACAATCCCCGAACGTCCCGAGATACGGCTCGTTCTCGACCTGCCACGCCTTGATGGCTGAATACGATTTGTAATGATCGATCATCTGCGTGAGATACGAGAGAAGCGCCGTATCATAATCATTTTGACTGAGATTTTTTGCCCACGCCGGAATATGGCATTCGGGCCACCGCGGAACCCGCTCGCCGACCGCCAAGATCACGCTTTTTCCTTTCTCTTGGGCTATGTTCATTTCCCAATCCAAGTCGCTCCAATCATACACCCCCTGCTTTGGTTCGATATACTGCCAGTATGCCATGAGGAGCAGATTCTGCGGGTTCAACTCGTTCATGATCGATTCATACGCCGCTTTCCAATCCAAGCCCAATCCTTCCTTTGCGTAGAATTCGCTGAATGACAAACCCGCTTCCGGATGACCGTTCCCAAAGCTCAGGACAAAACTCCCCAGATACAAGGAGAATGCGCATACGAGAACGATGATGATAATGCGAAAAACTTTCTTCATGAATTACAGAAAGAGAACCGCCACGCCTGCCGTGATGAGGATGATGCTCAAAACCTTTTGCCGCACGATCCCCGGTTTCAGGGGTTCCTTGAGCAGGCGGGGGAATTTTTTCGACAGAAACACGACGAATCCGAAGAGGAATGCGTATTGGATACCCGAAAGAGCATTTACGAGGGAAACCGGTCCCAGTGAAAAGGCGTAATTTACAAGGATGAAGGAAAGGAGCGCGGCAATCTGGCCTGCGATAAAAATAAAGCCGGTTTTCATATTTGAGGGCTTCAACGATCCCACAATCGCTTTCCTCGGCCTTCGGGGAAAGAGCAGGAATGCGGCGCCGAGAACCGCACCGAAACCCCGCCACATGAAGCCGTTCACAAACGTGTCGTTGTTGAAAACGAATTTCATGAGCACTTGCGATGCGGCAAAGAGAACCGCTGAAAGGACGGATCCCCAGAAGAGTTTTACGCCCATGTGCGCCAGCCGCTCCTTAACGGACTCTTCGTGCGATACGATGAATCCGCCGACAACGATGAGGATAAATCCGATGATTTGATCGAAGTTCAGAAACTCGCCGAGCGCGAAGAAGGCCATCAAAAAGACAAAGATTGGCGTCATGCCCCCCGTCAAAGGAACTACTTGGGACGCTTCTTCGCGCGCAAGCAGTTTATAGAGAATGAGAAGCGCATAGACGTACGTCACGCCGGAGGCGAGCGCTGCAAGGACCACCACTATCGACGGCGCAAAGAAACTGAACGGCAAAAGGACGATAGTCAAGGCGCCGAGGATATTCACGAAAAACGTATAGACCCACGGATCGGGAATGAGATCCCTCAGCATCACCTTCGAAACCACGAAGGATATGGCATTCAAGAAATACGCGATAAGACCGATGTAAAGCCAGCTCATCCCGTTAGAAATAGTACGCGTGCGCACAGAATGCACAGCGCATAATCTTTTTCAACTTTTCAAATCGATTATTCTTCATAACCTTGCCCTCTCGTCCGCGTATGCGATTTCTAACGGGACTCATTATTTTTTCCTTTCGATCAATTTTTCGATGTTATACGCTCCCATTTTTTCCGCTTCCAAAAACCCGTGCATGGCGGCTTCCGCAAACCAGCCGTCCTTCACATAATCGAAAAGCCATTCGTGGGCATATTCCGGATCGTATTGGTCCATGCCGGCACCGACTTTAAAGAGCCATTCCCGATTAAAATCTTCCTGCGAACCGATGGGCGGCGCGATAATGATGGGCAATCCCAAGCCGCAGTAAAACGAAAGTTCCGACGGCTTCGTCCAAAGAATATCCGTCACGCGGAGCATTTTATTGAATTTCTCGAAGTAGTCGGGCACGCCGATGGCCCAAAGAATCTCGGCTCCGTCGTCGAATGGCTCCCTGAAGCCGAGCTTTTTGAGCTCGTCCGCAAAATAACGCACGGCGGCCTGATGGGTGCCGGCAGAAAGGACGACCTTCACTTTCTTCGCCCTGATGTCGTCCCGCAAACTTTTCACGATGGCGACGCCGATCTCTTTTTGCGCTCCTGCTCCCCCGATTGAAAACATAAGGGTCAGCGGCCGGCCGGCTTCCTTCGGCAACGCGCCGAAATTTTCCTTGATGACCGGACCATACTCGCTGGCATACCGCCCCCTCGGATCGAGGTTCATGAGGCGCGGCCTCATATCCTTCCTCAGCGTTTCCATCCTCGGTCCGCCGATATTTTCTTTGGGGAGCGGGTATCCAGTCAAATGAATGTTATCCTCTTTGACGCCGTAAAGCTTCAAACGCTCGAAAACCCGGTCGGTCGAGGCGCAATAATGGATCCTCGTTTTCTCGGGGCTCAAGGGTGCCCAACTCCGAGCGACATCGGCATCCGCCGTCACGCAGTAAATGTCGCCGGGGTAATGCCACTCTTCGGCCATGAACGCCGTCGTAAAGAAGGTTGTGACGAGCGGGATCCTTTCCTTGGACAAACGCTCAATGAGATCCTTCCCCCATCCGTCATGAATGAGGCGGAAGGCCTGCTTCAACACCACGGGCGGCTGGGAAAGGTCGCGCTTCGGATAGAAATTCAGAATTCGCTGGAACCGATCATATAAATAAAAGACGGCGCCGCCGATAAGCGGTACCCGCTTGAAACGCGAAATGAACTCATAAAAACGAGAAGTACTGGCCCAAATGTCCTTGTCTTCCCGAGGAATTCCTTCGTAATCATTCGCATTGATAATCTTTCCGTCGGGAGAAAGACCCTTCAAGGGAAACGCCGTCCGCTGATGGCCGTATCCCATGGAAACCGAGACAACCCATGCCTCCCCCCTCAGAGCATCTTTCGCCATATGGATTCATTATAAATTCAACGACTCAAAAACTGAAGGAGGAGCGGGACCGGAGAACCGGCTGCGCCCTTCGCGAGATAATCGCCGTCGATCGAGGTCATCCGCGGCGCCATATCGATGTGCACCCACGGCGTCCCTTTAATGAATTGCCAGAGAAAGGCGGCTGCCGTAATCGCCCCGCCGTAACGGGTCTTTGCATCGTTCGCCACATCGCCGAACGTGCCTTTGATATCGTCTTCGTACTCTTCCCACAAGGGCAAAGGCCAAACATAGTCGCCGGACAATTCTCCGCTTTCGGCCATTTCCTTTTGCAATTTCTCGTCCGTCGCAAAAATTACCGACGCTCGCTGACCCAAGGCAACCATCGCTGCGCCGGTCAAGGTAGCGATATCGATGACGAGTTGCGGTTCATATCGCTTCGCATAATGGAGCGCATCCGACATAATCACGCGTCCTTCGGCGTCGGTATTCAAGACCTCGATGGTCTTTCCCGACATCGTTTTCAAAAGGTCGCCCGGATGATAGCTGGAACCGGACGGCATATTCTCCACCGCCGGGACGAGGCCCACGATATTTTTCTTGAGCTTCAGCCGCGCCGCAGCCGCGAGCGTATGGACGACCGCCGCGCCGCCTGACATATCCATGTGCATTTCGTAGATGCCGCTCGAGGGCTTCAAATTCAATCCCCCGCTGTCGAACGTAACGCCTTTGCCGACCAACACGACGGGTTTTTCTTTTCCGCCGCGACGGTATTCCATGACAATGAACTTCGGTTTCTCGGACGAACCGCGCGCGACACCGAGAATGCCGCCCATGCCCAGTTTCTTGATTTTCTTCTCGTCGAGCACTTTTACCCTGAAGCCGGACTTCTTGCCGGCGGAAACGGCCGCCCTCGCCAAAAGTCCCGGGGTCATATCACCGCCCGGGGTGTTCGAAAGCTCCCGCGTTTTGTTTATTTCTTCCCCGATTATTTTTCCCTTTTTCAATCCGTCTGCAATGTCTTTATTATCCACAACGGATACGTTTTGAACGAAACTCCACCCTCCCTTCGGCGGTGTTTTATATTTCACGAAATCGAAGTTCGCGATCTCGAATTCCATCGCGGCAACTCTCGGCAGGATGGCATCGAAGTTTTTCTCGCCAGTCCGGAAGTCGTCTATGTTCACTGCGACATTTTTCAGCTTGCCGTTTTTGGCGATGACAATCACCTTCCGCATCAACGTTATCGATTTTCGGTGATTGAATTTCTCCGGCAGGGTTATGAATACCGCCTTCCGGCCGCCCGGCAGCGAAACGACATTTTCCCCCTCCTTCAAATTCTTCTCGATGCTTTTCACGTATTCCTGCTCCTTTGCATTCAGGGCATGGAAAAACGGGTGCTTTTTGACGTCTTTATTCACCACGAATACCAAGTTCGAGTTTCGCGGAACCTTTTTGATTTGTTTTATAGTCATGTGTTTATTCTACACCAAATTACCATCCACGAAGGAGCAAGCCGGATACCTCCGCGAAGGCTAACCACACTTACCGTGTAAGTGTGGGGGCTTGGGCGTCGCCCCGGAGACAGCCTGAGCGGAGGTATCCGGCGAGCGACAAGTCACACCACCTCCCTCTGATAGCACTCCTCGCAATAGACGACCTCGAGGCGGTCCGGGGCGTAGGTTGTTTCGAACTCGTTGGTGCAATGAATAGATCCGTGCTGATGAGCAGTCGTATTTTTGTAGATACCGCTTTCACTTGCAATGCCTGAACATTGGCATTTTCGGTGCCAAAGCTTCATTGGGTTTCTCCTGGCAAGCCGTTCACGATGACGGCAATTGAAACAGAGACGTGGAAGAGCGATCCCTAAGTTGCGCAGCAGTTTGAGTTCTTCCGGGATTATCCTGAATGCCGTCGCACACTGGTGACTGCACTTGCCTTCATGGGCGCATTTTATCACTTCGTTGGCTATGCCGGCCGGAACGTCTTCAATATTGTCCGGTAACTCATCAGACGACTTGGTTATCTGGTAATCTCTTGTATCGGCGTCTCTCCAGGGAAAACCTTTCTCGGCGGCTTCCCCTTTAGTCATCGGAAAGTAATCAAATGAAATAGCTTCATTATACGCAAACGGAGATATTTCGATCGGGAAGAATTCTCCATACTTATACACCCTTCCTTTTTTATCAACATACGGCAGCGCGTTCATTTGCTCAACGACTTTAGGTATCAGCGCTTCGTATTCTTCTTTTGAATATTGTTTGTTCAAGATGCAGTATTCCTTATTCCTTAATCCATAACAGCCGAACAAATGATGCGAGCCGTGGCAGTTAATGCTGTAGTAAACGTCGTAAGAACTATAGACTACCCCGCAGAAAAGAAGACGTGAAGACTGGATACCCGCATCATACGATTCATAGATGAGGTCGCCACCACCGCCGATGCCCGGTCCGCCGTCCCAAACATCCTTGCAGCCGAAACCGGCCCAGGCGCAATATTTCATATCTTCTGCTGAGGGGTCTCCCATGAGATCGAAACACATTCTGCAATTTTTCACATTGAACAGGTTATCACCTGTCGAATCGACAGATTTTAGGATTCGTGCAAAACGATGAATTGAACTATCAAGAACCTTCTTCTGTGCGGCACTTGCTCGTTTAATTGCCGCAAAACTTTCCAAGTTGTATTCTACTAACCTTTCGAAATATTCTTCTTTCGTACACTGTTCGTTGAAAAAACAGTACTGCTTATTCCTCGAATTTGAACATCCAAAGCAATTCCGGCAGTTTACGCACTCATAGAGGAAAGCTGAGTCCATGCAATCGGTGCAATTCTCGCTAAAAAACAGCCTGTACGAACCCCGGCTATTGATGCAATCATAACAAAGTTGGTTCCGATCACTGATGTAAAGATCGGACGAGTCTTTTGAAAACGTCACACGGTTGGAGTAGAGTACTCGTTCATTTCGGAATGAAGCCGAGAGAAGGTAACCATCCTTATCGCCTTCGGAAACGTTACAGTAGCTGCAATTGGACATGTTGGCAACCGAAACTGCTATCAGCGGAACGCGTTCCAAAAAATCCCGGAACTGCTCAAAAAACGGCTTCGAAAAATCATACTCACATCCGTATGAAAGTGGATCCCAAGCATCGCTCCACCAGTACTTCTCATCATAAACGACCGCTGGAGATTGCGGTGAATAGGCCGATATAATCTCCTCCGTATGGCCGGGTGCGTTACACTTGCGTTTGAAAAGCGTTCTTTCATTCCTGAACGACATCCTCCGTTGATGCCGACATTCCCAACAAAACGTCGGCGGAGGAATTTTTATTTTTTTGTAGAACGAAAAATCCTCCGGTTCAATCGTGAATTCCCTTTTGCAGTTTTGGCAGGTTCTTTTCTCGTTTTTTGTCATTGGTTCATTGAAAATTGATTGAAAATTAAAAATTGTAAATTGAAAATTCTAACTATACTTTCTCCTCCTGGTAGCATTCCGCGCAATAGACGATATCGGGCTTATCCGGCGAATAGCTCGTCTCAAACTCATTCGGGCAATGGCTATCGCCGTGGCTATGCTTCGAGAGATTCGTATAGGTGCCACTTTCGGATTTTGCTCCTCCACACTGACACTTCCGGTGCCAAAGCTTGAAGGGATTCCGCTGCCGCAGGCGTTCGTAGTGCCGACAGTTTGGACAAAGTCGCGGCAGGGCCAGGTTGAACTTCCGGTAGAAATCCAATTCCCCCGGAATGATTTTAAAAGCCTCGGTACACTGGTGGGTGCATCCGCCAGCTGGCGGACCCGCGTGCGCGCATCCAATGACTTCTCTTAAAATGCCATCTGCAACATCCCTGATGTGATCCGGCAGACCTTCCGCTTCCACCGTGACGGCATATTCCTTTTTTCCGAGATTCTTCCATACATACTTCTTCAAGAGCGCCTCTTCCTTTTTTAGCGGAAAATATTCCTGCGCGAGGGTCTCGTTATACGCGAAGGGCGAAATTTCATGCGGGAAAAATTCCCCGTACGTGTATTTCTTTCCGGCCGCGTCGACGTACGGCATTGCGTTCATCTGCGCGATGATTTTCGGAACCAATGTTTCATATTCCTCCTTGGAATACTGCTTGTTCAAGATGCAGTATTCCCTGCTTCGCAAACCGACACACCCGAAAAGGTGTGATGACGAATGGCAACAGTACGTATAGGAAACATCGTGGCAGCCGTGCGTATAAACGGTGAACCTGTAGTTCGACCCGTTGATGCCCGAGTCGACGCCCTCATACAGCAGTTCGCCGTTCGCCCCGAATCCGTACCCGTCGTATGAATCCTTGAGCGTGATGGCGTGGATGGCGTATTTGGAATCTTCCGTCCCCCCATAGCCGTCAAAGCACTCTTTGCAGTTCTTGGCATCGCCGACGTGATCTCCCGTCGTATCAGCGCATCGGAGGAACGCCGCAAATTCCCGCGGGAATTTCCGGTGGAATTTCTCGAACTCTTTCTTGAACGCTTCGAGGTTCCGGTAGCTTCCGAAGTCGTACTTGGCCCGTTCTTTTTGGTACTCTTCTTTTGAGTATTGCTTGTTGAAGATGCAGTGTTGCTTATTTCTCAGGTTAACGCACCCCAAAGAGTTATTCACGTTAGTTGAGTGCCGGAGAAACATCGAATCCATGCTTTGTCCCGTGTCGTACGAGAAAAACACCCGATTCAAGTTGTCGGAGAGCGTATCATCGTAGCAGAGTTCGGCTTTCAGATCGTTGTAGAGATCCATCGAGTCCTTCCCCCCCACGACGCCGCTCGAGAAAGAAACGTTATCGCATTCGTAGGAGGCGTAGAGAAGATAGCAATCTTTGGAATCGGCGTTGTGGTTCCCGTAATCGCTCCGCGTGACGTTCGTGTTCGCGAGGTTCGGGAGGGGCGCCTTGTGAAGCAATTCCCGATACTGTTCAAAGAACGGGCGCGAGAAGTCGTACTCCCGGCCCGATTGGAGGTTGTCCCATTGATCACTCCACCAATAGTCCCGATCATAGACAACCATCTTGCTCTCGGGCGAAAACATGGTGAGAAATCCCTTTCCCGTTGCGGCACATTCCCCCTTATAGAGCGTCCGCTCATTCCGCCAGGTGAAACGCCTTTGCATCCGGCACTGCGAGCAGAAAGTCGGCGGCGGGACATTTATGCGCTCATAGAAACTGAAATCCTCCGGTTCAATGACGAACTCTTGGTGGCAGTTTTGGCAGGTACGCGACTCAGAAGTCATGCGTAAATTCTAACATGTTTCCGGCCTCCCGGGGGCTCCTGCCTCCTGCATGCGCAGGCAGGTCGCACCGGGAGGCAAATCACACCACCTCGGCGTTAAAGCATCGTTCGCAATAAACGACCTCTTTCCGATCGGGCGCATAGCTCGTTTCAAATTCGTTCGGACAGTGCGCTTCTCCGTGGAAATGAGTTTTTAAATCACACATGCACGTACGATGCCATAGCTTCATGGGGTTTCTCTTCCCGAGGCGCTCATAATGCCGGCAGTTCGGACATAACCGAGGCAGGGGCAAATTCATCCGCTTATAGAACTGAAACTCCTGAGGAACGATCTTAAAGGCGCCGACGCACTGATGGAGGCATTTCCCCTCGTGCGCGCAACCGATGACTTCATTCATGATCGAGTCAGCGACGTCTTTGATATTGTCCGGAAGATCCCGGGAGGAAACGGTCACCTTATATTCTCTGATATCCTGGTCTTTCCATCGGTATCCCTGATTTATCATTTCTTCTTTCGTCAACGGGAAATATTCTTGCGCGATGGTTTCGTTGTAAGCGAAAGGTGAAATTTCCGGCGGGAAGAATTCTCCATAGCCGTACTTTCTTCCTTTCCGGTCGATGTACGGCATGGCGTTCATCTGATCGACGATCTTTGGGATCAGATCCTCATACTCCTCCTTTGAATACTGCTGGTTTAAAATGCAATACTGTTTGTGCCGGAGGCCGATACAACCGAAACAATCGCTGCAGCCGTGGCAGTTGTAGCCATAAAGAATATTTTTCCCTTCCCAAACAACAATATCGTTGATTAAGCGGTGCGCCTTGAGCCCCGAATCGACGACTTCATAGCCCAGCTCCATGTCGCCCGGACCGTAGCTGTCATAGATGTCGCTCATGACGACGCCGCCGTTCATGGTATATTTGCAATCTTGGGCGTTGTCGAAAAGATCGAAGCAGGATTTGCAGTTCTTCACATTCGTTAAATTATCGCCCGTCGAATCCGGCGCATTCACCAAAAATGCGAATTTGCGGAGCGATTTCAATTTGAGATCGTCAAAATCGTGTTTGATCCGTTCGATTTCCCGATAGCTTCCAAAATTGAACTCTTTCAGTTTTTTGGCGTATTCCTCCGGAGAGTATTGCTCGTTGAAAATGCAATAGGATTTGTTCCGTAAATTAGTACATCCAAAACAATTCGAGCATCCCTTGCAATTATAAAGGAACCATGAATTGTTGCATGAATCACAGCTATCCGAAAAAAAAGTGTGATACAACTTCATGCCGGTAATGGTTTCGTAGCAGAGTTCCAGATATGAGGATGATAGCGCGTCGAGCGTGTCCTTCGACATCCATGCCTTGTTCGCATACATCACCCGCTCATTTGTCCACGACCCAAATACCAAATAGCAATCCTTGGACCGCCCACTGTGATTGGTGTATTCGCAATTCTCGGATTGGGCGTTAAAAATTGCCGGCATCGGCGCACGTTCGAGTAAAGACCGGAACTGGCTGAAAAACGTCTCTTGAAAATCGTAGGGGCGGCCGGAAGCAAGAGAATCCCACCCATCGCTCCACCAGACATCGCGGTCGTACACTAGCGTTTTGGAATCGGGGGAAAAAATTGAGATGACTCGCTTCCCCGTCAAAGCACAATTCCTCTGATATAACGAGCGCTCATTCCGCCATGTCATCTTGCGCATCAAACGGCAATCGGGGCAGAACGTCGGCGGCGGAACATTTATACGCTCATAGAAGCTGAAATCATCCGGTTTAATGACGAACTCTTTCTTGCAGTTTTGACAAACCTTCTTTTCGGAAGCCATATTCAGATTTTACCACCATTCCTCGAAAATACAGGTGGTATACTATAGTATACCACCCCCTTAGGTGACTTCTTTTTGATAACACTCTTCACAATACACAATCTCGGGGCGATCAGGCGAATACGACGTTTCAAATTCGTTCGGGCAATGACCATCGTTGTGGCTGTGTTTCGAGAGATTCGTATATACATAGTTCGCGCCCGCTTGCGGTGAGCTTATTGAACCCGCGCATTGGCACTTCCGGTGCCAGAGATTCAGCGGATTCCGCTGCCGCAAACGCTCGAAATGCCGGCAGTTCGGGCAGAGGCGCGGCAGGGCGATGTTCATCTTTTGATACAGCGACAGCTCCTCGGCCGTCGTGCGGAAAGCCGTCGTGCACTGCTCCGTGCATCCGCCAGCTGGCGGACCGGCATGCGCGCACTCGATGATATCTTTCAAGATACCCTCGTCGGCCGAGCGGACGTCGTTCGGAATATCGGCATTCTTCATCGTCGCCTGATAATTCCGCGCTTCCGAATCTTTCCATAAATACCCCTTTGCGAGCGCTTCGTCTTTCGTGAGCGGGAAATATTCCACCGCAACCGTCTCGTTGTATGCGAAGGGTGAAAGATCCGGCGGGAAGAATTCGCCGTAGCCGTATACTCTCCCTTTCCCATCAACATACGGCCTATCCTTCATATGCTGGATGAGTTTCGGGACGAGCGCTTCATACTCCTCTTTCGAATACTGCTTGTTCAGGATGCAGTAGTGTTTGTCCTTCATGCCGACGCATCCAAAGAGGTTTGACGACCGTTCGCAGTTCACCGAGTGGTAAATATCGTTCCCGTTGATGATGATCCACGATCCGATGATCCGGCTCCCCGGGTAGATGCTCATCGAGTTGTAGACGAGCTCGCTTTTCAAGCCTATGTGGCTCGACGAGTGGCTGTCCTTCGCGCCGGCGGCGACCAGGAACATGTGCCGGCAGTCCTCCGTGCCGTCGAAGATCTCGAACGACCGGTAGACGTTCTTTGAATTAAAGATGTTGTCGCCGGTCGAGTTCGGCGAGTTGATGATCCGGTACGGGCGCACGATATTTTTCAAGCGTTCCTCCT
>CAZMFA010000010.1:0-16533 GCA_964565515.1 uncultured Candidatus Saccharibacteria bacterium | reverse complement strand
ATTTCGTAAGATGTCTGAAACTTTCTAATGATATCGGTAATCATAATTCCGGGGGTATCCGCGTTGGCGTTCCAGCTTCATGTTCTATACGGAGTTCCTTTCGGCAAGTAAAACTCACATCCAGTGGCTACAAACGAAGCCTCAAGGATTCCTGGGAATACGCGGTCATACCACAAAAAATATCAATGACTCAACATACCACCTAAAATACGCAAAGGCCGATTCCTTGAAGTTATTACCAGAATTATATTATGATAAAGGCGTAGTCTGTCTATCCCGGAAAAGAAAGAAAATAGAAAAGGCCCTAAAAATAGCAGGGGAAAGGCTATAATTGCCCAGGTGGCGAAATTGGTACACACGTACGCTTGAGGTGCGTATGCCGCAAGGCTTGGGGGTTCGAGTCCCCCCCTGGGCACCAAAACTAAAAACCGGTAGCTCCACGCTATCGGTTTTAGCTTTCATGTTCTGGGGAATTCGAACCGGAGTGGGGTAGAGAGAACACCATTGGTCTCCTTTGGCAGAAATATTAAAACCGAGGGGTGTTAGGGAATCCTGAGTAAAGTCGAGGGACGGCGTTCGACTCCCTCTCTTGGGCACACGGTGTGAAAAATTGCCGCATTAGTCACAAATGCTCATTTTCTCGGATGGGCCCTTGTGGCATGGGAGGAAAGACTAAAAATATGATAATACTCTTGGAAAGAGTTAAAGTAGAGAATAGGAAAATGGATTATTCATATCCCCGGCTAACAAAAGTTTTCAATTTTTATAATAGAATTCCTCACGACGTCGGAAATGTTTTCCTGGTCTGCTGTCAGCACGTAATGGAACCGCAAATGAAGATGTTCGAACGACTTATTGAGTTCGGCTTTGGTCCGCAGAAAGTGGTTATTCTAGGCAAAGCATATTCCACTAATAATGAGGTACTGAATGAATTAAAGGGAAAAGGTATTCGGGCTATACAGCCCTTACTTTCAAATAGAGGTTTTGATGAAGAACACAAAAATAACTGTAACGCATTATTACCACTGGTCCCCGAGGATGCCCTTAGTATCATACTGGATGATGGCGCAGAGCTTATAAAAACTTTTGCTAAAAGTGGCCGAAGGGTTATTTTTGGTGTCGAACAAACATCGTCTGGATTTCGAAGGCTTGAAGAAGAAACACTACCATTCCCAGTCATAAATGTTGCAAGGTCTGTTACTAAGCTCACACAGGAAAGTCCTCTGGTGGCTCGTCATTTAAACGAACGCATTTTAGACTATTTAAAGAAGAGGGGGATTGTCCACCCAGTAATACTGGTTGTGGGGCTTGGTCCCATCGGTGAATCAATTTTGGAAGTCTTTAAACGGAAGGGTGTGGTGGTTGAAGGCTCTGATATTAAAGACGGACATGAAGACTTATCACAAAAAATCTACCAGCTAAGTCCTAACGCTGTAGTAGGAGCTACCGGCAGTTCGATTCTCACCGAGCAAGAAGTGAGAGATCTGCGCTTAAATCACGAGCTTTTCTTGATCAGCGCCTCGTCATCGGATAGAGAATTCCCCGTCGTCCCTTTTCGATCGGGCGAGGGCGTGCATGAAGATGTAATTTATCAAAACATAATCTTCGTGAATAATGGATTCCCATTTTCTTTTATGGGTAACAGATACGAGATGATGCCTACTGAGATCGAAAAAACTATATGCCTGTTAGGGGGTTCGGTAATGTATGGTACTACACACAATTTTTCGGGTTTTGGTCTAAAAAAAATCCCTCTTGAGTTAGAGAATCTTATTAATAAGGACTAATATCAAGATAATTCCAGACAATCTCGGCTGGTTTTTCCTCCCATGCCTTGTCTAAGAAAAAGTTCAAACCTTATGCTAAAATTCCTTCATGGATAAAAGCGGCAAAGGAGAACGGTTTCTGGCAGGGTTCTTAATCTTAGCCATTGGAGCCTTCATTTGGTACTTCTTCGTTGACCCGGCGAAGGCGACTCCCTACCTCGTGGCGGTTTTCATCATCGCCGTCATATTCATATTCTCAATAAAACAGCTGCACAAAAAGCGCTGCAAAAATAGATAACCTGCCTTCCCGACGGGCTTTTTGCCGCATAATAACAATATGAAAACGAAATATATTCTCCATGGTGGATTCACGCCCAAAACGGCGCAAGAAGACGACGCTTTCTTCAAAGAAATGCTGAAGGACGCGCCGCAAAACCCGAAGATCCTCCTCGTGTATTTCGCCAAGGAAAAAGACAGGATAGCGAAAAACCGCGAAGAGGAAATCGCCCAATTTGAGAAGAATAAAGGAGATAAAATACTCTCGTTTGAGACAGCAAATGAAAAAGAATTTCCCGATCAGGTCGTTCGATCGGACGTCATCTACCTCCACAGCGGGAGATCAGTAAAGATACTCGAAACGCTCTCGAAGTTCCAAGGTTTAGGAAAGCTGTTTGAGGGGAAAACGCTTGCGGGGGATTCAGCGGGGGCAAACGTCCTTTCAGTGTGTTTCTACAGCCGAGCGAGCGATGAAATATTCGAAGGACTCGGCATCCTGCCGATAAAACTTATCCCCCACTATTCCGAAGACCAAAACAAAAAACTTCAAGAACTCAAAAAACGCCACCCGGAGGCGGAAACGGTGATACTCTCCGAATATCAAACGAAGATCTTCTATCGGTAATCATCCATTGACGCAGCGACTGTAAATATTGCACAATATGTTCCAGCAATTGGGGAGAAAATTTTTTCAACCAACAAAAATACAGGAGTAAAAATGGAACATCAGAAGACGGCGCTCGTTTCCGTCTACAACAAGGACGGAATAGTCGAGTTCGTTAAGGACCTCATCGACATGAGGTGGAGGGTTATCGCATCCGGCGGAACAGCAAGAGTTCTTACGGAAGCGGGACTGCAGGTTACGGACGTCGCAAGCCTTTCCGGCATGGGACCCATCCTCGACCATCGGGTCGTGACCTTGGTGCCCGAAATCCACGGGGGATTGCTCGCCTTGCCGAAGCACTTCGAAGAACTCGAAAGCCTCGGCATTCCCTGGATAGATCTCGTGTGCGTGGACCTCTACCCTTTGGCGGAGGAAATCAAAAAGCGCACGTCTACCCGGGAATCCATCATAGAGAAGACCGACATCGGCGGCCCCACCATGCTCCGATCCGGAGCCAAAGGTTTGCGCATCGTCGTTTGCGACCCAAGGGACAGGCAAAGGATAGTCAAATGGATCAAGAAGGGGGAGCCGAACAAGGAAGAGGTTGTAAGGTGCCTGCAGGGAAAAGCCGAAGCAGTGGTAGCCGAATACTGCTTGCGTTCCGGCGTTTACCAACTACGGGGAAAGAAAGACATTCCCATGGAGATAGGGAGATACTTTCACAATCTCGTGTCGGAAGCTGAGCACCGGATAATGAAACTTGCCAGCTGACGATCGGCCCAGCTTTTTATTTGCCCGCTACAATGCCAATGTAGCGGGTTCTTCATTTGATATAATCAAACTATGAAAGACAAAGAGGGATTCTCGAAAATAGCGACCCAACTTACGGTACTCGTCATCATCGCCGTCGCAGGCGGTATCCTGTGGTACTTCACCGCGGGGACGCCGGGAACAAAACCACCGGCGAAAATACTGTCGCTCTCGACAACGACATTGGCTACTTTCAGCGATCCGACGTTCGGATTCACGTTCCAGTATCCGGCCGAGTGGGGGGCGCCGACCGTGACACCGCTTAGCACCATGTCGAGGATCTCCTTTTCGGGAAACAGCAATTTCATCGTGGAGGACGGCGGCTATTACAACCAACCCCTCGGCAGGATGCTGACCCTCCCGGAAATGATCACCACCCTGCAAAATGCAACAACCGGCTCGATGAGCACGGCTTTCACGCTCGCCGGCGAACCGGCAACGGCGGTCGTCATACCTCTCCAAAACGGGGAAGTGGAAGTAGACATCTTCGCAAGCGATAAGACCTCGAAGACCAACGCGATTCACATCGGCTATGCATTCGACGCGACCCAAGCCGATGCCGCTCAAGCGCTCCTCAATCAGATCCTCGCCACGTTCAAATTCGCACCGGCGACCGGAAAATAACCAAAACAGCCCAAGAAAACTTGGGCTGTTTTGCATTTATCCGACTTTACCCCTGCTTCTTCGAAACGAAGAGGTTGTAAAGCCACACGAAGATCGCGCCGCCGACAAAAGCGTCGATAAATCCCCAAATGCCGCCGACAATCCCGCCGGCAAATCCGGGAGTGTAACCGATATAGAATTTTCCAATAGCCGAAACGAAACTTTCACCGTAGCCGCTCGGCGCGATCCAACCCACAAAAAGGACACCCGCCCCCCAAAGAACTCCGCAGGCGAGGGCAAAGGATTTCAAGTGCAGTTTTCCCATTGTTATTCCTAAAGACAGCGACCTTTAAAAATCCGATTTTTTCAACGCGTCCGCTTGCTCGGGGTCCCGCTTTTTGACATATTCAAAAAGGAGTGCCGCATGCTCCTTTTCCTCGTCCCGATTATGGACGAGGATCTTCCGGAGTTCGCCGTCCTTCGTCGCCTCAATCCGCTGGTTGTACCAGTTGATCGCTTCGAATTCCTCAATGAACGACTGCCGCGCCCTTTCCAAATCCTTCACTTGGTCGGGAAGCTTGTCCCAACTTTCTTGATACGTTCCCATACGGTAATTTTACCACAACGGGCCCTCAAAGATCGGCCTTACCGACGTTTCAGCGCAGCACCTCTCCAAAAAAGGCTGACCACGAAAAGCCCGGCGCTTACCATGACCGTCATGATGCCGGGATTTAAGCCGTAAGCTTCGCCGATTAAAAGACCGGAAGTAAGGGCGAAAACGGCAAGGATCACCGAAACGGCCAAAAAGCTGTTGAAGCTCTTTGCGATATTCCGCGCCGCAGCGGCTGGAATGATGATAAGCGCGCTCATCAGGAGCACTCCCACGAAGCTGATGCCGATCGTGATGGTAAGGGCGATAAGAACGAGGAGGATCAACTGCATTTTCAGCGATGAAACTTTGAGCGAGGCACTCAAGTCCGGAGCGATTGAAAAGAGCGTCAGGCGCTTGAGATAGATCAGGATGAACGCGATGATCGCGAGAGCGACGAATGTTTGGAGGCCGATTTGGAGAATGGTGAGTTTAGCGACGTTCCCGAAAAAAGCTTCCAGGAGATCCTGCTCCGGTATAATGAGGGCGCCGATCGCGAGGGCAGTCACGAACATAACGCCGGTCACCGATTCCGTCGCCAGTTTCGTTTTATTTTCCACGATCCAGATCAGCAGCACCCCCAAGAAGAGGAAAATAAGGCCGCCCCAAATCGGCACGAAATGAAACAATATCCCGAGCGCAATGCCGGGAAGCGCAACGTGCGAAAGAGCGTCGGACAGGAGCGCCATCCGCCGCAAAATAAGGAACGAGCCGACCAGACCAGAGGCCGCAGCAACAAAGACACCGGAAATTAATGTAAGAATAAAAATATTCATTAGTTTAAAATCCTAATTTCAAAATCCTAAATCCTAAACAAATTCCAATTCTTAAAATTTGAAACTCGAAACGCATGTTTTGGTTATTATAATTTTGGATTTTGGTCATTGTTTAGGATTTAGTGCTTAGGATTTAGAATTTTCGTCATGATGGTGGTGATCCCCGAAGTGATGATGGTGAAAGAAAGCATGGTCGCCGTAAAGCTCCGAGAGCGCCTCGTTCGTCAATGTCGCGACAGGTTCGCCGTAGCACAGCATCCGTTCATTGAGGCAAAGAACGGTGTTCGCATACTTGTAAACGACATCCAAGTCGTGCGAAACGATGATGATGGAAATGCCGAGGCGATCCTGGAGTTCGTGGAGAAGATCGTAAATCGACTCCTGCGAAACAATGTCGACATTTTCCGTCGGCTCATCAAAGAGAAGTACGTGGGGCTGGTCAATGACGGCCCAAGCAAGGAGGATTTTTTGAAGCTGCCCGCTCGAGAACGTCGCGAGATTCTGCGTGAGCCAGGTCTCCGGAATATCCACCAGCCGCAAAACCTCCTCAAGCGTGTACTTATGTTCCGGCTTCAGGTCCAAAAACTCCTTCACGGTTATGGGAAGGTAGAAATCGACATGGAAACGCTGGGGGAGATAGCCGATTTTCGTCCCGGGCGCGAAATAAATCTCGCCGGAATATTTCTTATTGATGCCGACAAGGGTTTTGAGGAGCATCGATTTGCCGGCGCCATTCGGGCCGACAATGGCCAGAACTTCCTGGGGCTGCAGAGTGAAAGAGACGTCGCCGACGATCTTCCGGCCGTCCAAAGTAACGCCGAGGTTTTTCACTTCAATGATTTTCCGGTTTGGCATTATTCCATGATCGTACCGGCAATATCCGGGATTGTCAAATTATTTGCAAATAATTCGCATTTATAATATCATGGCGGGCATGAAGGATGAAGCAAGCAACAAAATACTGCTACGGAAAAGCGGGTATAAAGCGACGGGACCGCGCCTTGCGATCCTCAACATCTTCAAAAACGCGAAAAAACCCCTGAGCGCCCAAGAAATCATCGACGCCTTGCCGCGGAGCGCCGACCAGGCGACGGTTTACCGGACGCTCAAATCACTGAATGAGAAGGGGATTCTGAAGCAGATCGATCTCCGGCACAACCATGCCCACTACGAACTCGCGGATCTCGAGGAACACCACCACCTCATATGCCTCGAATGCGGAAAAATAGAAATCGTGCACCACTGCAATATGGAGGAAACCCAGAACCGCGTTCTCCGCTCCTCGAAGCATTTCGCGGAGATCAGGCAGCACGCCCTGGAATTCTACGGCGTCTGCAAGTCCTGCGCCGCACGACGGAAAAACAAACTCCAACATTGACCGTTTTTCATCTATAATTGATTGATATGTCTCGGGGGAAACGGAAAAAAGCCCTTCACGGGCTTACCATAATTTTTAAATACGTCAAACCGTATAAAAAGGTCATTACGGTGATTTCCGTTTTGAGCGTCATTTCGGCTATCGCGAATACTGCCGTGCCATACTTCGCCGGGCGGATCATCGACAGCATCGTGAACCAAAGCGGGACTTTCGCCTTGTTCGGGAAAATAATGCCCCTCGTTTTCTTTTTCCTCGGTCTCTGGATTATTATCAAGCTCATTGCCGACGCTTCAAGTTGGCAGATCGAACTGAAGCAGGAAAAACTTCTCTCGCTCGTCGAGGCCGACTACATCGTGAAGGGCATGACCCGCCTTCTCGAGCTGCCGCTCTCATTTCACAAGGAACACAAAATGGGGGACACGATGGACCGGATCAACCGCGCTTCGGGCTGGCTCCAGAACATTCTGGGGAACGTCGTGATCGGCCTCGCACCGCAGATCCTGAGCGTCGTGGGCGCGCTCGCGGTGACGTTCGCCCTCGAGCCGACCCTGACATCGATGATTTTGGTTGCGGTCGTGATCTATGTTTTCATCCTCTTCAACGTGGCGCCGAAGCTCTCGGCGCTCCAGCGGAAAATGCACCATGCCTACAACCAGGCCTACGGCGACGCGTACGACGCCGTCATGAATGCCCAGGCGGTGAAGCAGGCGACGGCGGAGGAATATGAACACAAGAAATCGTACAAGAATTTCAATCTGAAAGCCGCCAAGTTTTGGCAGGAATTCATCGGCATCTGGCAGAACATCAGCTTTTCCCAGCGCATCATCATCATCATTTCCCAGATCATCATCTACATCTACGCGATCTACTCGATCTGGCAGGGAAGAATGACCATCGGAGAGCTTGTCATGTTCAACGGCTACGCGGCCATGTTTTTCGGACCGTTCGTCATCCTCGCCCAAAACTGGCAGACGTTCAATAACGGCATGGTGGCTCTCGAGCGGGCGGAAAAGGTCCTCACGCAACCGACAGAAACTTACATCCCGAAGTCGCCGGTCATCCTCGCGGCCCTGAAGGGCGGCGTCGCCTTCAAGAACGTGAGTTTCATCTACCAGAACAACAAGACGCCGACCTTGTCCGACATAAGCTTTTCGATCCACCCCGGAGAGATCGTCGCGCTCGTGGGAGAATCCGGCGTCGGAAAAACAACGCTCGTCGATCTCATTTCGAATTACATCCAGCCGACGGTGGGGGAAATCGATCTCGACGGCCATGATGTCCGGAACATCGATCTCAAATTCCTCAGAAATCAAATCGCCGTCGTCCCCCAGGAAATCACGCTCTTCAACGAAACGGTCAAGAACAACATCCGCTACGGCAACTTCTCGGCTTCGGACCGGAAAGTTCTCGAAGCCGCGAAGCTTGCCCACGCCGACGACTTCATCGACAAATTCCCCAAACGGTACAACCAGATCGTCGGCGAGCGGGGCATCAAGCTTTCGACCGGCCAAAAGCAGCGCATCGCGATAGCCCGGGCAATTTTGAAGAACCCGAAGATCCTCATTCTCGACGAACCAACATCGAGCTTGGATGCTCAGTCGGAAAAATTCGTCATGGAAGCGCTCGAGAAACTCATGGAGGGCAGGACCACCTTCATCATCGCGCACCGCCTGAGCACGGTAAAAAAAGCGAACCGCATCTTCTTCCTGCACCGGGGGAAAATCGCCGAGGAGGGGACACACCAAGAACTCATTCAAAAACCTGGCGGTCTCTACAAGAAATTCTACGATCTCCAGCAGCTATAGGCGTAACGAAAACGCCGGCTGTTTGGTATACTTGATATATGTTCGAACTACCAAAATTATCATACTCCTACGACGCGCTCGAGCCGTATATCGACGCAAAGACCATGGAGATCCACTACTCAAAGCACCATGCAGGGTACGTGGCGAAGCTGAACGATGCACTTGCCGGTTTTCCGGAATTGCAGAAGAAAACGGTACGGGAATTGGTCGAAGAACTCCAAAACATGCCGGAGTCGGTGAAATCGGCGGTGAAAAATCATGGCGGCGGCCACCTCAACCATTCGCTCTTTTGGGAGCTTATGAAGCCCAAGGGCGGGGGAACGCCGACGGGCGAACTTTCCGGGGCAATAACGGCGACCTTCGGCAGCTTCGAAAAATTCCAAGAAGAATTTACAAAGGCTGCTGCCGGCGTTTTCGGAAGCGGCTGGACGTGGCTTGCCATGAGCAATCGGGAAGGATTGAAGATCGTCCAAACAGCGAATCAAGAAAATCCGATCTCGAACGGAATGAAACCCGTCCTTTGCATCGACGTTTGGGAGCACGCTTATTACTTGAAATACCAGAACCGCCGGCCTGATTACATTGCTGCTTGGTGGAATGTGGTGAATTGGGATCAAGCCAACTTGAATTTTACCGGCAATTAGCTGGCAAGGGGGGAAGTTTTGTGATACAATAAACCTTATAAGAGAGGTTAAAAGCCCTTATTTTTTATGGTGAAAATACAAATAAACGGGGGGAGAGAGGAGCCCAAAAAGGAACCGAAAGAAGAGCCGAAAAGGGCGGAAAAACCGAAAGAAAAGGAAGCTTCGTACAGCGCGAAGAGCATCTACGTTTTGGAGGGCCTCGAACCGGTCCGAAAGCGGCCCGGCATGTACATCGGCTCTACGGGCGTCGACGGTCTCCATCATTTGATCTGGGAAGTCGTCGACAACTCCATCGACGAGGCGATGGTCGGCTATGCCAAAAATATCACCGTCGAACTTTTGAAGGGAAATCGCGTCGCCGTCACCGACGACGGGCGAGGCATTCCCGTCGATATCCATCCGCAAACCAAAAAATCGGCTCTCGAGACGGTCTTGACGACGCTTCACGCCGGCGGCAAATTCGGCGGCGATTCATACAAAGTCTCCGGCGGCCTCCACGGCGTCGGCGTCTCGGTCGTGAACGCCCTTTCGACTTGGCTCCGCGTCGAAGTTTATCGCGACAACACGATCTACTTCCAAGAATATAAACGAGGAAAACCCGAATCCGCCGTGAAGAAAGGCGGCACGTCGACGCACACGGGGACGAAGGTTATTTTCGATGCGGATCCGGAAATCTTCCAAAAGGTGGAATACGATCGAAAGCGGATTATCGACCACCTTCGCCAGCAAGCGTATCTCACGAAAGGCGTCCGCATTGCAATCATCGACGAACGGGGAGACGAACCGTACCGATACGGCTTCTACTTCGACGGCGGATTGAAATCGTTCTTGGGCTATTTGGTAGACGGCGAAACGCCCATCCAAGATGAATTTTTCTATGTCCACAAAACGTATCAAGACATCGAAGTGGAAGCGGCCATCACGTACATCAACGACCAGGAAGCGCAGGAACTGAGCTTTGCAAACAATATCTACACCTCGGACGGCGGCATGCATTTAACCGGCCTCCGATCGGCCATGACGAGGAGTTTGAACGACTACGCGAAAAAAGAAGAGTATGTCAAAAACGGCGACGACGGATTGACGGGGGATGACATTCGCGAAGGGGTTGTTTCCATCGTTTCCATCAAGATCCATGAACCGCAATTCGAAGGACAAACGAAGGCGCGGCTCGGCAATCCCGAAGCGAGGACGGTTGTGGAATCCGTCATAAACGAAGCTCTCAAGGAGTTCTTGGAAAAGCATCCGCAGGACGCGAAAAAGATCATCGAAAAAAACCTGATTGCAGCCAAAGCCCGCAAGGCGGCAAAGGCCGCCAAGGACACGGTTCTCCGGAAGGGAGCTCTAGAAGGACTCACGCTGCCCGGCAAACTCGCGGATTGCTCATCCCGCAAAGCGGAAGAGTCGGAGCTTTTCATCGTCGAGGGAGACTCCGCAGGAGGTTCCGCCAAACAAGGACGCGACCGACGGTTCCAAGCGATCCTTCCGCTTCGCGGCAAAATTATGAACGTGGAAAAATCGCGGATCGACAAAATGCTTGTCAATAAGGAAATTCGCTCGCTCGTCATCGCTCTTGGCACCGCCATTTCGGAGAACTTCGACATCTCGAAACTTCGCTATCATAAAATCGTCATTATGACCGATGCGGACGTCGACGGCGCGCACATTCGAACATTGCTCCTGACGCTTTTTTACCGCTACTTCCCGAAGATCATGGAAGACGGGTACATTTATATCGCCCAACCGCCGCTCTTTCGCGTCCAAAAGGGGAAAGAATTCCAATATGCCTACAGCGACGACGAACGCGACAAGCTCATCAAGAAAATGGGCGGCGACAGTGTAAATATCCAACGCTACAAAGGTCTCGGAGAAATGAACCCCGAGCAGCTTTGGGAAACCACTATGAATCCAGCGACGCGGCTTATGAAAAAGATTACCATCGACGATGCCGTCGAGGCGAGCCGCCTGTTCGATATTCTGATGGGAGAACTTGTGGAACCCCGCAAGAACTTCATTCAAGCGAACGCCGTTTACGCCAAGAATATCGACATATAAACATCTCCCAAAGTGGCCCCCGGCTCTCGAAGAGAACCGGGGGCCTTTTCATTGACGGGAAAGGAAATGCTTGATATTATGGGAGTGTTCCGTAGATAGCAGGAACCGAAAGGTTTAATCATCCTGCCGAGGAAGAAGCTTCGAGGAAGTGGGTCGATTCTTCTTGAAAACTGCGGAAACGCAGATTTTTTGTTACATGAAAACAAAAGCACAGAAAAAGGAACAAATCAAAACGGGAAAGGAGGAATTCGACAAAAGTGAAACCGTCGTCTTCGCCGACTTCACCGGCCTCTCGGCAAACGACTTGAACGTGTTTCGAAAACTTATCCGAGGATTGGGCGGCGCCATGGTCGTGATGAAAAAGCGACTCTTGACCCTGGTACTGAAGGACCAAGGCATCAACTTCGACGCAAAGAAGCTCGAGGGACAAGTCGGCGTCGTATTTTCACCGAAAGATACGGTCGAGACCGCGAACGTTGTCTATAAATTCGGCAAACCGTTCAAGACCAAGAACATCTTCAATATCTTGGGCGGCTTCGAAGTCAAGAGAAAGCGGTTCATGGAAAAAGCGGAAGTCGAAACCCTCGGCCAACTTCCGTCGCGCGAAGTCCTCTTGGGGCAGCTCGCTTTCATGCTTACCGTTCCGATCAAAAAAGTCCTCTTCGTTTTGAACGAAAAGGCAAAGCAGCAATAAAGGTCAATTCATTCAAATTATCATGGAAAAATTCAACGACATTATAGAAAAAATCGAGAAGCTCTCGGTCATCGAACTCTCCGAGCTCGTCAAAGCGCTCGAAGAAAAATTCGGCGTCTCAGCTGCGGCAATGGCCGTTGCGGGACCGGCGAACGGCGGGGGAGCCGCCGCGGAGGAAAAGACCTCTTGGGGCGTGATGCTGAAAGCCGCCGGCGATCAGAAAATCAACGTCATCAAGGTCATCCGGGAAGCGACCGGCTTAGGTCTTAAAGAAGCCAAGGGCGTCGCGGATAGCGCTCCGAAGCTCGTCAAAGAAGGACTGAAGAAAGAAGAAGCCGAAGAACTCAAGAAAAAACTCGAGGACGTCGGCGCCACCGTGGAATTGCAATAAGTCCGCGCGGACCAAAACAGCATCGCTTGAAAGCGGTGCTGTTTTAGTTTAATTTAAAGGTACCGCACGTTTAGCGAGGTGGGTTGAAAGCAAATAACTTTGCTTTCAACGGGCAAATACTTTATTAAGTTATCTAAATATATTTTGCCCAGGAAGAGTGTTGTATTCACAAATAAATATGGGCAATTAGCTTAGTGGTAGAGCGCTTCGTTCACATCGAAGAGGTCACAGGTTCGATCCCTGTATTGCCCACACACCACAAATGTTGCTGGTTCGATCCCAGCAACGCCCACCAATGGATAATTTTTGCACCATATATTTGGTCAGACACGGCGAGTCGGAGGGAAATATCGGCAAGATAGTGGGAGGCAATCCGCCGCTTACCGAAAACGGCAGATCGCAGGCAGCTGAAACAGGGAAAAAATTGAGAGATGTTCACTTCGACGCCGCTTTTTCATCGACTCTCCTAAGAGCCAAGCAAACCGCTGAAATTATAGCCATCGAAAAGGATTTGGCCGTCGAGACGCGGGACGTCATACGAGAAAGATCCTATGGACCGCTGGAAGGCAGCAGCGTCGACAAACTCGACGAAAAGATCAAGGAGATGAGAGCCGGCCTGGAAACATTGGTGGACGAAGCCAAGCTCCACAACATCTATCCCGAAGGCGTGGAAAACAATGAAAATATGGCGGGCCGCATGATAACATTCATCAGAGAAATCGCCGCGGCTTACCCTGGGAAAACCGTCCTCGTCGTGAGCCACGGAGGGATCATAAGAGCTTTCCTGATCCACCTGGGCTTCGGAACCTATGAAAGCTTCAGGCCGATGGACATTATGAACACCGCCTTCGCGAAGATCTCGACCGACGGCGTGGAATTCAAAATCCTGGAAACCGACGGCATCAAAACCCCCGACTAAGATTCGGAGTCATTGACTAAAAGCCAATTTAATTATATAATCTTTTCAGCCTGGGGTAGGTTTTTCACTGTACCAACCCCCAGAACTGGTTTTTAAACAACCTTTCAAAAAAACAAAATATAGGAGGCATCAATGAAAAGAACGACGGGAATTCTCGTCGCGGTCGGTACGGCCGTATTGAACTGGATCGTTTTCCTTCAAATAGGAAAATGGCTCCACTTTCAAGATCCAAACTTTTTCGCGACGGCGATAACAATGACCTTGGTCATCCATGAACTGGGCCATCTTATCGTCCTCGAGGCGAATGGAATCAAAACACATCTTATCTTCCTTGTCATACTCGGGGGAGCAATGCCCGATCCAAGCTGCAAAGACAAACTCGACAGGTTGCCGTGGTCAAACAAGGCGGCAATCTACTTAGCCGGCGTAACGGCAAACGTCTTTGTCGTCGTGGCCTACGGAATACTTACTGCGATGGGCGCAGTAACCGTGACACACCTCGAAGCCGTGGTCAATATCAGCGGCGCTCTTATACTTTATAACTTGCTCCCGCTCTGGATCTTCGACGGAGGACACTTCGCAAAAGTGTTCTTCGATAGCGTTTCCGAAGACCGGGACGGCCACTTTGTGTGGGGTATCGGCATAACATTCTTCATTGCAGCCATTATGCTGATAGCGCTGGGAGGTCAAGACCTCACCGTGTCCGGACTATGGCTTTTTTGGGGCCTTCAGTTTCGGGCAAAGCACGATGACCCGTACGGCAGCCGCAGCGAGTTGGCCATGACGGTAAATCAACAGAGGAATTGGGCGATCTATTACTTGTTCCTGCTCATCCTCGGCATGGTATTCCTCGCGACGACCCGCGTTTGGATAAAAACTTTCTAAGCAGGGAGGTCCGGCAATGATCGAAATCATCAACAAATACGAAGCCGGGATCAAGAACCGAGAGATGTTCGAACTTTTTCTGAAAGAATTCGAAGTAAAGCACATCGGGATCTTGAACGGCGAAGAACTGTCCGATCCGCTCGCGACCCCTCAATTCGGGGAAATGAGAGACGGCCAGTTCCTTGCCATCGAAAAGGATGGCAAGATATTTATCTTCCCAAACCCGGCCGTGAAGGTCGACCGAGTGACCGTCATCGAACAAGAGGCAGTTTTTTTCGTCGATGTTCACGACATACGACACGGACAATCGTTCCATGTCGTGAAGCCCGGTATCCTAAAAAGAATCAACGACTCTTTCGAACGGATAGAGCGGGGGAAACTCTGCGTGTACTGACACAACAATCCCGGATTCTGCAATTAATGCGGAATCCGGGCTTCTTTTTCACAAGGCGGGGATTGTAATAAAGGTATGCAAAAAGAGTGATCATCATCGAACACGCGAAGAGTCATTTCAGTAAGGGCACGCTCGAACTCCCGTCGGCCCTCGAAGCATTAATGAGGTTGCAACAAAAATAAACAAAAACCTCCCGAGCGCCAAGCAGGTGCTCGGGAGGTTAAGTGGGGAACCGTCAAAAGTCAACTTGTTGATAACTTCTGCCCTAAACGATAGATAGAACCTACGCAATCTGCCCCAGGGGAGGTTTTTTAATGTTGGGAGTGGTGGTATAATGGTACATAGAAGTGGTGAGAAGTGGATAAATCTGTGGATAAGGCATCAATCTGGGGATAACTAAAGCTTCATTATGATACTGGGAGAATTCAAACATAGTTTAGATACCAAAGGTCGAGTAGCCGTACCGGCCAAATTCAGGGAAAAGATAGAGGCCGGGGCCATTATTACCAGGGGCTTGGACAAATGCTTGTTCATGTTCGGCGCAAAAGAGTGGGAAACGCTCGTTCAAAAATTGATGTCGCTGCCATTAGCTCAATCGAACTCTCGAGCGTTCGTGCGTTTAATGCTCGCAGGAGCGTCGGATGTCACATTCGACAATCAGGGGAGAATCTTGATCCCCGAATATTTGCGGAAATATGCCGGACTCAAAAAACAAGTCGTCTTGACCGGTCTCTTTAACAGGATTGAAATTTGGGACTCGGCCGAATGGGACACCTACAAAACGAAGACCGAGTCATCGTCGGACGAGATAGCGGAGAAACTCGGGGAACTGGGAATATAGCCATGTCCCACGTTCCCGTTCTTTTAAACGAAGCGATAGAGTTATTGGGCCCGCGGAAAGGAGAATTCTTTATCGACGGCACGTTCGGCGAAGGAGGGCACGCAAAGAGAATTCTGGAATGCTTGACGCCGGGGGGAACGCTCCTCGGCATCGACTGGGATCGCGAAATCTTGGAACGGAACGCCGACTTGTCCGGTCGCTACCCGAACGATACCGTCATCCTTGAAAACGGAAATTATGCGGACACTCCCCGTATTTTGAAAGACCATTACCTCGCGAAAGCGGACGGCATGATCGTGGATCTCGGATTTTCTTCGTGGCACATCGACGAATCGGGAAGGGGATTCAGCTTCGCAAAGGATGAACCCCTCGACATGCGGTACAATCCGGAAAAGAACGACCGGACCGCTTACGAGGTCGTGAATTCGTTTCCCGAAACCGAACTCGCCGATGTAATCTATCGGTACGGCGAGGAACGGAATTCACGCAGGATCGCGAAGCGGATCATCGAGGAACGGCGAAAGAAAAGGATCGAGACGGCCCATGAACTCTCGGAGATCGTAAATTCCGCCTTCCACTTCAAGAGCGGGAAATTGAGCCCCGCAACGAAGACCTTTCAAGCGATCCGGATCTACGTGAACGGGGAATTCGAGAACATCCGAAGACTTCTCGGATCGCTTCCCGAGATCCTACATCCCGGAGGACGCCTTGGAATCATCACATTCCACTCGCTCGAAGACAAACTCGTCAAAGACGCCTTCAAAGTGCTTCGTCAAAAAGGAAAGATAGAATTTTTAAACAAGAAAGTCGTAAAGCCGGGACGGGAAGAAATTATAAAAAACCCAAAGAGCCGATCGGCAAAGCTCAGGGGGATAAAAATAAAATAAAAATCATGACCATCGTACGACCATCACTTTATACACAGAATGCGCGCTTCATAATATTCTTGCTTTCCTTTATACTGATTGCAGGCATCTCGTACATCTTTATGTACAACGCGCTCGTGAATGCACGCTACCAAGTATCGAACTTGAAAAGCCAAA
>CAZMFA010000009.1:0-23142 GCA_964565515.1 uncultured Candidatus Saccharibacteria bacterium | reverse complement strand
CGGTGTTATCGGAAATTATCCGGCAGGGGCCGTGAAGGCCTTCGATCGTCAATCGCTTCTCGATCAGTTCGACGCCATCCGCCGCACGCTTACGATCCAATAATATCTTTCAAATCGTGGATATCATTACGGTAAAAAACCTCGTAAAGAAGTTCGGCGATTTTGTCGCCGTGAACGACATCTCCTTTTCCGTGAAAAAGGGGGAGATCTTCGCTTTCTTGGGACCGAACGGTGCGGGGAAGTCGACGACCATCAAGATGCTGACGACGATCCTTTCGCCCACGAGCGGGGAGATCCTCCTCGACGGCCACAACCCGACGCACGACGCACTTCAAGCCCGCAAATCGTTCGGCATCGTATTCCAAGACCCCAGCTTGGACGATGAGCTCACGGCGTATGAAAACGTCGAGTTTCACGGCGTTTTGTACGGGGTTTCGCGGGAAACGGCCAAAGAACGCGCCGAACAACTCTTGAGAGTCGTGGAGCTTTGGGATCGGCGGAACGAACTCGTTAAAAATTTCTCCGGCGGCATGAAGCGCCGGCTCGAGATCGCGCGGGGCCTGCTTCACCATCCGAAAATATTATTCCTCGACGAACCGACGCAAGGCTTGGATCCGCAGACCAGGAATCACATTTGGAGCTATATCCAGAATTTGAACAGAGAAGAGGAAATAACCATTTTCTTCACCACCCACTACATGGAAGAGGCGGAGAAAGTTGCCGGGCGCGTCGACGTGATCGATCACGGGCATATCGTCGCCGAAGGAACGCCGGAAGAATTGAAAAAGAAAACGAACGCGGCTTCTCTGGAAGAAGCGTTCCTTTCCCTGACAGGGCACGACTTAAGGGACGAAGGCGCGTCGGGAACGGATCATATGCGGACGATGGGGCGCGCGTGGGGAAGACACTAATATGCAAGCAATCTACATCATTTGGCTGAGGCAGTTGAAGCGGTATTCGCGTTCAAAATCGAGAATCGTCGGCTCTCTCGGCCAGCCGCTGTTGTTCCTGGTCGCCTTGGGATTCGGCCTGGGTCCGGTTTTCCAGAAAGCCGGCGGAGGCAATTATCTGGATTTCTTGGCGCCGGGCGTCATCGCCATGGGCATTCTCTTTACCGCGCTCTTTTCCGGCGTTGAAATCATATGGGACCGGCAATTCGGCTTCCTGAAGGAAACCTTGGTGGCTCCGGTGTCGCGCCTCAAGATTATGATCGGGCGGACGCTCGGCGGCGCGACGGTCGCCATGATCCAGGGGGTTGTCGTGTTCGTTTTGGCGTTTCTGATCGGCTTCCGGCCGGAATACCTCACGGTCGGCACGTTTCTCCTCGCGCTCGTCTTCATGTTCCTCATCGCGGTGCTCTTTACCGCTCTCGGGACGGCGATCGCTTCGCAACTCGATGATATGCAGGGATTCCAGCTCATCATGAATTTCGTCGTGATGCCGCTCTTCTTCCTTTCTGGAGCGCTTTTCCCCACGGAAGGCCTGCCGAGCGGAATCGCGCTCGTCGTGAAAATCGACCCGCTCTCGTACGGCGTCGACGGCCTCAGGCACGCGCTGACCGGCATAGCGTCGTTCGGTTTTGGCACCGACCTCCTCGTCCTATCGCTCATAACCGGTTTCTTGCTCTTCCTGGGGAGTTATTTGTTTTCGAAGGTACAAATCTAAGAAGGGGATAACGGGGATTGTAAAAAACGGGAATTTACGTTAAAATATCTCCGGTTTTGGTTTTAATCCATTTATGGGCATCGGAGACGAAATTTCATTGAAAGCGGAACACCTATTCAGCATAGGCGGTTTTCCGGTGACCAACACGCTGCTTCTGAGTTTCGCCGCGGTCATTGTTTTCGTCGTTTTCGGACTCATCTTCAAAAACAAGATCAAGGTGCTTCCAGGAAAATTCCAGTCGTTTTTTGAATGGATCCTGGAAGAAATCATGAATCTCATGGAGAGCGTTTTGGGGAGCCGGACTCTCGCGGAGAATTACCTGCCCCTCGTCGCTTCCATATTCTTTTTCGTCCTGGTCTCGAATTGGCTGGGACTCCTGCCGGGTTTGAGTTCGGTGGGTCTTCGGGAGGGGGGGATCATCGTTCCGTTCTTCCGTTCGCCGGCAAGCGATCTCAACTTCACGCTCGCGCTCGCCATCGTTTCGGTGGTCGCGACCAACATCATCGCCGTGAAATCGCTCGGCGTAAAACTCCACCTCAAGAGATTTTTCAATTTCAAAAACCCCATCACTCTTTTCGTCGGCATTCTCGAGGTCATCTCTGAGTTCGCCAAAATCATTTCTTTTTCATTCCGGCTGTTCGGCAATGTTTTTGCCGGCGAGGTGCTCTTGATCACCATCGGAGCCCTCATTCCGTATTTCGTTCCCATGCCCTTCTTGATTATGGAGCTGTTCGTCGGCTTCATTCAGGCGTTTATCTTCGCGATGCTGACCATCGTCTTCATCGCGGCGGCAACCGCCCTCGAGGAAGGACACGAGGAATTGCAAAAGGTCGGAAAATAAAACCAATACAACAAATCACTACCATGGATTTAGCCAGCATAAAATTGATCGCGGTAGCGGCTGCCATCGCCATCGGCGTCTTGGGCCCCGCCATCGCTATCGGAAAAATAGGTTCAAGTTCGGCTGAAGCGATCGGCCGAAACCCGGAAGCCGCGCCGAAAATTCAGACGGCCATGATCTTGGCCATCGCCTTCGCGGAAGCCGTCGCCATCTACACGCTCGTCGTGGCGCTCATCATCAAATTCACCTAACCGAATTCAATGCAATCATTAGTCCAAAATTTTGGGATCGATTGGAAGGTCCTCGTAAGCCAGGTGTTCAATTTCCTGGTGATATTCGGCATCATAACGTTCCTGATCTATAAACCGCTCGCGAAAAGCATCGCGGAGCGGCGGAAAAAGATCCAGGAAGGACTGGACAAGGAGGAAGAAGCTTCTCGCCGCCTTACGGAAATCGGTGCCTTGGAAAGCGAGACCTTGAAAAAGGCGGAAGAAAAAGCCGTCGGTCTCATTACCCGGGCGGAAAAGCGAGCGAAAGAAGAAGAGGCGAAGATCCTGAAGGAAGCCGAAGAGCGGGAACGCGAAATGAAGAAAAAAAATCTCGAAGCCATCCAGGAAGCAAAAGATAAGTCGATAAAGGAGGCGCAGTCGGAATTGGCAGCGCTTGCGAAAGAAATTCTCGTGAAGGCCGTGAAGGTAAGCCCCCATGCGGTCGACGAAGCTCTCTTGAAGCAAGCAGCCGATGAAGTCGTAAAAGGTACCACGTAGCCATGAATCCCGTAGGAAACCCCAAACTTATGAGAAGTATCACCGTCAACCAAGTCGAGTTAACCACGTATCATAGGCAATCGCTTATGAATAAGGCGTTTTGTTTCTAACGGGATGAAGATACCCTCGAAGTTGTATGCCAAGGTGTTTTCGGAGATGACCAAGGGGAAAAGCCCCGAGGAAATTCAAGCGATGGCGAAACGTCTCGCCGGTCTCATTGATCGGAACGGGGATGCGGGGCGAAAAGAAGAAATCCTCAAATTCGCCGAGCAATACGCCCGCGAACTCCAAGGAAAGCATCTTTTGAGTATCGAAACCGCCCGGGAACTTCCTGATCGCTTTTATGAAGAAATCGCCGAAAAGTTGGGCAGGGGAAAATACGACATTGAGAAACACGTCAACGAAGAACTGGTTGCCGGCGCGAAACTCACGGTCGACGACGAGCGGGAACTCGATGTGACGCTCCGAACGATACTGAAAAATTTATTCAATACTAAAAAAAATAACTATGAGTCCCGTTAGAAATCGCGGACGCATAAATAAAATAAATATGTTTATACATTATAAAAGGTCAAAATTAATAAATAGAACGCGAAAGGCGCTTTTTACGTCCGCGTTCTATTTCTAACGGGATGAGTTATGAAATAGTGGAAAAACTGCGGCGAGCACTCGAGGATTCCGATCGGAAAACCGAGTGGGAAGACGTCGGGCGCGTCGTCGAAGTCGGCGACGGCGTCGCGAAGATTTCCGGCCTTCGGAACGTAAAAAGCCAGGAGATCGTGACGATCGTGACCGGGGAAAGCTCGGTGCCGGCCTTGGCGCTGAACCTCGAGGAAGAAAGCTTGGGCGCGCTTATTTTGGGCGCCGATTCGGGCGTCCGAAGCGGCGATGAGGTACGGCGAACCGGCGAAATCCTTTCGATTGAAGTCGGCGACGAAATGCTGGGACGAGTCGTCGATCCCTTGGGGCGACCTCTCGACGGCCGCGGAGAAATTTTTAAAACTAAAAAGCCTGTGCGGTATTTTCTGGAGCGAAGCGCTCCTTCGGTCTTGGAACGGGAAGGGGTGAAGATACCGCTTCATACGGGAATTAAATCGATCGATACCATGATACCGATCGGCCGGGGGCAGCGGGAACTCATCATCGGCGACCGCCAAACGGGAAAGACGGCGATCGTGATCGACGCGATCATCAATCAGCGGCAAGATAGCAGCAGAAAGCTGCCGGCCTGCATTTATGTCGCAATTGGCCAAAAGGAATCCAAAGTCGCGGAACTCGTGAAGACGCTCGAAGAAAACGGCGCGATGAAATATTCGATCATTGTCGTCGCGGGCGCTTCGTCACCGGCGGCATTTTGGTACTTGGCGCCCTACGCCGGATGCGCCATCGGAGAATATTTCATGGACAAAGGCGAAGACGCACTCGTGATTTACGACGACCTTTCGAAACATGCGTGGGCGTACCGCCAAATATCGCTCCTCCTTCGGCGGCCGCCGGGAAGAGAAGCGTATCCGGGCGACGTGTTTTATCTTCACTCGCGTCTTTTGGAACGCGCGGCGAAGCTCAGCCCTGAAAAAGGCGGCGGGTCCCTTACAGCACTCCCCATCATCGAAACGCAGCTCGGAGATATTTCCGCGTATATCCCGACGAACGTCATCTCCATCACGGACGGCCAAATCTACCTCGAGTCCGATCTCTTCAATCAAGGTGTCCGGCCGGCTATCAATGCCGGACTTTCGGTCTCGCGCGTCGGATCATCCGCGCAAACGAAGGCCATGAAGAAAGTTGCCGGCCGCTTGAGGCTCGAGCTCGCGCAGTTCCGCGAACTCCAAGCATTCGTTCAATTCGCTTCGGAGGTCGACGAAGCAACGAAGAAGCGCATCAAGCGAGGCGAAGTCCTGACCGAAATCTTGAAGCAAAGCGATCTCGCTCCGGTTGCCATGGAAAAACAGGTGTGTTTGACCTACGCGGCCGTGAACGGCTATTTCGATGACGCGAAGAAAGAAGAGATAAAAGACAAGGCGGATGAATTCGTGAAGTACCTCGAAGATCTCCACGCCGACACTTTGAAGAAAATAGCTGAAGCGGGGGATTTGGAAAAAGAAACGGAAGAATCGCTGAAAAAGGCGTGTGAGTCGTGGCATCATTAAATTCATGGCATCGCTCAATAATCTCAAAAAAAGGATAAACGGCGTCAAAAGCATAAACCAAATCACTTCTGCCATGGAGCTTGTTGCGGCGACCAAAATGCGGAAAGCGCAGGAAGCGGCGCTCGCTTCACGCTTCTACGCCTTCGACGCCTTGGAGATTTTGGGCAATATTACGGATTATCTCACGAAGTCCGGCATGGAGATCGGCAAGACATTTTTCGCCCGCCCCGTCGAAAGAACTCTTCTTCTTATCGTCACCTCGGACAAGGGGCTCGTCGGCTCCTTCAACGGCTCGATTTTAAAAAAGGTTGAAAAATTTCTGAAGGAAAACGAGGAAGATTTCAAGGCGGGGAAATTCAGCTTCGTGACCGTCGGTCAAAAGGGAACCGATTTTGTACGGCGCCTCGGCACTCGGTCTGTCGGCCATTTTTCAAACTACGGAGACATCGTCGATGTCGGAGAGATCGAGGAACTTACGGGTATCCTCGATCACGGATACCGGGAAAAGTCATGGGATCGGATCGTCTCTTTTTCGATGAATTTCACCTCGGCGCTTTCCCAGGAAGTCGTCGAGCGGCAAATCTTGCCCTTCGAAGCGGTGCAAATCCGAAAGACCGTAGAAGAGGTCGTCCCCCAAACCGGCCGGTATTCGGATCTCAGGATGCAAATCGCGAAACGGCGGGCAACCGAAACCCTCGACTACATCATGGAACCGTCGCCCGCGGAAATCCTCGACGATCTCCTGCCGCATCTCCTGAAGATCCAGGTGTATCACGTGATGCTTGAAGCAAATGCCTCCGAACATTCATCAAGGAGAGTAACCATGAAGAACGCTTCGGATAACGCGCACGAGCTCACGAACGAGCTGACGCTCGCGTACAATAAAACGCGGCAGGAAATGATCACCAGAGAGCTGGGAGAATTGACCGGAACGGTCGCGGCAATCACCAACAACACCTAACCATTTAAAAAATATATGAATCAAGGAAAAATAGTACAAATCATAGGTCCCGTGGTCGATGTTGCGTTCGACGAAAAGAAAATGCCGGCGCTCTTGAACGCGCTGAAGATCAAGCGGGAGGGTGAAGAGAGGGAAATCGTTCTCGAAGTCGCCAAGCACCTGGAGCCCGGCAAGGTGCGGGCGGTGTCCCTCGGTTCGACCGACGGCTTGAAGCGGGGTGATACCGTGACCGACACCGGCGGGCAAATCGAAGTGCCGGTCGGCAAAGAAGTACTCGGGAACATCTTCAACGTCCTCGGCGAATCACTCCGCGACCCATCGATGAAATTCGGGAAACGTCTGCCGATCCACCGGAATGCGCCGCCCCTCACATCGCGCTCGACGAAAGTCGAGGTGTTTGAAACAGGCATCAAAGTCATCGACCTCATCGCACCGATGATCAAGGGTGGAAAAGTGGGACTCTTCGGCGGAGCCGGCGTCGGAAAGACCGTCTTGCTCCAAGAGCTCATCCGAAACGTCGCAGAGGTCTCCGGCGGCGCATCCGTCTTCGCGGGCGTCGGCGAACGGACCCGCGAAGGGAATGACCTGTATCACGAAATGAAGGAATCCGGCGTTTTGGAAAAAACGGCGCTTGTCTTCGGACAAATGAACGAAGTGCCGGGAAGCCGCCTCCGCGTCGCTTTGACCGCGCTCACCATGGCGGAATACTTCCGCGACGAGGATCGGAAGGACGTTCTGCTTTTCATCGACAACATCTTCCGATTTTCCCAAGCGGGACTCGAAGTTTCGACGCTTCTCGGCCGGTTGCCGTCGGCCGTGGGATACCAGCCTACCTTAGCCGAAGAAATGGGCAAACTCGAAGAACGGATCGCTTCGACCGACAGGGGATCTATCACATCCGTCCAAGCCATTTACGTCCCGGCGGACGACATCACAGACCCGGCGCCCGCAACGACCTTCAGCCACTTGGATTCGACAATCGTCTTGTCTCGCGCCTTGACCGAGATCGGTATTTATCCGGCCGTCGACCCCCTGGCCTCGAATTCAACCGCTTTGACACCGAAAGTGGTCGGCAAAGAGCATTACGAGGTTGCACATGAAGTGCAACGCATCCTCCAGCGGTACAAAGAACTCCAGGACATCATCGCCATTTTGGGTATCGAGGAACTTTCCGAGGATGACAAACGCCTCGTCGGAAGAGCGCGGAAAATCCAGCGGTTCCTCTCGCAGCCGTTCTTCGTCGCAGAAACGTTCACCGGAAGATCCGGTAAATACGTGCCGCTCAAAGAAACGGTAAGGGGATTCAAGGAGATCATCGACGGGAAGCACGACGACGTTCCGGAAGAAAACTTTTACCTCAAGGGCGGCATCGAAGAAATACATTCATGATGCACGTACGGATCGATTCGTTGCGGGGGATCTTGTTCGAGTCGGACGCCGAAAGTCTTACGGTCGGCACGAAA
This sequence comes from uncultured Candidatus Saccharibacteria bacterium, assembly GCA_964565515.1. GTDB lineage: Bacteria > Patescibacteriota > Minisyncoccia > UBA6257 > GWB1-50-10 > JAKAHT01. The sequence goes on along the minus strand of CAZMFA010000009.1, from coordinate 15,295 downwards.
TCGGGGGAAATAACGGTCCTCCCGAACCACCGCTCGCTCGTGACTTCGCTCCGGCCGGGTGCCGCAAAGGTGGTCGACGCGAACGGCGACGAAAAATATTTTGAAGTGAAATCCGGATTCCTCGAAGTAAAGAACATCAGGAACGGGACGTTTCTCACGCTTCTCGTTGACTGACGACGATTTTTTTGATACTCTAGGCGAAAGTTATTTTATTCATCAACCTATCTGGAGAAAAAATGGAAAAAATCATTTCACTGAACCTTTTTAAAGATCACTACACGGCAAGGGGTACCGTTCTTTGGTGCTTCGATGACCGATTCACCGAAGCTCTCGAGAAATTCAAGGCATCGATGCCTGGGGAACACTTCGACGACGTGAGGATAGCAAGCGGCGGGCTGAAGAAGCTGGCTTCACCGGAAAGGGAATCCGACCGGGCGGAAGTTTTGGAAGAAATTTTCAAGTCGGTGAAGCTGCATCACAGCAATACCGTCTTTATGATGGCACACAATGAATGCGGCGACTATGGCGGGAATACCGACCGGGATTTTTACTTGAAAGAGCTGGAGAAAGCCGAGCGCGTCATCCAAGAACACTTCAATATGGAGATTGTTAAACTGTTCGTCGACTTCGACGGCATCTATCGGGTTTAGTGTCGGAAGATACATCAAAGACCGCAGAAAGGCAAAATTTTTCTGCGGTCTTTTGCTTCTCGGGAACGGGAGTTATAGAATGAAAGCGATGCCCAAAGACGTCGATCTCATCAAGGAAAAAGTCAGTGTCGTCGACCTTTTGAAGTCTTATGTCGAGCTCGTTCCGGCCGGCAAAAACTTCAAGGCGCTTTGTCCCTTCCATCAGGAAAAAACGCCTTCGTTTTTCGTTTCGCCGGAACGGAAGATGTGGCATTGTTTCGGATGCGGTCTCGGGGGCGACGTCATCAAATTCGTCATGCTTTACGAGCACATCGAATTCCCCGAAGCCCTCAAGTTTCTGGCGGAAAAAGCTGGCCTTCAAATCCAAACCTTGAATCCCGCGGAACAGCGCGAATTCGGCGTCCTCTACGACGTGAATGAAGCTGCCACAGCGTTCTATCGCCAAAGCCTTCTTCGAAACCAAAAGGTGCTTGCCTATCTCACGGGAAGGGGACTCAAACCCGAAACAATGGAAGAATTCAAGATCGGCTACGCGACGGGAGGAGACGACCTCGTGAGGCACCTCATTAAGAACCACTACACCGTAAACGACGCCATGCGAGCGGGTCTCGCGCAAAAGAACGCGCGCGGCCTCATTAAAGACAAATTCTTCGAACGGATCATGTTCCCGATCGCGAATCAAGTCGGAAAGACCGTCGCTTTCACCGGCCGCATCGTTCCGGGGGCGGACGGCGAAAGCGCAAAAGACGCTCCGAAATACTTAAACTCCCCGGAAACCATCATTTTCAACAAATCGAAAGTCCTTTACGGCTTCGACAAATCGAAGCAAGCGATCGCCGAATCGAAGATTGTCGTCATCGTCGAAGGTCAAATGGATTTCCTGATGTCCTGGCAATCAGGCGTTAAAAATGTCGTTGCCGTTTCGGGAACCGGCCTTACGGAAGAACATTTGCTGCGCCTCCGGCGCTTCGCCGATACCGTCATGGTAAGCTTCGACAAGGATGAAGCCGGCATCAAAGCTCTCGAGCGAAGCTTGGATTACTTCCACAACTTCGACTTCCACGTAAAAGTCATCGACCTCGGCACATTCAAGGACCCGGCGGACGCATGCAAAGAAAATCCGGAATTCATGAAAACGGCTTTGAGCTGGGCGAAGCCGGCGCTTTCATACCTCATGAACGTCTACTTCACCGGCACTTCGTATGCGGAGGGGGACATTCCGACCAAAAAAAGAATCCTCCGCCACGTCCTTTCGAGGATCGACACGGTGAAAAGCGCCGTCGAAAAAGGCATGTGGATCGGCGAGTGCTCCAAACTTTCCGGCATCGCCGAAAACGATCTTCGGGAAGAAATGGGAAATCTTTCCGTCGAAGAGATCAAGGACGCGCCGCCGGAATTCGTATCCCGCGAGAACCAAGCCGATAAACAAGAGGAGCTGGCCAGAAAATTAGTGGCCGTTGCTTTGACAAACGAGGCCTTTCTTGATACCTTGAAAAGCGAACTGGAGTTCCTCCCTGAAAAATTCAGGAACATCGTCGAAGGCGGAGCAAGCGCCGAGGACGGGGGTGTGTTGGAACTCGAAGCGTCGTATCTTGCGAGTTCGCTCGACGAGAAAACCATCAAAAAAGAATTCAACGATCTCTTGAAAAGGCTCAAAATTCTGTCCATCAACGAAACGAGATCGTCTCTCAAAAAAGCGCTCCGGGAAGCCGAAAACTCCGAAGACGAAGAAAACATCTCGAAGCTTTTGACCCGCTTTTCCGATGAAAGCAAAAAATTGAACGATTTGAAAAAATAACATGGCCTCCGCAAAAAAATACAAAAAGAAACAAGGAAAGCGACCCATCGCCAAAAAGAAAACGGCGACAAAGCCCGCAAGAACGAAAAAACAACAGCCAAAACCGAAGAAAGAAAAATCAGTTCCCGTACCGCCGGAGTATGCCGAAGCCTTGGAAGAGCTCATAAAACGGGGGCGGGGCAGGGAATTTTTGACGGACGCCGAAGTTCTAAACTATTTCCCGGAAATAGAGAAAAACCTCCCGTTTTTGGAACAAGTATACGCCAGGCTCGAGAAGGAAGGGATCAAAATCAAAGAATCGGGTCCGGTCATCAAAAACCTGAACCTCGAAGAAGTTTCCGCGAGCGAACTCAAAGAAGCGACTCGAATCGAAAACGACCTCCCGGATGCCGTCCAAATGTACTTGAAAGAAATCGGGAAAACCCCGCTCTTGACGTCTGCCGAGGAAAAAGAGCTTGCAAAACGCATCGAGCACGGAGACGAAGCCGCAAGAAAAAGATTGATCCAAGCAAACCTCCGGCTCGTTGTTTCCATCGCCAAACGATACGCCAACCGGAGTCAGCGCTTGAGCATCCTTGATTTAATCCAAGAGGGGAACATCGGCCTTTCGCGCGCCGTCGATAAGTTCGACTACACGAAGGGTTTTAAGTTTTCCACGTATGCCACGTGGTGGATCAGGCAGGCCGTGACGCGCGCCTTGGCCGACTATTCGCGGACCATCCGCATCCCGGTCCACATGGTGGAAACGATCACAAAATACACGCAGATCAAGCGACAGCTCATGCAAGAGCTCGGCCGCGAACCGCTGCCGGAAGAAATCGCTTCCGAAATGGGCATGGACGTCAAAAAGATCCACTACATCCAAAAGATCTCGCAGGAAGTCATGTCTCTGGAAGCTCCGATCGGCGACGGCGAGGACGATTTGACGCTTTCCGACTTCATTAAGGACGAACAAAGCTTGAGCCCCGACGAAATGGCCAATCAGGCGCTCTTAAAAGATCAGATTAAGGAAATTTTGGCGGACCTCACGGAACGGGAACAAAAGATCCTCGCCATGCGGTTCGGTCTCGACGACAATATTCCGCACACGCTCGAAGAAGTCGGCAAGGAGTTCGGCGTCACGCGCGAACGCATCCGGCAGATCGAAGCAAAAGCCCTGGAAAAAATCCGCACGCACCAAAAATCGAAGAAGCTGGAGGGATATTAAGCCGGAATTCTTAATTTAAAATTCTTAATTTCTAGAACGTCCTACGGTGGACGTTTTGAGCTATTGTGATATAATAACCATCACTGCTTTTGCGGATTCGCAATGGCAGGAATAAATAACTGTCCTTTTCATTCACCAAAAATATCGGAGGCATCTCATGTGTCTGTTCCGCGAAACATTCGCCGCAACCGTTACAGGAAGTAACGGAAAAACCTTTACCATTTCTTTTCTCATTGGAAAAGAAGAGGTAAGCATCCGGGTTCCGAGGAAAAAGAATTTTCAGGAAAAAAACGGGGAGATTCTTTTTTTGAAGTTAACCAAAAGGAAGGGGAGGTTGGTCGTCAAAAATATTTGGCGATCCGGCGAGCGAGGAATTGAGACAAAGGGGACAAAAAGAGAAGGTTACCACAGGCCGGTTATGGCTGTGGTGTGACCCCAAAACAAGATCTTCAAGGGCTCTGCAAAACATGCGGAGCCTTTCACTTTTTTGTCGGGCTGCCGAGAGTCGGACTCGGGTCGCACCCACCCCAAGGGTGTATACTACCGCTGTACTACAGCCCGAAAAAACACCCTATTTTTTGATGGGTGTTTTCTTTTTACTCAAAGTTTTCAAGCACTTCACGCACACGAGAACTCGCTTTCCCGGCACGATGTTCCGCATAAGCTTCAAATTTGCCCGCTTCCTCTGGGAAGACGTCGGATTGTAGTGGCTCCGGAGCATCACGCGCGTGTTCGCATTCTTATATGATTTCCCGCAAATGTAGCACTGTCGCATATGGTTGGATGTTACCTAAAGAAAATGCGAATGTCAATTCAATAAAGGAGGATAAAGGCCGCTCGGGAGGCGTTGTTCAAATTATATCAATACAAAGAAATTCCCGTAAATATCCTGAATATGAACGAGATGATCGGCGTTATGACGGAAAAGCCGAAAAAAATGAAGGCGATCAAGATAAACCAGCCATAGGGATTGTTTTCGGCGAGGAACCGCTTCACCTTCCAAGCGCTGTCCGGCAAAAATGCCGTAAGGACCTTCGCGCCGTCCAAGGGCGGGATCGGCACCAAATTGAAAACGCCGAGGAGCACGTTGATCGCGACGATGATGCCGGCAAATGCATTGAAGCTCGCAAGGATTCCGCTGCCGTATGGAGCAGTGACCCTGAAAAGGATACCGAAGACGAGCGCCAAGGCGAAATTGGAAAGAGGACCGGCAGCCGCGATCTTAGCCGCACCTTTTTCGGGATCCCTAAGATTATACGGATTGTAGGGAACGGGCTTTGCCCAGCCGAAAATGATGCCGCCGGGGATAAGAGAAAGGAGGAGGGGAAGGATGACCGACCCGAAAGGATCCAAGTGCTTCAAGGGATTCAACGTCAATCTTCCCGAAAGCCGTGCGGTCGGGTCTCCCAGCTTATCCGCAACGAAGCCGTGCGACACCTCGTGGATGACCGCCGAAAATATCAAAATAATTACCTCGAAGACGATTGTTATCATTTTGGTAACCTTCTCATGATATAATAGAACCATGAACAAAAACAGAAGCCTCGGGAACCTGTATTTGGTATTGGGGGTAATGGTTGTTCTCATAATCGCCGGATTCTACATCCTCTTCCAAAAGATCGGCGCTTTGGAAAGCCTCGACTCTGAGAACATTACAAGCGTCGTCGGCACAAGTACCAGTACGAATGCGGCAGGTGCGACCTCGACCGCAACCTCAAGCACGCCCGCGGAAACAGCGACCACGACTCCTTCTCAATCGTCGCCAGTTTCGATAAACTCCAGCATCTTGTTCAATGCCACCTCGAGCCCCGATCTCCAACCGCAAGCAAAGCTCACCGTCCTCATAAGCAAGATCACCAAGACGCCGGACGGAAATATCGCCGCGACGGTCAAAGTATTCACGGATTCCGCGACGAGCTACAGCGCCGTCGATCTTTCGAGCCTCGTGCAAATCTTCAATGCTTCGGGAAATAACGAGACTTCGACGAGCATTACCGGCGCCTTTAAGGCGATGCCGCCGCAAAGTTCCGTGGACGGCATCGTGAACTTTTCCCTGGATCCTTCGACGACAAGTTTCATTCTCCAAGTCGGCCCTTCCGACAATGCCGCTTTTTATCAATTCGACTTTACGAACGGAAGCTACAAACCGGTCACCGTGGGTTGACAATTTCAACGATCGCCCTTACCATATCTATCCGTAGCAACAAGAATGCCCACGGTTAATCAGTTGATCAAAAAAGGCAGGTCGACTGCCAAGAAGAAATCGAAATCTCCAGCCCTGGAGTTTTATTTCAATTATTTGAAAAACCGCCCCGTCGACTCGCCGTCGCCCTTCAAGCGAGGCGTCTGCCTCAAGGTCTTCACGACGACGCCGAAGAAGCCGAACTCGGCCTTGCGGAAAGTGGCGCGGGTACGGCTTACGAACGGTATGGAAGTCACCGCTTACATCCCCGGCGAAGGCCACAATTTGCAAGAACACTCCGTTGTGGTGGTTCGTGGCGGGAGGGTTAAAGACCTTCCGGGCGTCCGTTATCACATCGTTCGGGGCATCTTGGACACGCAAGGCGTCGCAGCGAGAAAGCAACAGCGTTCGAAATACGGCGCGAAGCGTCCGAAAAAATAACCACTATGCGAAGAAAAGGATTCAAAAAAAGAGAGCATAATCCCGACCACGTCCACGGCCGCGTGGATATGGGCCGTTTTGTAAATTATCTCATGGAAGACGGCAAGAAACTGGCCGCCGAGAAGATCCTGTACGAAAGTTTGCGGCAAATCGAAAAAGAAACGAAAGAAGACCCCATTCAAGTTTTCGAGCGGGCGCTTGAGAACGCCACGCCGCTTCTCGAGGTGACCTCAAAGCGGATCGGCGGAGCAAACTATCAAATACCGCGGGAAGTGAGAAGCGAGCGGAAATTCTTCTTGGCAACGCACTGGATCATTGACGCAGCGCGAAAAAAGAAGGGAAAACCCATGGCTCAAAAGCTCGCGGAAGAAATCATTGCCGCCTCCAAGAACGAAGGAACGGCAATCAAGAAAAAACAGGATACGCACCGCATGGCTGAAGCAAACCGGGCCTTTGCGAGCTACTTGAGGGGTTAATCGATATGCCGAGACAGTACCCATTGGAAAAAGTGAGGGATATCGGCATTATTGCCCATATCGACGCGGGAAAAACCACGACGTCGGAGCGTGTTTTGTTCTATACAGGCGTTTCCCATAAGATCGGCGAAGTCCACGAAGGGGATACTGTCATGGACTGGATGGAGCAGGAGCGAGAACGAGGCATTACCATCACTTCGGCCGCCACGACTTGTTTTTGGATCCCGACCTCCTCCAAGGGCGATAAGGCGCACGAGCACCGGATCAACCTCATCGACACGCCCGGACACATCGACTTTACGGTCGAAGTGAAGCGCTCGCTCCGCGTTTTGGACGGCGCCGTCGTCGTCTTCGACGGCGTCGCCGGCGTCGAGCCGCAGTCAGAAACGAACTGGCACTATGCCGATGAATACCAAGTGCCAAGGATTTGCTTCATCAACAAACTCGACCGGATGGGAGCGAGCTTCGACTTCAGTTTCAATTCGATCTTGGAGCGCTTGACGCCGAATGCCGTTGCCATGCAAATACCCATCGGCTCGGAATCCGCTTTCGAGGGCGTCATCGACCTCTTGAATATGAAAGCGATCCGCTTCGAGGGCGATCACGGAGAAAAAATCATTGAAGGAGAGATTCCGGCCGACCTCGCGGAAACCGCAAAGAACAAAAGGCATGACCTCATTGAAAAGATCGTGGAAAAGGACGACAGCTTGATGGCGGAATACTTAGAAGGGAAAGAACCTTCGATCGACTCTCTAAAGAAGATTTTGCGGAAGGAAACGATCGCGAACCGCTTGGTGCCCGTTTTCTGCGGATCGGCGCTCCAAAACAAGGGCGTGCAATTGGTCCTCGACGCCGTCATCGATTATCTCCCGTCACCTTTGGATATGCCCCCGACCAAGGGAATCAATCCTGAGACAGGCAACGAAGAAGAACGGCACCCGAAGGATGAAGAACCGTTTGCTAGCTTAGCCTTCAAGATAGCCGCCGATCCCTTCGTTGGATCGCTCACGTACTTCCGGATTTACTCGGGCGTCGTGAAGCGCGGCAGCTACATCTTGAATTCGACCAAGAACAACCAAGAGCGCATCGGCCGGATGGTCCGGATGCACGCCAACCATCGGGAAGAAGTGGAGGAGCTGTACGCGGGAGATTTGGGCGCCATCGTCGGCCTCAAAAACACGACGACCGGCGACAGCTTGACCGACCCGGAACATCCGATCATCCTCGAAAAGATCATCTTCCCCGAACCCGTCATTTCCGTCCGCATCGAACCGAAAACGAAGGCCGACCAGGAAAAAATGGGCATTGCCCTGCACCGCCTCTCCGAAGAAGACCCAACCTTCCGGGTTGCCGGCGATGAAGAAACAGGCGAGACCATCATTTCAGGCATGGGAGAACTCCATCTTGAGATCATCGTCGACCGCATGAAACGGGAATTCAACGTCGAGGCGAACGTCGGCCGGCCGCAAGTCGCCTACAAGGAAACCATCAAAGGGAAGGCGGAAGCCGAAGGCAAATACATCAGGCAATCGGGCGGCCGCGGACAATACGGTCATGTGTGGCTCAATGTGGAACCTCTGGAACGCGGTACTGGATTCGAATTCGTGGATGCCATCAAGGGAGGCGTCATTCCACAGGAATTCATACCGGCCGCCGAAAAAGGTATCCGGGAAGCGCTGGATCGCGGCATTTTAGCGGGATACCCCTTGATCGACCTCAAGGTCACGCTTTTCGACGGATCATATCACGAAGTGGACTCTTCCGAATTCGCCTTCAAGATCGCGGGTTCCATGGCGCTCCAAGAAGCGTGCACCAAAGCGAAGCTCGTGCTTCTCGAGCCGATCATGAAAGTGCAAGTCATCGTTCCGCCCGATTTCTTGGGCGACGTGACGGGCGACTTGAGCTCGAAGCGCGGCAAGATCAAAGCGATGGGGGAACGAGGCACCATTCGCGTCATCGACGCGAATGTCCCGCTTGCGGAAATGTTCGGCTACTCGACCGCGCTCCGGTCGATGACCCAAGGCCGAGGTTCGTTCACTATGGAATTTTCCCACTATGAGGAAGTGCCGCAAAACGTGGCTCAAACCATCGTCGAAGGTAGGAAGAAATAGGGAAAATATTGACAAAGCTTGATAAAAAGAGGAGAATGTTCTACACTATCAATAACTAAAAACTTTAGGTCGAAATAAAAAACAAAAAAACATGGCAGAAAAAGAAAAATACGTAAGAACCAAACCGCACGTCAATGTTGGGACGATCGGCCACGTGGACCACGGAAAAACGACGTTGACCGCGGCCATCACCCACGTCCTTCATATGAAGGGTTTGGCGAAGAAGGAGGAAGCCGTCGATCAAATCGATAACGCGCCGGAAGAAAAAGCGCGCGGCATCACGATCGCCCTCCACCACTCCGAATACGAATCGGAAAAGCGCCACTATGCGCACATCGACGCTCCGGGACATGCCGACTACATCAAGAACATGATCACGGGCGCCGCACAAATGGACGGCGCAATCCTCGTCGTTTCGGCGGCTGACGGCCCGATGCCGCAGACGCGGGAGCACATTTTGCTCGCCTATCAAGTCGGCGTTCCGAAGATCATCGTCTTCCTCAACAAGGTGGACATGGTCGACGATCCGGAACTCATCGATCTCGTCGAATCGGAAGTCAGGGAACTTTTGAAGAAATATCACTTCGACGGAGACGCGACGCCGATCATTCGCGGTTCGGCCTTGAAGGCGCTCGAAGCAAAGTCGGCCGACGACGAAGCAGCGAAACCGATCCTCGAACTCGTGAAAGCATTGGATGATTACATTCCGGAACCGGTCCGCGCCATCGACAAGCCGTTCCTGATGCCGATCGAAGACATCTTTTCGATCGAAGGACGCGGCACCGTCGTGACGGGAAGAGTTGAACGGGGAATCATCAAAGTGAACGACGAAGTTGAAATCATCGGCCTCAAGCCGACGACGAAAACGGTCATCACGGGCATCGAGATGTTCCAGAAAACTCTCGACGAAGGCCAAGCAGGCGATAACGTGGGAGTCCTCCTCCGCGGCTTGAAGAAAGAAGACGTGGAGCGCGGCCAAGTCATCGCAAAGCCGGGCAGCGTTACGCCCCACACCGAATTTACGGCAGAGGTGTATGTCCTCTCCAAGGAAGAAGGTGGCCGGCACACGCCATTTTTCAAGGGATACAAACCGCAATTCTACATCAGAACGACCGACGTTACGGGAGAAGTCACGCTTCCGGAAGGGACCGAAATGGTTATGCCGGGAGACACGGTGAACGTCACCGTCAAGCTCATCGCCCCGGTCGCTCTTGAGGAGCAGCAACGGTTCGCCATCCGCGAAGGCGGTAAAACCGTCGGCGCCGGAGTCGTAACCAAGATCATCAAGTAACCAACATCCATCGCAGCTCTTTCAAACACCAATGCCCAAGAAAGATTCAGACCTCCAAAAAGACAAATTGAGAATAAAAATCAAAGCGTACGATCCGAAATTGATCGACAACTCTGTCCGCCAAATCATCGAAACGATCAAGCGGCAGGGCGGTGAGATCGTGGGACCGATACCTTTGCCGACCGAGTTCAAGAAATATACCGTGAACCGTTCAACGTTCGTGCACAAGAAATCGAGAGAGCAATTCGAGCTTCGCATCCATAAACGGCTGCTCGACATCATGAACCCCGAACAAAAAACGATAGAGTCCTTGACCGATCTCAACTTGCCTTCAGGCGTGGACGTTGAAATCAAGATGGAATAGCGATCGCTTAAAAAGCAACTCACGCAAACACCGCCACCGAGGCGGTGTTTGCGTTTCATTGATTTTTCACCGGAGAAAAGAAGAACCATCTTCTCGGAACCGGGCGTTCGCCTCGGCGGAAGATTTGATGGCGTGTTTGAGAGGAAGGTGGCCGGGTTCCCGGTCATCCTGTTGACAAAAAAGGGGCTTTTGTCTACTATAAGAGCCAAGGAGACAAGCAGCCAAAAGGAAAACCATGGCTCGGTCGTGGTTATTTTTTTGACTCAACCATCCATGAAAGTTAGCGGCACAAAACTAAAAATGTCTCAAGTTTGGAAAGAGGACGTCTGCATGGCTGTCACGCCGGTTAAGGTTTCCGAAAATTCAGATCTTTCAGAAATAAAAGAAGGGGAATTGGTGAAGGTAAGCGGCACGACGAAAGGACGCGGCTTCCAAGGCGTTGTGAAACGGCACGGCTTCCATGGCGGCCCCAAGAGCCACGGGCAAAAAGATCGACTGCGGGCGCCGGGATCGAACGGACCGACGGCCCCCCAGCGAACCATCAAAGGCAGGAGAATGGCCGGCCACATGGGAGTTGAAAGAGTGACCGTCAAGAATTTGGAGATCGTGGGCATCAAAACCGACGAAAAGATCGTCCTTATGAAAGGAGCGATCCCCGGACCGGTTGGCGGAAAGATTGAAATACAAAAATGAATCCCGTTAGAAATCGCGTACGCAGATCAAAAAATCATGAATAAACAATCAATAAAGGTTAAAGACAATAAATGTGGCGCATGCCCGGCGTATGCGTACTATTTTTAACGGGATGAAACTGGACGTTTTCGATAAAACCAATAAAAAGACGGGGACCGTCGAAGTGCCGGAATCGCTTTTTGCGGTAAAATGGAATCCCGATCTCGTCCATCAAGCGTTCGTGGCTTTCACCTCGAACGGAAGGCGGCCGTGGGCGCACACCAAAGACCGATCCGAGGTTTCCGGCGGCGGCAAAAAACCGTGGAGCCAAAAGCACACCGGTCGGTCGCGGCACGGGTCGACGAGATCGCCGCTTTGGATCGGCGGCGGTGTCACCTTCGGACCGCGGAACGATAAGGATTATTCGAAGAAAATCAACGCAAAAATGAAAAAGCTTGCCTTGCTTTCAGTCCTCTCCAAAAAGATCAAGGATAACGACGTGAAAGTGGTGGACGATCTAAATTTGGAAGCACCGAAAACAAAGAAAGCGGCCGAAGTCATGAAAAATCTGTCGGAGAAACGCGGCCGGGTCCTTTTGGTCGTTGAGCCGAAGAATAAAACGGCGCTTTTAGCATTCCGGAATCTTCCGACCGTCGAGCTTTCGACGCCGCAATCCTTGAATATTTACGAATCCCTCCTTTCCCGGAAGATCTTTTTCGAAAAAGATGCCTTATCGACCTTCGCTAAAAAATACGAAAAATAGCCATGGCCATCTTCAAAAAACAACCGAAAGCCGCGAAGGAAGAGTCCGTCGTCAAAACGGAACAACAAAAGAAAGCCGAACCGAAAAAAGCGGCGAAGCACATGGCGCGGAACGTTCTCGTAAAGCCGTGGATCACCGAGCGATCGACCGATCTTTCGGCGCTCAATAAATACGTTTTCCTCGTCGACGGATCCGCGACGAAGCCGCTCGTCAAGGAAAACATCGCCGAACGCTATAACGTGAAACCTACGGCCGTCGACATCGTGAACATCAAGGGAAAATTGAAATATTTCAAAAACCAGCCCCGGCGGCGGCAGTCGATTAAAAAAGCGATCATAACCCTTAAAAAGGGGGATAAGATCGAAATACAGTAACCATGATCAAGAAACTGAATCCTCGAACTCCATCAACGAGATCGATGACGGTAGCCGACTACCGGGTTCTTTCCGCCGTGAAACCGCGGAAGCAACTCACCGAGCGCCTCAAAAAGAATGCCGGACGGAACAATCAGGGGAAGATTTCCACGCGGCACCAAGGAGGCGGAAACAAGATCGTTTACCGACAAATCGACTTCAAGCAATCGAAAATCGGGGTACCCGGAAGAATCGAGACCATCGAATACGATCCGTATCGAACCGCTTTCATTGCCCTCGTCCTTTATGCGGACGGGGAACGGAGATACGTCTTGGCGCCGCACACCATGAAGGTCGGCGACCGCATTCTTGCGGATCCCAATGCGCCGCTCGAGAACGGCATGAGGACCGTTTTGAAGCGGATCCCCGTCGGAGCATTCGTTCACAACGTAGAATTGCAGCCGGGAACGGGAGGGCAGCTCATCCGCTCCGCGGGAACTTCGGCACAAATTCTCGCGCACGAAGACGGCTACACCCATCTCAAAATGCCGTCCGGGGAAACAAGGAAAATATTGTGGGATTGCTACGCTTCCATTGGACAAATATCCAATCCAGAATATAATTTGATAACACTTGGCAAGGCGGGGCGATCGCGGTGGCTGAACATTCGGCCGACCGTCAGAGGTTCCGTCATGAATCCCCGGGACCACCCCTACGGCGGCGGCGAAGGCCGGCAACCGCGGGGAACCAGAAAACCTAAAACGAAATGGGGTAAAATCACCGGCGGTCACAAAACCCGGAGAAAGAACCGGTATTCGAACAAACTTATCATAAAACGAAGGAAATAAAACCATGTCACGATCAAGCAAAAAAAGTCCGTTCGTGGATCCAAAACTTCTGAAGAAGATATCGAAGCTGAAAGCGAGCGATGCGCCGGCCGTGAAAACCTGGTCGCGCGATTCAGAAATCTCCCCCGAGATGGTCGGATTCCTGTTTCTTGTCCACAATGGAAAGAACTTCATCGAGGTTCGCGTCGGTGAAGACATGGTCGGACATCACCTCGGTGAATTCGCGCCGACGAGGAAATTCGTCAAACACGGCGGAAAGATGCAAAAGGAACTCGAAAAAGGAGCAACACCGACACCGGCACCCGCAACGGGCGGTAAATAATGAATTCCATGGCGAACGAAGTAACTGAAATAAAAGCGACGCTCAAATATCTCCGCATACCTCATCGGAAGGTGCGTTTTGTCGCGGATCTCCTGAAAAACCTTCCCGTGGACGTCGCCGAAGCAAAGCTCGTCGTAAATCCAAGGCGCTCCAAGGAGCCCTTGTTGAAACTTTTGCGATCGGCCGTTTCGAACGCTACGACCAATCATCACCTCGATGTAAAAAAACTGTTCGTGAAAACGATAACGGTGGACAACGGCCCGATGTTCAAACGATGGATAACCCGGTCGCGGGGAGGCGTCGATCCGATCCAAAAGAAAACAAGCCACGTGACGATGGTTCTGGGGGTTTCCGATCGTCCGGTCGGCGGCACGTTCACGTTCGTGCGAGCCAAGAAGGCTAAAAAAGAAACGAAGCCGGGGAAAGAAGAAAAGCAAGCCAAACAACCGAAACAAGAGCCGGTCGTAAAGGAAATGAAAGAGATCGATACGCCGAAACCCGCAGCCGAAACCGGAGCTCTCAAAAAAGTTTTCAGAAGGAAGGCAATCTAAAAAACCATGGCTCAAAAAATAAAACCAAATGCATACCGGCTCGGAGTGACCATTCCATGGTCATCGCGGTGGTTCTTGAAGAAATCAAACAAATTCTTCGTGGAAGAAGATTGTTTGATCAGGGAGATCATCAATGCCTCGATCTTGCAGGCCGGCATCGCGGCGATCGACATTGAACGCGCCGGCGAAAACGTCCGCGTGAACATCAGATCCGCCAAGCCGGGGCTCATCATCGGCAGGGGAGGAAAAGGCATCGAAGAGTTGAAAAACAAGATCCAAAAAGCGCTGAAGAAGCTGAGGAAAAAGAACAATATCAACCAAAACCTTTCGCTCAATATCAATATCGAAGAACTGAAGCGGTTCGAAATTTCCGCGGCCGTCATCGCCCAGCAATTGGCGGCGGACCTCCAAAAGAGGCTCCCGTACCGGCGTGTCATGAAGCGGGGATTGGAATCGATCATGCAAAATCGCGACGTGAAGGGGGCAAAGATCAAAATGGGCGGCCGGCTCAATGGCGCGGAAATATCGAGAAGCGACTTCCTCTTGAAGGGCAAAATGCCCCTCTCGAGCCTTCGCTCGAACATCGATTACGGCGAAGCCACATCGCACAATTCGTACGGTACCGTCGGCATCAAGGTATGGATCTACAAAGGTGAAATTTTCGAAGAAGCCAAGCAATAAACTGCCATGTTCCTGCAACCGAAAAAACAAAAACATCGAAAACAGCAAAAGGGGAGATCCAAGAAGCGGATGAAGGAAACAAGGGGACTTTCCTTGAGCTTCGGCACCGTCGGCCTTCAAGCGACCGAAGCGGCCTGGATAACGGGACAACAGATCGAAGCGGCAAGGAAATCCATCGCGCACGCCCTGAAAAAGGGCGGCAAGAGCTGGATCCGCATCTTCCCCGATAAACCAATAACGAAACTTCCCCCAGAAGTCACCTTGGGAGGCGGCAAGGGAAATATCGACCATTACGTCGCCCCGGTGCGCCCGGGCAGGGTCCTCTTTGAAATAGACGGCATACCGAAAGCAGCCGCCCATGAAGCGCTCCGCATTGCCGGCCACAAGCTTCCCGTCAAAACAAAAGTCATCGAAAAAAACTAACATGGCGAAGAAAGAAACGAAAAATTTAAAAGACGTTCCGATGATCGAATTGGAAAAAGAGCTCGTGGAAGAGCGTCAAAAGCTCGTGGATTTGAAATTTAATCTGGCGGCTGGTAAAGTGAAGAACATCAAAGAGGTCAAAAAGACCAAGGTGAGGATAGC
>CAZMFA010000008.1:0-23484 GCA_964565515.1 uncultured Candidatus Saccharibacteria bacterium | reverse complement strand
CTTGTGTACCTTTTGCATAGCTCTGCGGATTGGTCCACTGCACCGTGAAGCTGTTCGGTGTAATGCTGCCCGGCTGGATGGTGACACTCGTCGGCCACGTATTCGACGCCACGGGAGTCGTGGACGACGTCTGTACGCAGTAGAGACCGTTCTGCGGGTCGCTTACATGGCTCGGGTCGCAGAAGGAAATTTGCCCCACGACATTCGCGGGCGTCGTGGCTCCCGAAAACGTTCCGGAGGCGAGGGTGAGCGACACGCCGGAAAGATTGACGTAGCCGTCAGCCGATCCAAGCGAAGGATCGGAAGTCAAAAACCTTGCATAGCCGGAAAGGGCGCCGGTACTCATATTCACCGTCGGAAGGCTGAGGCCGGGATATGTCGGATCCAGATCTCCTTCATTGAACGAGAGCCAGCCGTAGCCGCAGCTCGGCCGCGTGTCGCCCGAGAGACAGGTATTGCCGCTCCACGCATATCCCATAAGCCCTCCCGTGTCGGGATTCAGGTAAACGCCATAGGGGATCGAGCTCGTGCTGCTCAAGTTCGGCGAAACGGTATCGGAACTGAACTGGATCCAGCCGACGGCGTTCGCGGCCGACGAAGGAACTGTCGAGCTGCCGGCCCATGCCCAGCCTTTCACCGGCGACAGTTTGCTCAAATCGAGCGTAATCGAAGACCTGGGGACGATGATGACCGGCATCGTGGACGGATTCGCCTGGTAGTCCGTTATCCGATATTGGATCGTCTGGCCGATGGTCGGCGAATCGATATAGCAGTTGAGGGATTGCGCGCCGGGGCACTGCACGGTGAGCGATTGCCACGTTTGGCCGTTGTCGGTGCTTTTTTGCGGATTGAACGATTGGAATTGGCCGGCCGAGCTCCACAAGACCGGCACCGTGACGGTATTGCCGCTCACGCTTTGCACGACAGCCCGGAAATTGCCGATAACGTAGGCGGTCGTGATCGGGGTCTGCGCCGCAAACGAGCAGCCGTTCACGCTGCACGCCGATAGGTAATACGTGTAACTCGTTCCATAACTTGCTTGGTTATCCGTAAAACTCCTTGCGCTGCCGGAAACCGTCGCCAAGAAATTCTGAGTGCCGCTTTGACCGGTTGTGCGGTACAAATTGAAGTGATCTACATAGTTCGAAGGGCTCGCATCGCTCCACGTAAGCTTCACGGCGACTTGGCCTTGATCGGGATGGAGACCCGTGCCAGTCGTCGTCGCGGAAAGCCCCGTCGGCGTGCGCGGCACGACGACGGTCGCCTTGCCGGACGCAACAGTCACCTGATTCGAGTCCTTCACCGATACGCTATTCCCCGAAACCGTGTCGTCGGAAAACGGATGGCAATACAAGTCCGTCTGATAGTAGTTGACGGTGTAAACACTGTCGCCATTGAAGTAAACGTTACTATCGGAAACAACCAACGAGCTGCCGCTCAGTATGCTCGCCGCGCTGTATCTCGTGGGTCCCCACCGGTTGCCGCCGGCTTTACTGATCATGATACCGAAGGTCTTGGGATCCCGTCCGCCGAACTCCGGATCGATTGGGATAGTGATATTAACCGAGGCATTGCCGGTCGTCGAAAATGTGGCGCCCTGCGGCCCGTTTTGGTTGATCGAAGGCAGAGAAGGCGTCTTTGCAGACGTCGAAACCTTGGCGCCTGTTTGATAACTGACCGGCTGCGACGAATCGACTGGCCACATCGAATAATTGATCTGCATGTTCGGATCGAGGCCGACATAATCCGAAAGATTCGACGAACCCGGGGCGCACCCTTGGATATTACCGAGACCCGTCGCCGTCGTGCCGTTCACGTTCGACCCCAAAGCGTCGTCAACGCAAACTTTCGGCGAAGTGTTCTGCGGATCGTTTCCCAAATTGAATCCTTGCGATGTGTTGATGCTCCCCGATCGCGAAAACCAAAATGAAACGCTCGGCTGATTCGGATTGCTTTGCCAGCTGAATTCGATGGCGCAGGCCGAAATAGGAGTCGCCGTGAAGTTGGAGATCGAGGGCGTCGTTTGAGCTTCCGCCCGGCTGTGCAGCCAGAAAGCCGCCACGACGACGAGAATGGGAAGCACGAAAAAGAAGATCTTTGATTTGATTATTGCTTTATACATGTGTAAATAAATCCTAAGCCTCCATTACCTGTCTGGCCACCTAAGATTCTCGCCATGGTATAACCGGCGGCACAACCGTTGCCGCTCGAAAATTGATTGTAGACCCCCACGGCAGAATCATTGAAGCTGCCGTTGTTATCGCACGAATTTACCGTACCCTGGTCGGTCCCGGCAATACCGCAAACACTCCCCGACGGCGGAAGGACGAGCGATCCGACGACGACATTGCCGCTCATTTTGAAAAGCCCGCCGCTCAAGACCAAGTTGCCGGTTTGGCCGTCTTCATAGGACGAAAAGTGCGTTTGGCCGTTCGCGATCGAGAGCATCGATTGTTGCGGAAAATCAACGAAGGTGTTGCTCCCGAACGAAAGCATTCCGGGGACTTGAACCCCAAGAACGGCATTGCCGCCCAGCACGCTAACCGATCCCACGGAAAAGTTCCCTGTTTTTATTTGAGCGGTCGGTCCTTCGTCGACGGGAATGACGCCCCCGCCGCCGGTCACATAGGGCGGAACGGTCGGTTCAATGAAAGAAGCTCTCACTAAACCGAAGTAAACGACTTGGGTTGCAAGAAAAATCGCAATGATGATTAAATAACTCGTTTGTTTATTCATAGCTTTTATGTTTTCACGCAAACATGGATGTCATTGGTTCCGGCATCAACCGAATACTTGCCGAAGTTGACCCGCTGGTATCCGGCCGGGCAGCTCTGGTAGGCGCTGTTGGGGTTGTAACCGCCGCAATCATAGATCAAGTGGTCGGTATAGAGTCCGCACCACTCTCCTTTAATCGGGAAGTCGTTCTTATTCACGATGACCGTGCTCGCTTGGATGTTCACTCCCCCGCCCATCGGTTGATACACCAACTCCGCATAATCATTGACGGATATCCAATTAGGCAGACATCGAGGATCAAACGACTGATTGCAATAATTAGCATCATAGGTATAGCTTTCATAATCATAACCAAGACTGCCGATAGCCGGAGCGACCGATTGCCCCTTATAGGGGGCGTTCACGGCACCGCTGCAATCGACACTGTCCGTTGTGTCACAGGAAAGTATCTCGGATTGCTGCACGGCCGTCATGGAGGAAGTCGGCACTGTTACGCCACCCCACTCCCAAATACCGAAGCCGGCAATTGCTTGGCTATTCAAGGTGTTCACGCTGCCGTCGATCCCGATGGTGAACCCGGTATCTTGCCCGGTCACCGGCGCCGGGAAGAAAACGTTCAACCCGCTGCTCCCGAAACTTATCCGATTACTTCCGCTGTTCGGCGCGCAGCCTTGATTGCCGTTGCCGCTGAATATGATGCAGCCGCCGTTCGCCTTAAAGGTAACGCTGTCTTGAGGCGTATTGAAGGAAGATTGGCTCATCGACAGATCGCCCGATTTCGTTTGCCCCGAAGAATTGGTCATAACGGGCATCGGCGACTGCTGTGCGCTCACCAAGAGAGTCGCTCCCTCCGCGAGGATGACGGCAATGAAGAGTGCGATGAGTGATTTTTGTTTCATGATTCCGGTTTATTTTTTGAAGCAGGTGTCGACGGTATTTCCCGCATACCCCCATTGCTCGTGTTCGTACCCCGCGGGGCAGCCCTGCGACGGCAGGATTCCCTCGCACGGCATCGATGCCGATGTTAACTGCTGGCCGGTAAGATTTCCAACTATCGGAGGATAGTGAGTTACGAACCCGCACCAGGTACCGCGCATCGGAACTTGGATTCCGTTCACTGTAAGGGTGCTACCCCCCGGAACCGAAAGGGCGGTTCCCGTAGGTTCCCACTTCTTTACTATATAGGTCGTGGCATTGCTTTGGGATGTCGGATAGCATCCAGCAGGATAGCCGATCTTATAAGGACCGGTGGGGCAACTGCTGCAGGACCCCGCCCCGTAATTACCGCCCGAGGAATTGTAGTAGTAGGTGCAACTTGCCGAGTATTGCGAAAAATATGCGGTATCCCCGAAAGCCGGGCAATTTCCGCTGAACGCGCCGTTGCCAGCGTAGCTTTGGGTGCCTACTTGGACCCACTGACCCGCTGCGCTCGTGATATTGATATTCCCCGTACTATCGAATGACATTCCGCATCCCCATTCCGGCGATCCGGAGATACCGCCGGTTGTCGCGGTAACATAGAGATTCTTCCCGTAGCTGTCATAATACATTCCTCCTTTCGGGCTATAACTTGTGGGATCGATCAAATCGACCGCCCCGCTGGGAAGTAAGCTGATGCCGATATTACTGAGCGAACTGTTTGCTATGCTCAATGATCCCGATTTGATTTGCATAGTCGGTCCGATATCGAGGAAGCTCCCCACCTGGTTCAAAGGCGCATAGTTGGGATTGTTGATCGTCGGTCCGACGGGAACGCCGGTTCCGGTACCTAGACTGAAGTTGACGACCTTCACGCTCGATTGATTGGTCGAGGGACCCAAATATATCCCATACGCCTCGGTTTGCCCGGCATTCTGGACGGTGTCGGAAAAGGAGACGATCATAGTGGCATTACTTTGATAGGGATTGATGCTGCCGCTCCCGACGAGCGTCGCATTCGATTTCGAGAAATAATTCTCCGACCGGTAAATCCAATACGGCTGGATCGTCGAGTTGGGATTATAAAACTTTATCGTGATAGTGACCGTCGATGCGTAGAGAGACGTATTCGTCGCCGTGGTGACGACCGCTCCCTGCGGGCGCGTAGTTTTGGGAGGAGGAGGATTGTTGTTGCAATTCGGGTTCGTGGGAGGGCACGGCTCTTGAGGGATAAAGGGTGCACCAAAAACTCCCTTCGGCATCGACAGCAACATGCCGACCCCCACAACCACGAGAAGCGTTACGGCAAAAATTTTAAAGTTTCTCGGAAACATTTTTAAACTTGAATATGATATAATGATTATACCATATGCAGCAGAATAAATTTAAAGTGATCATCTACATCTTGGCCGGTATCTTGGTTTTGGTCATCGGATTCATCGTCGGTTTCTATACCGGCAGGCAAAACGGCCAAGCGATCGGCGAAGCGGCCGGTCAATCACAGTACAGGGCGCTGGTTGATTTAGCTTATCCCGCTCCGGCCCAAGAAATTCACGAGATATCCGGGGCCGTCAAATCGATCGACGCAAATTCGGTCGTGATCGTAGCGAGAGACCCGAACGATTACTTGCCGCACACCGACGGTTCCCCTTTCAGGCAAGTTACGCTTACCGCAAATATGACAGCAAGCACCACGGTTACGTCGGTCGACTATTCCACGCTTGACAAGAATGGCAATCCGAAGACCTCGATCATCAGCTTGAACGATCTGAAGATCGGACAAATCATCACCGTCGACAGCAACGCCAATATACGCGATGTTTCGAGCTTCGACGCGACCGTGATTCGGGTGGTAAACCATT
This sequence comes from uncultured Candidatus Saccharibacteria bacterium, assembly GCA_964565515.1. Classification (GTDB taxonomy): domain Bacteria; phylum Patescibacteriota; class Minisyncoccia; order UBA6257; family GWB1-50-10; genus JAKAHT01. The sequence continues at coordinate 17,968 of CAZMFA010000008.1, read as the reverse complement.
GATTAAAGGACTATGAACTTAATACCAACGGTTATTGAAAAATCGTCGTACGGTGAACGCGCGTATGATATCTACTCCCGCCTCCTTATGGAGCGGATTATCTTTCTCGGCGGCCCCATCATGGACGACGTCGCGAACAGCGTCATCGCCCAGCTCCTCTTCCTCGACCACGAGGACCAAAAGAAGGACATTAAGTTGTACTTGAACACGCCGGGCGGATCCGTCACGGCGGGGCTCGCGATCTACGACACGATGCAGCACGTGAAGGCGCCGGTTTCGACGATTTGCGTCGGCATGGCGGCCTCGATGGGTGCGGTGCTTCTGGGATCGGGACAGAAAGGAAAGCGGTTTGCGCTCCCCAACTCGGAAATCCTCCTCCACCAAGTGATGGGCGGTGCGGAAGGTCAGGCGATAGAAATCGAAATCACCGCGCGCCAAATCGTGAAGATGAAAGATAAGCTGAACCAGATCCTCGTCAAACATACCGGCCAGAAAGTGGACAAAATCGAACGCGATACCGACCGCGATTTCTACCTGACTCCCCAGGAAGCCAAGGACTACGGCTTGATTGACCAAATCATCAAAACAAAGAAATAAACTGAGGGATCGGGGTGGAGGGCATAGAGTTAAAGGAGAGTAAAGGAAAAAACGGGTGGTATACTATAGTATACCACCTCGCGTTTTTTCGAATTTTCTCTTTTTCTGTGATAAAATCTTAATCATGTGGGGCAAGGAAGAACTTAAAAAGAAGATTCTAAATCGGGGCGTTGAGGAGATCATCGAAAAGGAAAGCTTGGCTAAGAAACTCGACTCTGGGGAAAAGCTCAGGATCAAGTTCGGCATTGATCCAACGAAGCCGGATATCCACTTGGGACATACCGTCCCCCTCTTGAAACTTCGCGAGTTCCAGGAGCTCGGACATAAGGCAATCCTCATCATCGGCGACTTCACCGCACAGATCGGCGACCCTTCCGGCCAATCAGCCGAACGGGCGGCGCTCTCCGAGAAAGAAGTGAGATCGAACATGAAGCATTACCTTGATCAAGCCGGAAAGATCATCGACATCAGGAAGACCGAGGTTCGATATAACAGCGAGTGGCACAAAAAAAGCTTAAAGAACTTCCTCGAGGTGACAAAAGCCGTGACGGTCAGCCAGATCATGAAGCGGGAAGATTTTCAAAGGCGGATCGATGCGGGACAAGATGTCACCGTCCTTGAGTCCCTCTACGCGATTCTCCAAGGGTATGATTCCGTGATGGTGAAGGCCGACGTCGAGCTCGGCGGCTACGACCAGAAGCTCAATCTCTTGATGGGCCGGCGTATCCAGCGGTATTTCAAGATGCCCGAACAGGATATTATAACCATGCCGCTCATCGAGGGAACGGATGGGATAAGGAAGATGAGTAAGAGCTTCGGCAATTATATCGGAATCAATGAAGCGCCGGCTGATGTGTTTGGCAAGATCATGTCGATTCCCGACTCCCTTATCGCAAAATACTTCACGCACTTCACTGAAGTCGAGCTGCCGAACAGCAGTCCTTATGAATCAAAAATGCTCCTCGGTGAAACGTTGATCCGTATGTATCACAACGAAAGGGCTGCGCTTAAAGCAAAGGAAGACTGGATAAAAACTTTTTCCAAATCAAAACAATTTAAATCTGCCGATCTGCAGGCATCCATGACAGTGGGATCGTCCACAGAAACCTCTCTGGCGGTTCCATTTAAAATAAAGGGCGGTCCTCAATCCATAACCGATCTCCTGTTAATAACCAACTCGATCGGAAGTAAAAGTGAAGCCAGAAGACTAATAGAACAAGGGGCGGTAAAAATAAATAGTGAGACCAAAAAAAATCCCCAAGAAATTCTTAACCTTCGCGGCGGAGAAATCCTGAAGATTGGCAAACACCGGTTCTTCAAGTTGGAGAAAGAATAATCAGTTCAAGATGAGTTTGCCAACGACACCGGCTTGGGCGCGTCCCGGCACGTCGTCGTGAAATCCGTAGATGCCCGGCTTCATGATGACGAAGGTCAAGAGCCGTGCGCTCGAAGGCCCCACCCCGACGCTCACCGAAGAAAGACTGGGGTTGTCGAACTTGAAGACGTGTGTATTGTCGTCGCTCGAAATGATCGCGAGCGTAATAATACCCCCCGCTTGGCCCGTAATGACGACCGGCGAAAAGCCGGTCGAGCTTACGGTAAGTTTCACCGCATTCGACGGTATTTGATCTTGCCCGATTTGACCCGATTGGCTGATCAATTTGTAATCACCGGAAGCCAAACTCGGGCCCGTAATGCTCGTTTCCCCCGACGATCCGCCAGGTGCCGGGCTTTGCTGGCTCGGGTTTTGACCCCCCGTACTCGTGGTCGGCGCGGTTTCCACGGGTTGGCTCGGCGTCTCCGCGGGGGGAGTTGTCCCCTGCCCCTGGTTCTGACTTTGGCCTTGCGAGGATTGATTTAAGGGAGGCAAGGTCACGGTTTCAGTCGACGTCGATTTCCCACCCAAAAGCCCCCCGACGTTTCCGAGGGGCGCAAGAAAGAAGATGCCGAAAAAAACGATTGCTACCACAATGAGGCCGATAAAAAGAAGAATAATGACGAGACGAATGGCATCTTCCATGGAGAGTTTCGTTCAACTTTAACTTTATCAAATTTATCCGAAAATAGGAACGGGGGAATCGACTTCGCCTCTCGCTTCGCCCGGGCTAGCCACCGCCTCGCGTGCCTACGGCACATGCTCCGGCGTTCGATTCTCCACGCGAGCCAAGCAGTTGGCTCGCTCTGGCCGGGCATAGAAAATACAGAAGCCCACTCTGAGAGTGGGCTTCTGTATTTTGTGCGGCCAGGGAGAATCGAACTCCCGTCTCATCCTTGGCAAGGACGTGTTCTACCACTAAACCATGACCGCAGATTGCTCTTATTGCAGTATTCCCGGCGGGGGCGATGTCGGCCCCTTTACATACGGTACCGATCCCGGCGGTGGTCCCGTAAAACTCGTCGAGGTCGCCGCCTTGTTCCCGGAAGGAAAACTCTTCGTTCCAATATACGACAAAACAACCAGCAAGGCAATGAGAAAGAGAAGAATACCAACAAGATAAAGTATGATTTTCTTTTGCATGGTTTTAATGTGCTCGGGGTGGGACTCGGACCCACACGGCCTTGCGACCAAGGGATTTTAAGTCCCTCGCGTATACCATTCCGCCACCCGAGCGAGACCCTGAGGCCTAGGGGAGAATCGAACTCCCGGATAAGGGTTTTGCAGACCCTTGCCTTACCACTTGGCTACTAGGCCGTTCCGTTCGCTTGGTCGATGGAAAATTCGAGCTTCGGCATCGGCTTGATGTTCATTTTCCGGAGCAGCCTGCCTTGAATCTCGCGTCTCCTTCCTTCGATTATTTTATACACTTCTATCTCTTTTTCAAAGGGCAGGATAGAAACCTTGACCTTCGCGGTCGACATATCCTCTGCAACTTCGACACCCGTGATCGTCGCAATGGCTCCCCCGAAATCGAAGTCACTCTGAAAAATCCTGTTCAGCTCCCCTTGAATGACGCTCCCCGCTTTCAGATTCCTGAACGGACGCATATTAGGACGCGAAGATGAGTATGTTCCCCACCTTGATCCCGGTATCGCACTGGACCAAGAGGCCGACTTCGGTGTCCGTGGGGGCCTCTGCGGTATCCTTTCTTTGGGACTGCAAATTCAAAATCTTTCCTTCGCCAATCTTCCGCTTATCGCTCCACACCTCGAACGACTCTTGGTTTTTGACCGGCCCCAAGACGATCTTTCCTCCGACAACCTGCTCCTTGCCCTTTGCGGCGCCGAACGTTTTTAAGATCTCGATTCTCCGCATTTCCCGCGGCGTCGATTTTTCAATGTATTCCTTGATGCTCTTTTCGAGCTCGTACACGATCGGCGACTCGATGACGTTCACCTTTTGCGTCTTCGCGAGGTTTTCCGCCGACTTGTCCGTTTTTGTCTTGAACCCGAGAACCAACGCGTTGAAAGCGGCGGCATCCTTCACGTCGTTTTCGGTGATGTTGCCGACCCCTTCTTGGATGATCTTGACCGGCACTTGAAAGTTCGTGTTCTGAATGATCGTTTTCAAGGCCTCGAGCGACGCCATTTCGTCGGATTTCAAAACGAGGTTCAAGTGCTCGCTGCCGCCGACCTCAACGGCTTCTTTTTCTTCGGTCTTTTCCGCTCTGATACCCCTGACCTCGAGATTGAACGACGCATGGAATTCTTCGCCGACGCCCGGCATCTTTTCGAATCCGACAACGACAACCGGAGAACTCGGCACCGCCGACGAAACGTTCTTTCCCAAAAAATCGTTGATTTGCCGCACCTTGCCACTTACGCTCCCCGTTGCGATGACTTGGCCGGTTTGGAGCGTCCCATCCCTCAAAATGCCGCTCGCAACCACTCCTTTTCGGGGATCTTTCGTGCTCTGGAGGATGATGCCGGATGCATCGTGCGATGGATCATATTCCAGATCTTCCATTTCCGCCGCAAGCGCGATGAGGTCGAGGAGTTCCGGGACGCCTTCGCCGGTCTTCGCCGACAGTTCTTGCCACGAAACATTTCCGCCGTACCCCTCAAGCAATACGCCGGCTTGTGCCAGATCCTTTTTCGTCTTTTCGATGTTGGCGTTCGATTTGTCGATCTTGTTCACGGCAATGACGAAGGGCGTCTTCGTGTCCAGTGCGATTTGAATCGCTTCTTTCGTCTGCGGCTGAACGCCGTCGTCCGCTGCGACGATCAAGACCGCGATGTCCGCGACCCGCGCGCCGTACCGCCGCATGTTCGAGAATGCTTGATGACCCGGCGTGTCGATGAACGTCATTTTCAAACCCTTCTGTTCGATCTCGTAGGCGCCGATCGACTGCGTAATGCCGCCGGCTTCCCGTGCGGCAAGATTCGTCTTTCGGATATAGTCCAAGAGCGTGGTTTTCCCATGGTCCACGTGACCCATGATGACAATGATAGGAGGGCGCTTCATATGGTTGTAAAGCTAACAGATAAATGATATAAATACAAGCAGTTCGCGGATTTTTTCGGAATGTGGAGGCGTGGCCGAGTGGCTTAAGGCAGCATCCTGCTAAGATGTTAGGGGAGCAATCCCCTCGAAGGTTCGAATCCTTCCGCCTCCGCAGGAGTGCCATGCACGCAAACTGCTTTGCGTGCATGGGGATTCGAACGCCGGAGCATGTCCCGAGCTCGTCGAGGGACGCGAGGCGGTGCCCAGCCCGAGGCGCAAGTCGAGAGGCGCGGGAGAATCCTTCCGCCTCCGCAGAAAAGTCTGTGAATGTTACGGCCTTATCGTCTAACGGCTAGGACAATGCCCTTTCACGGCGTAAATCCGGGTTCGATTCCCGGTGAGGCTACAAAAAGTTATAATTGACTCATGGCCGACGAAAAGAAAATAACGTGGGAAGCGCCGGAATTCGATTACATCGAAAAGAGTGTCGGATGGTATTTCATCTTCGGCATCGTATTCCTCGCCATGATCATCTTCGGATGGTTCGGTCGGAATTTCTTCTTCATGATTTTCCTCTTGATCGCCGGCATCCTCGTCGTCGCGCTGAGCAACCGGAAACCGGAAAAGGTGAAGTTCGTCCTCGGGGAGGAATCCTGCACCGTCGGGGCATCGAAGACCCCGTACCGCTATTCCGAAATGAAGGGGTTTGCCATCGTGGAGCGCGAACGCCGGAATAACCTTCTCGTCTTCCGGCGGAACGTTGCGGTGAACCAGTATTTGAAATTGCCGCTCGAGAAAGATATAACAAGCGAGGTGCGCGAATTTCTCAAAGAGAAGCTCACCGAAGGGAGTTACGAAGAAGGCCTCTTGGACGTTCTTATCGATCGAGTAGGCCTGGGGTTGTAACGTGGAACAGCTGTCCCTAGAGACCTGCCCCGTATGAAGCTTCGCTTTCATGCGGGGTCAACGGACCCCGCACTTGATTATCAGTATTCATGAATATATCCTGACACTAAGCCCTCATCGTCCAACGGATAGGACGCGAGATTGCGGATCTCGAAATAGAGGTTCGATTCCTCTTGAGGGCACTGACATTATTATCAAGTGCGGGGCATGTGCCGTACAGGTTTGCGGAACCTGGGATCGAGGTTCGATTCCTCGTAGGGACGCAAAAAGAAATCTCGCCGGTCTTATAGGCCGGCGGGATTCGTTTCTGTCGATACCTTCCTTATTTATTGCGTTTGCCCGTAGGCTTGCGGTCCGCCGGACGTTTGGCGCAGCTGGATCGAATTCGCGGTCACGCTACCGTCCGCATTCGGCGTGCCGACCACGACGACCCCCTCGCCTGCCGTAAGGTCGGACGACGACGCTGCAACCGATTTCATGATCGGGGTCGACGTCGAATAAAAGACGATCTCCGATCCTCCGTTCGGAAGCGACACGGTGATACTGTTCGTCGCGACTTCGCTTACGGTTCCCACGACGCCCGATCCGTTTTGGCCGTTCCTCGTGAACTGACGTGTACCGTTCGAAGACAACGTTTTGTTGCCGCCGGTCGAGCCGCCACCGACCAAGAAACCGACGCCGAGGCCGACGATCAAACAAACGACGCCGACGATGATGGCTGTTTTATTTTTTTGCATGGTATTTTCATTATCTGCGACCTTTCCCTACTCATACCGCAGCGCTTCGATCGGATTCAACCGCGAAGCCCTGCGGGCTGGATAGTAGCCGAATAAGATGCCGATGGCGGCCGAGACGCCGAACGCCAAGAGGACCGAGAAAACGGATACTTGCGTCGTTATGCCGGCAAGGAGCGAAAGGAGGGACGCCAAGACCCACCCGAGAATGATGCCGACGAAGCCGCCGGAGAAGGTGATGGCGACCGACTCCACAAGGAACTGGGAAATGATGTCTTTCCGCTGCGCGCCGATCGCCTTCCTGAGCCCGATTTCCCTCGTCCGTTCGGTGACGGTCGTGAGCATCATGTTCATGATGCCGATGCCGCCGACGAGAAGCGAGATGCCGGCGATCGAGGCGAGGAGCATGGTGAATGTGTTCGTGATCGTCGATGCCGTTGCGACGATTTGCGCTTGATTGTAAACGCTGAAATCGGCGAGAGCGGGATTCGAAATGTGGTGCCGCTGGAGCAGGAGGTTCGTGATCCCCTGCTGCACGGCATCCATCGACTGCGAATCCGCCGCTTCGACGCTGATCTGGCTGATGTAGGTATCTCCCGCCAAATACCGCTCAGCCGCCGTCAAAGGCACGTAAACCATATCGTCGGCGCTATTGAAACCGCTTCCGCCTTGCGAGACCGTAACACCGATGATACGAAACGGCACCTCGTTGACCTTGATGTTTTTCCCGACAGGATCCGTTCCCGTCGCAAAGAGATCGCTTTCGACGGTCGGGCCGATCACGGCAACGCGTTCAAAGGATTGGAGGTTTGCACTCGAAATGAACGATCCTTCCGCCATTTGAACGTTCCGTACGCCCGCATAGTCCGGGGTTGTCCCGATAATTTGCACGTTCGTGTTGGTGCCCGGCGCCGTCACCTGAAATCGGAGATTCAAGGCCGGCGCGACGGCGGTAACCGACGGTACTCCGTTTGCAATGGCGTTTGCGTCCGCTTCCGTCAGCGTTTGCGCGCTGCCCCGGCCGCCCGAAACTTGTATACCAACACCCTTCTGACTACCCGGTACAACGAAGAGAAGGTTCGCGCCCGCCGATTGGATGCTCGCCTGGATCTGGGCCTGGGTACCTTGCCCGATCGCAATCATCGCAATGACGGATGCAATGCCGATCACGATGCCGAGCATGGTGAGAAATGTCCGCGCCTTGTTTGCGGTCAACGCCCAATAGGTTTCTTCGATAAGGTCAGTGGTTTTCATGGCTTTTCACCGGCGCATCGCTTAAAATTTTGCCGTCTTTGATGTGGACGATGCGTTTCGCATGCATCGCGACATCGGGTTCGTGCGTAATGAGGATGATGGTTCTCCCCTCGTCATTCAATTTTTTGAACGTCCCGAGGACGATTTCTCCCGTTTGCGTATCGAGGTTGCCGGTCGGTTCGTCGGCCAAGATAATGGCCGGATTGTTTACGAGCGCGCGGGCGATCGCGACACGCTGCATCTGCCCGCCGGACAGCTGGTTGGAGCGATAGGTAAAGTGCGCCTCATCGAGACCAGCAGCCAAGATGGCTTCTTTCGCCCGCTCCGTCCGCTCCTCCTTCGGGACGCCGGCATAGATCAAAGGCAGCGAAACGTTCCGGATGACGGTCGCCCGCGGCAGAAGATTGAAAGATTGAAAGACGAATCCGATCCGTTCTTTCCGAATATCCGCGAGTTCCGCCTCGGAGAAGGACGAAATGTCCTTGCCGTCCAAGAGATAGTGGCCGGACGTCGGCGTGTCGAGCGCACCCAAAATGTGCATCAGAGTCGATTTGCCGGAGCCGGATGGCCCCATGATCGCGACGTACTCGCCGTCCTTAATGATGAAGGAAACTCCCTTCAAGGCCTGCGTCACGGCATCCCCGCCGCCGCCGTAGGTCTTTTGAATGTTGCGGCATTCTATCATGTTTGATTTATCCGCCGATGCGGAATATGCCGCCACCGGGGCCACCGAACCGACCCGCGCCTCCCGTTTGGGTCGCCGAGACAGTGCCTGCAGAAGAACCGTTGGTTTGCGTTACGACAATGTCTCCTTCCGAAAGCCCGCTTTTGATTTCGGTGTTCGAATCGTCCACTGCTCCGATCTGCACGACCGCTTCTTTCGGAGCGACCGAAGAGACGACGAGGGAACTTCCCGCAGCTGCCGGCGTTATCGCCGACTTGTCGAGCGTTTCCACGTAGCTCACGGAGCTTTGCGACTTTACGGCCGCATTCGGGACGATCAAAACATCCTGGTGGACGCCCGTTACGATATTCGCCGTCACACTCATGCCGGCGCGAATGGAAGGATCTTGTGTTTCAAGTGATATCTTTACGTTGTAATTCACGACGCCCTGGCTCACGGTCCCCACATTATCGATTTCGGCAACCTTCCCCACGACCGTGAGATCAGGCAGCGCATCGAACGTCACCGTTGCAAGATCGCCGATCGCGATGTTCGCCACGTCGGCTTCGTTCAGCGTCACTTCGGCGATCTTTTGGTTCGCGACGATCGTTCCGATCTCGGTGGAACCGGTGGTTCCCGCAACCGTCGATCCGGTGATAAGGTCGCCCACTTGAATATTTAAAATGGCGACTTCGCCTGAAAAAGGCGCCGTGATGATGTTGTTGTTGTAATTGGTTTGAGCGTTCTGCACCGACGCTTCAGCATTCAAAACTTGAGCTTCAGCTGCCTTGATGTCGGCATCCGTTGGCGGCGTTTCAAGCTGCGCCAGGGAATTTTGCGCTTGCGCCAAGGAATTTTTGCCGCTTTGGATGCTTTGTATATCGGAAATGATGGTCGAAATATTTCCTTCGGCGCTCGTGACAGCCGATGCGACGCTCGACCGGTCGGATGCGATAGTCGTTGCACTGAACAAAGGAGAAGCGACGGCATTCACGAGCGAATCTTCCAGATTGATGAAAAAGTTTTTGATCACCGCAAGATGGTTCAGCGACGCTTGGGCTTCAGCATCAAACGCACTGGAGGTTGCCGTCGGACTCAATGCTTGCAGCTCGCTTTGCCACGCAGCAAGCTCGCTGTTCACCAAAGCGCGGTCGTTTTGAGCGTTGATCCCCGACTGCATGTCGCTCGACGAATAGATGAGCGTCGGAAGGGACGTATTGGGGTTGTTAAAAAGCCCGTCCGTCGTATTGTGGATGGAGCTGTACACGGTCGTGTACACGGAATTCATGTCGTTGTACAAGCTCACGTAGGTGTGATTCAGCGAATTTTCCGCCGAGTCGACGGAAAGCTCAGACGCTTGAATCTGTAAACTGGCCGGTCCCGCGATGAGCTTTTCATAATTCGCTTCCGCGCTCGCAAGAGCCGCCTTCGCTTGGCCCACGGAAGACGATGCCGCCGATTCGTCGAGAATGGCGATTACCTGTCCGGCTTTCACGTAATTCCCCTGCTTGACTTCGACAGCTGTCACCTTTCCGGATGCCAGGGGCGTGATATTCACTTGGTTTTCGCCGGAAACTTGGCCCGTGCCGCTCACATACGAAACGATGGTCCCCCGCGAAACCGTCGCGATCGCGTAGGCTGTGACGACGCTCTTCTTGAAGAAAATGAAATAACCGGCGACCAAAACGACTACGATGACGACGGCAAGAACCCACTTCTTTTTGAAAATTTTCAACATCTTATTTTTATTGGCTGGTTCCCGTTGCGCGATAGAGCATAACAGGACCATCCGCCGGGAAGATCCGGATGAGCTTCGCTTCGATTGCGCCGGTCGAACTCGGCTCGCCGATCACGACCAACGGATCCCCCACGTGGATATCTTCAAGGGTGGCGTTCGACGTGCCGGCACGGATCACCGTGCTCGTATCGACGGCAATGGTCTTTTCGTTGTTGTCATTCGATTTGATAACGATCGTGCTCGACCCCATGGAAATCACCGTTCCAGCATTCCCGAAAGCGCTCCGAAGGCCGCTCCCCCCGCCAAACGAGACGAAAAAGCCTGGCTTCGGTTCACCGAAGAAACGCCCATAATTCCTTCCCCAATCCTCATTGAAGTTCGCTCTCCGAATTCCCATAACAACGCCGAATCGGAAAACCAAAAGAAGGAGAATGATTTCGAAGATTCCCCCGATGACGACCCAAAACCATTTCGCCTTAAGAATATCTTTGTTCATAATACAATTTTGCTTTGACGGCCTTCTTGAAATTTTTTACTGCAAGGATTAAAGAAATAAAAAGCACCAGCATAAGAGTGAGAAAGCCGATGACGGGGAGAACGGGAAGCGATTCCGCGAGAGACGCGAAGTAATCGCCGAAGTTCGCCATGACGGTGTTAAAATCCGAAAAGATAAGCGGAAAGATTTGTGCTGTCCCCGCCGCGGCAAACGCCGCTCCCGCCGCTTGGACTATAAAGTAAAGCCCTGCGATCGATCCGGCTGTAAGGACGCCGAAAACCGTCGCTTTTCTTTCCGCAAGCTGTTTCCTCTTCTTTTCCAAAGCGAAAATGATCCGATCGGCAAGGCCGGAGACGGTTCGATGATCTAATTCGGAGAGTATATTCCCCAAATGATCGGTATACCTTTCCATTGAGAATAGATACGGGAAACCCTAAGATTTCGTTGCGTCGTAGGTTTCCAGCTTCTTTTTGAGGGCTCGGAGGGCTCTTCGGTGCCTGCTCCTCACGGTATTTTCGGAAGTTTCCGTCGTTTCCGCGATTTCCCGGAAGTTCATTTGGTCCTCGTAGTAGAGTGTCAGGACCGAGCGGTATGCCGGCGAAAGGTCTTCGAGCATCTTCCCAACCATCGTCTTTATTTCCTTCCGCTCCAGGATCTCGCTTGCGCTTTCGTCGTCGTCCTCGATATTTTCCACGATGCTTCCCTCCTCCTCGGTCTCGATATCCGAGAATTTCAATTCCTTCCGTTTCCGGAGATGATCGATGACCGCATTTCGCGCGATCTGGAAGAGCCACACCTTGAACTTCCGCTTCGTGTCGAACTTCTTGAGATTCTTCCAAACGCGGAAGAAGACATCCTGCGTCAGATCTTCCGCCTTTCCTTCGTCTCGAACATACTGATGGATGAAATTGAAAATATGGTCGGCGTACCGCTTGACGATGACGTCGAAGAGGTTTTCTTCTCCCTCGAGGCAGAGTTCCACCAGTTTTTCGTCCGAACCCATGGAGGGGATTATCGCACGAATCGGAGGTAAATGCCCGACGGGACGATCCGGCTTGACGCTTGCTCGCGGATTGCGATCTCGCCGAACTCGGCGCGCTGCGCTTCGGGGAACGATCCCTCGACCGCTTGCAAGAACGATTGCGGCGAGTACCCGGCGGCATACCCGTTCAACAGGAAAAACGAGTCCGGCTTTTTTGCAAGGAGTTTTGCGAGGACATCGAAGAGTTTCGGGATATCCTCTTCGATGCGCCACACTTCACCTTCCGGCCCGCGGCCGAATGCCGGCGGGTCAAGGATGATGCCTTCGTAGGTATGCCCGCGTCTTACTTCCCGCTCGGCGAATCTCAAAGCGTCATCCAAGAGGACGCGCATCGCGCCTTCCGGAACGCCGGAGAGTTTCGCGTTTTCCTTCGCCCACAGATTGCTCTGTTTCGACGCGTCGATGTGCGTGACGGCGCCGCCGCTCTTCGCCGCGGCGATGCTCGCGATGCCGGTATACCCGAAAAGATTCAAAACCTGGGGATTGGTGAGCGCGGCGACGCGTTCTTTGAGCCATGCCCAGTTCACCGCCTGCTCCGGGAAAATACCGGTATGTTTGAAAGACGTGAGACGCGCCGTGAAGCGGACATCACCCCATGACATTTCCCACAATGCGGGGATGTCCTTGTTTTTCCACGCTCCCTTCCCGCCGTTCCAGCTAAATTCCGCCTGCGCTTTCTTCCAATCGCCCCCCCGGAGCGGTTTCCAGATCGCTTGCGTCTCCGGCCGCACGACGAAGTACTCCCCGTACCGTTCGAGTTTCTTGTTGTCACCGGAATCGAGGAGTTCGTAGTCCTCCCAGGGCTCGGCAATAAGATCAAAATTCTTCATAAAGTTTGAATGATTTAATTTCGAATTTCGAGTAAATTATTTAATTCGTGAATTTCTGAATTCAATCAAAATTCAAAATTCGACAACCCGCTCATTTCAAGTGACGCACGCTCCACTGATAGAGGACGACGGCCGCGGAGACCGACGCGTTCAGCGATTCGCACCGCGGATTCATTGGGATCCTGAGCCGTACGTCGCAAAGTTCCAGCGTTTTTTCCCGGATCCCCCTCCCCTCGTTCCCGACGATGAAGAGTGTCGGCGCCTCGAATTTCTCGTCCGCGACATTCATGGTTCCATTCATCACGAGGCCGTAGGTTTTGAACCCCATCTCTTTCAGATTGTGGACGGTATAGTTCACATTTCCGATCGAGACCAAGGGCACCGAAAAGACCATGCCGGCCGAAACCTTCACGACGGCTCCCGTCACCGGCGCCTGCCGATGCTCGGGGATCAAAACACCCGACGCGCCGAAGGCGGCGGCGCTCCGGATGATCGCGCCGACATTTTGCGGGTCCGTCAGTTCATCCAAAAGAACGAGGATGGTTTCCTTCGTCGGCTGGAGATTCTTTTTGAATATAGTGAAATCCTGGACGAGCGATCCGGGGGCGACAACCGCGATCACGCCTTGGTGCGAGGCGTCTTTCCCCACGAGGTGCGCCGCGTCGTTCGATTTCATGATCGAGAACGGAATCCCCCGCTTCGAGAGGTTCTCCCGAAGGTCGCGCTCGGCGGCTTCAGGCGAGAGAAATACCTTCCTCACCGTGTGCGGCGCTTTCGCGAGCGCTTCCTCAAGCGCGTGCCTGCCGTACATATATATCTTCTCCTGATTATGGGAGGTGCGCCCGTTAAACTTCTCCCGCTTTTCGAACTTCCTCGGTCTGAATTTCTTCATGAAGTTCAGGATACCTTAAAGACGAAGTGAATTCAATTTTCGCGCTGGCAAGGCGCTTGATTTGACAATGTTTGGATCATGTATAATAGTTAAATTAATGAGATTAATAATCACGATAAATTCTTGGCATCGCAACCACCTTTTCGGGCGAAAGGGGTGCTGATGTATTTGTCTTAAATCAACGACTTTTATTACCACTAACACCCTCTCGCCAAGCAGGGTGTTTTTTACGGCTCTCTACTTCCATGAAAATAAAACTTATACTTTTTGATGTAGACAATACTCTTGTATACGGCAAATCGGCCTCCCGATATTACAGACAATACTCCTCACTCCTCGAGAAAACTCTCGCTTCTTGCCTTAATATCCCCATCGGGGAAGCAAAACGTATAGCTGATGAGCACAGGCGGATTTTTGACGGGCGCGGAGAAAAAGCATTTGAAACCTATAATGTCGGTTTGCTGGAGTGGTATGAGGCAATAGGTAAATTGGATCCCCGCACATTCATAAGCGAACTGCCGCAGGTTCGATCTTTATTGCGTTCCCTGAAAGAAATGGGTTATGAACTGGGAGCTATAACCGACGGCCCGGGCGATCAGGCAGACAGAATTTTATCTTGTGCCGGCATAGACAAAAGCGTTTTCTCCCTATTTATAGGCTGGATAAAAGGTGAGGCGATGCCCAAGGGGGGCGGACAGAAGATCTTCAAAAAAATCATATCCGAGAAGGGGCTGAGTCCGGGAGAGATCCTCATGGTCGGAGATTCCGTAAATTCGGACATACTTCCCGCGCGGAGTTGCGGAATAAACGTTCTCCACGTAAAGAGTGATGGTAAAAGTGAATTCCCAGGCATAAAATCAGTCGAGGGATTGTTAAAATATTTAGAAGCGCATGAACAAGAAGAAAAATAAAATACCCGTCATCGTTGACACCGATCCGGGACATGATGACGCCTTAGCCATCATACTTCTCGAGAAGTCCGGGATGGCGGACATCAAAGCCGTTACAACCGTTGCTGGAAACAGCACGATTCAAAACGTGACCGACAATGCTCGATACATACTCGATCTCCTAGGCACCGCTATCCCTCTCTATTCGGGTTCCTCGGGGCCCCTCAAACGAAAACTGATAAAGGCCGTCGTCCACGGCAAGAGTGGCCTCGACGGCGCGATGATCGAAAAGCGGGAAAAATTGACGGGCAACGCCGTGGAAAAAATCATATCAATAGTCCGGGAAAATCCCGGGGAGATTTCGGTCGTTGTCATCGGTCCGGAAACCAACATAGCAAAAGCTTTCATCCGCGACCCGGAACTTCCCTCGCTTATCAAACAACTAGTGATCATGGGCGGGGCGATTGATGTGCCCGGGAATAAGAACAGGGTCGCCGAGTTCAATATTTTTGTTGATCCGGAAGCCGCAGATATCGTATTCAGGTCGGCAGTGAGAAAGGTGTTGATACCCCTCGACGCCTGCAATAACATAATTCTGCAAAAAACTGACTTCCAAGGACTAAAAAAAACTTCGCTCACCAAATCCGCTTTAAAGATGGTGAATAAGTATATTTATGGACTGACGATCAATGAAAAAGTGAAGGGCGCATTGATGTACGATCCCCTGGCCGCTTATTACTTGATCAATCCTTCGGTATACAAGCTTCAGCCCATGGATATCAGGATAGAAACCAGAGGTGAAATCACGAGAGGGATGACGGTCGTGGAACGACGGACATGGGCTCAAAAGAACCCCAATGTATTGGTGGCGATCAAAATAGAAGGGAAGGCATTCAAGAAAGATTTCTTAAAAATCCTTCAATAATCCGGCGGATGCCCGCAGCATCCAAGGCTTCCATGAGTTCGATACGGAGTTCTTTCGCATCGTCGAAACCGGAAACGTATGCTTTGAAATGTTTCTTCATGACATTAAAATTCTTTATCCTCTTCTCGGTATTGCTTTTGTAGAGTTTCTCGAAAAGCTTCGTATGCGTCACCAATCTTTCGAGCTTTTCCTTTATATCGGGAACGCGGCCTGAAAAGAACCACGGATTCCCGAAAACGCCCCGGCCGATCATGATACCGTCGAGGCCCGTTTCTTTCACGCGCTCTTTCGCCTCGTCGAGGGACGCAATGTCGCCGTTCCCCAAGAGAAGCGTCCGGGGCGCAATGCGATCGCGCATCGCAATGATCTCCGGCACGATCTCCCAATGCGCCGGCACGTCGGACATTTCCTTCCGCGTCCGGAGATGGATCGTCAAGGCCGCGATATCTTCCTCGAGAAGCGCCGGGATCCATGTTTCGATTTCGTTCTTCCGGTATCCGATCCGCGTTTTGACCGAGACGGGGAGTTTTCCGGCTCCCCGCTTCGCGGC
Source organism: uncultured Candidatus Saccharibacteria bacterium (assembly GCA_964565515.1). Lineage (GTDB taxonomy): Bacteria > Patescibacteriota > Minisyncoccia > UBA6257 > GWB1-50-10 > JAKAHT01. The sequence goes on along the minus strand of CAZMFA010000008.1, from coordinate 2,069 downwards.
CCGGATGATTTCCTTCGCGAGAGCGGGATTCTTGATGAGCGCGGCTCCCCCGCCGGATTTCTCGACGCCCGCGTCGGGACATCCCATATTGATGTCAATGCCGTCGAACCCGAGGCCGCGGATCAGGGAGCCAATCTCCTCGAACTGCTCCGGCTTGCCGCCGAAGATCTGCGCGACGATCGGGTGCTCGTCCTTGCTGTATTGAAGATCAACTAAAAGCTTCTCTCGCCCCCGTGAAAGCAACCCCTCGACCGAAACGAATTCCGTCCAGAAAACGTCCGGCCGCCCGAGATCCGCGAACATCCGGCGGAAAGCGGCGTCCGTGACGTTCGCCATGGGCGCCATGGCCATGATGGGCTTTTTGAGTTTTTTCCAAAATCCGAGATTAGGTTTCAATTTATCTACCTTCATATATGAAAGAAGCATACCTGAAATGGTATGCTGGGTTCAATGAGAGATACGCCACGGGCTGATCCGCGAGGTTCACTGTTTGAGACGCTCTTGTATCACCAGCGCATCATAAAGATGCACTGGTTTTGCATTTGCGGAGGGGGTGAGATTCGAACTCACGAAAGGATTGCTCCTTTACCGCATTTCAAGTGCGGCGCGTTAGACCAACTCTGCCACCCCTCCCCGCCGGTCATCATAGACCAAGCGGGCCATGCATATCAAGAAATTAATACGGGCGATGCATCCCACTGAAGGCGCCGAAGCCGAAGAAGCTCCCGGCAATGCCAGCAACGCTCAAGATGGCGAAAATGAGGAGAATGATCACTGCGACCACCACGAGCACTTTCCCGGCATGGTCGAACACCCGGAAAAATCCGTCGTACTCGGTTTGATGACTGAACTGCGGACTCTTTGCCGCAAGATCGTGGCCCCGAACGCCCAAATACACCATGAAAACGATAAAGAAGACGATGTTCACAAACGGAATGAGGGCGAGGAGGTACCACCAGAGCAGCTTGTATTTTTTAATACCGACCAAAAAGGGCAAGGCGAAGAGAAACGCTCCCCACGACCATCCCGCCGACGCGACGACATGTTTGTTGTTTTCTTCCATAGGTTGATTATAGCAAATTCTTTTGTGGACCTACGGGGAATCGAACCCCGATTCCGTGCATGCCATGCACGTGCTTTACCACTAAGCTATAGGCCCTTCTTGCCTGCACTGAGCAGGGTCGAAGTGTGCACCCTATAGGGATCGAACCTATTCTCTCCACAATGTCAATGTGGCGCTTTCCCATTAAGCTAAGGGTGCATCTCGATTATTCCCTTTCCTCCTTCAATTTCCTAACAGCTATATTAATATCATCGTTGGGATATCGCAAGGAGGCCTCGATGAATTTATCGATTCCATACCAGTCGCCGCCGATCGGGAGCTTCCCGCCGAGCTTCATAATGTACGTGCTCTTTAAACTCCCGCCCTCTTTCTTCGTCGTCACGACGTAGGCGTCGGGGTTCTCGCTTATCTCAAAATCAAACCCTTCCGCCTTGAGGCGTGCGACGGTTTTCTTCACTTTTTCAGCAGCTTCGTCGGATAACTCTTGACCCTGCCGTTCCGGCATTTCCCGCTTGATGGCCATAGTCAAAATAATATCGTACTATTGAAAAAATGGCCATTTTCCAGTAATACTTATTCTAGGTTCATCTTACGAATGCCCCCGTAGCTCAACGGATAGTAGCGGCCCCGTCCTAAGGGGATGATGATGGTTCAATTCCGTCCGGGGGCACACTTCTTTCCCCTGCGAGGGGAAAGAAGGGAGATAAATGGAGGAGTACCAAAGCGGTCATAATGGCACCGACTCGAAATCGGCTGGCGGGTCAAAAGCCCCACGTGGGTTCGAATCCCACCTCCTCCGCAAATGCAAGAACGGGTACATCTTCACGATGTGCCTGTCTTTGCATCTACGAGGGAATTCGAACGGAACTCTCGCGCCTGCTATGCAGGATGAAGTGAGAGTCCGTGGCTCCGAAGGAGGAGCGAAGCGACGGGTGAGGAGGAATCCCACCTCCTCCGCAAATAGTGGCTATTGATACGTCGCCTGAACCCACGAGAGCAGGCTCTC